>JALORE010000277.1 GCA_025459125.1 Planctomycetota bacterium | reverse complement strand
CGCTGCCTCTCGTGCATTCTCTGCCGGTGCGGGTCAGGTTTGCGGGTTTTGAGCGGGGGCAGGTCGTGCTGCAACTCGTGACCAACCGGCTGTTCGACAAGTTTGAGTGGCTGGTCAATAAGATGCTGGCCTCGCTGAAGATCGAGGATCACGGCGGGCGCTGGGAGTACCCGAGGCTCTACGTCGACGTGAACCGGCTGCTACGACAGCAGATTCGTGGCGTCGAAATTGCGGACGTGGTCTTCAAAGATGCCCATTTCCATATCACCACCGTCCACGTCGGTGACTTCCCGGGTGGGCTTCCGGATGCGCCGCAGGACGCGGCTTCGTCCTGTTTCGCCTGAGGGGCAGACTCCGGGTTATCTGCAACTGCGGACTGGGAAAACCATGGTTCCTTCGGGGCCCGTGTGTCTCGCTGCTCGCCGCGGGGAGTCAATCCCGGAAGCCGGAGAGGTCCTTCAGCGTCTGCGGCCCGGCGACCGATCTTCCGGGCGTCGGCCGCGAGGTTGCTGGGGCAGGGGTCGGCGCGCTCGTTCCTTGCCGGGGACTTCCCGGATCTCGAACTTCCCTCCTCGTGGACGCGGCCGGGCAGGACGCTTGGCGGCTCCTTTGCCCTTCTTGAGCACGGTTAATGCGTTGCGGCTGATCTCGGCGGTGGCCGGATCCTGGTGGGCCGTCCCCTCCACCAGGGTTTCCTCGGCGCGTTTCCTCATACGCCCGCGCATCTTTCGCAGACCGTAGGCAGCCGCGCTCTTCGAACGCCGGGGCGTATCGCGGAGCAGGGCCTCGCGCAGGATGTCCAAGCCGTCTTCCTGCATCCACGACAGGTGGAACGCACTCTGTCGGACAGTGGAGATGTTCGACGAGTACAACTGCTCGCGCAACTTCTCCAGCAGTTCGATCGAGGCCTCGTCTTTCTCACGCCCCGAGGGCTGCCTTTTCTCCGGTTTCATGACACCACCTCCTGTGCGCATCGATGAGGGCATGCAGGTTGCTGCGAGCGGTTGGGCATTCGCTTCGCTGGAGACAAGAATGTTCCCTCTTGGGGATTCGTGAGGATTGCAGCCCGGCGGGGCGCCGGAAGGACCCTCCGCAGACGATGGGCGTTTCTCTGCTCCCCACCCACTCCATGCCTGGACATCAGCATCCGTGCCTATCCTCCAGTGAGAAGGGTCGCCAAACCCAACGTGCCGGGTTCGGGAGCCCACACCCATGTCTCAATCAACTCGTCTGTGCCCAGCCGCCTGCCAGTAGTGTAGTGGTCTGATCTGGCAACGGCACTGCATTGCATCGCATTGTCCTAACAGCACTTGGGGCTGTCAACTGATTTTTCACCGTCCGCTCGTAGGGCAATACCTGACGTGAGGGTGCCAAGATGCCCATTTCGGCCGCGCCGTGCGGCGCTGACTAATCGCCGCCGGTGGCGTTCGCCCCCCAATGGCCGTCCGGCTGTGCCCTGCGAGCGGGGCGGCAAAAAATCCAGTTTCCTGTAACAAACCGGCTTTTACGAGCGTCTGACTATATGAGTCGGGGAGGGGCGGTTTGTGTGGTATTGTGCCGACACATCGTGTATGCTGTCTCGCTGGTATATAACCTGTTGGCTGGATTCGAGTTGCGGATAGGGAGTTGCTTCCGATTGAGGTTACGGGATGGGGATAGACTCACAAGGTAGTACGGTTCGCAAGAAGAGGCTGGGCGAGTTGCTCTGCGAGAGAGCCTACCTGGACGAGGCGGCTCTGGGCGTGGCTCTGGCCGAGCAGAAGGTCAAACACAAGCAACTCGGTCAGATCCTGATCGAGCTGGGGTACATTACGCAAGCCCAGCTCTGTGAAGCACTTGCGGTGCAGGCGGGGATTGAGAAGGTCGATCTGGCAAGCGTGTCTATCGGCGGCGAAATCATAGGACTCGTCCCCGCCGACCTCGTAAGCAAGTACAACATCCTGCCCCTGTGGCGGGAGAACGGCCGCTTGGCGGTGGCCATGATCGATCCTTTTCAGTTGCAGGCGACGGAGGACCTGCGGCTCGTGACCGGCTGCCTGATCCAGCGGTACTATGCCGACCCCGGTCAACTCGAGCACGCCGTGCTGAAGTTCTATGGCAGCAATGTCGCCAGAATGCTGGACAACCTGGCGCCGGTAGAGACGCAGGCGGACGAGGACTCCGACAACGGGGAATTCTCGCCGGCCAAGCTGCACGAGCTGGCCCGCGAGCCCTCCCTGGTGAACCTGGTCAACCTGATCATCTACGAGGCGGTCGAAGCCCGGGCGAGTGATATCCACATCGAGCCCTTCGAGCGGGAAGTCAAAATCAAGTACCGGGTCGACGGCGTCCTCGTGGAGAAGAGCCCCTCCTCGAAGCGGTTGCACGCGGCCATCATCTCCCGCATCAAGATCATGGCGAACATGAATATCGCCGAACGGTTTGTCCCCCAGGACGGGCACATCGAATTTACTGGCAAGAAGGGCCGGATCGATATCCGCGTCTCGACGGTGCCCACCGTCTGGGGCGAAGCGGTGGCGTTGCGGCTTCTGGACCGGTCGGCCTCCTTGATCCATCTCCAGGATCTCGGCATGAATCCCACGACGCTCGCGGGGTTCGACAAGTGTCTCAAGAAGACGCACGGCATTGTCCTGGTCACCGGTCCGACGGGCTCGGGCAAGACGACGACTCTCTACGCGGCGCTGAATCACATCTACACGCCGGGCGTGAAGATGATCACGATCGAGGACCCGGTCGAGTATCAACTGGAGGGCATCAATCAGATGCCGGTGAACGTCAAGAGAGGGCTGACGTTCGCCACCGGTCTGCGACACATCCTTCGGCACGACCCGGACATCATCATGGTCGGCGAAATCCGCGACCGGGAAACGGCGGACATCGCCATCCGGGCGGCCCTGACCGGCCACCTGGTCTTCTCGACTCTGCACACGAACGATGCCGCCGGCGCGGTCACGCGCCTGATCGACATGGGGATCGAGCCCTTCCTGCTCGCCAGCTCGCTCGAGGGGATCATCGGGCAGCGGTTGGTGCGGAAGATCTGCCCCAGGTGCAAGGAACAGTATCAGCCGGATGAAATGCTCTTGAAGAGCCTCAACGGCGAGGTCGGGGACGCGACGAACGCGCGGTTCTACCATGGCGCCGGGTGCAACTACTGCAACCACACCGGTATGATCGGCCGTACGGGCATCTATGAGCTGCTGCGCATCAGCGGACACCTGCGGGAGATGATCCCCACGCGGCCGTCCACGGACCAGATCGTTCGGGAGGCTCCGCCCGACCATATCGGCATGGTGCGGGATGGCATTGGCAAGGTACTGGCGGGAGTCACCACGCCCGAGGAAATCTTCCGCGTCGCCAAGACGATCGGTGAGGACGACTGAGCGCTTGCAGCGGCGTCCCGGCGGAGCCTGCGATCACGGACTACGTCAACCTGAGGCGGAGTGAACTTTGGGCCAGTTTTCTTACAAGGCAGTGGATCGGGCCGGAGCCCACGTGGCCGGCATCGTCGATGCGGCGGACCGCCGCAGCGCGGTTGCCACCCTGACGGGCCGCGGCCATCTGGTCATGGAGCTGATCGAGAAGGTCCATGGACATGAAGCCGTCAGGCCGGCGCCGGCGGCCCTCCCCTTGCCGTCCCTGCCAGGCTGGGGTGGCGGACGTGTCTCGAGCAAAGACATCTATGCCATGACGTCGCAATTGAGCACGGCCGTGCGGGCGGGACTGCCGCTGCTCAACTGTCTGGAACTGCTCCGTAAGCAACAGCACAAGCCCGGCATGAAACGCATGTTTGAGCACCTCACCAAGGCGGTCAGCGGCGGCATGTCCCTGTCCGAGGCGATGGCCGAGCACCCGGTGTTCACTCCCCTGTACCTGTCGATGATTCGCGTGGGCGAAACCGGCGGCATCCTCGAGCAGACCAGCACACAACTGGCGATGATTCTCGGCCGGGAAGAAAAGATCAAGTCCAACATGAAGACGGCCTCGGCCTATCCGATCTTTCTGCTGGGTCTGGGTATGGTCTCCGCCACGCTGATCGTAACGGTCATGCTGCCCAAGATCCTGGGGACGGTGGACGTCGGCACGGTGGCGATGCCGATGCCCACGCGGATCCTGATGGCCGCCAGCCATTTCCTGCGGGGCTTGTTCACCAGCGTCGCCGGATGGGCGGTCCTGGTCGGGCTCGTGGCCGGGCTGTATGCCCTGCGCCGGTGGACCCGGACGGCCGGCCGGTTGCACTGGGACGCGTTTCGGCTGAAGGTTCCCGTTCTGGGCTCGGTCCTGCAGACCATTGCGGTCGGCCGGTTTGCCCGGACCCTGGGCGCGCTGACCAAGGGCGGGGTGACGATCCTGGAGTCCCTGGCCGTCGTCCGGGATACGCTGGGCAACGAAGTCCTGGGCCGCCAGATCGATGAGGTGGCGGAGAAGGTCAAACGCGGCGAATCCCTGGCGGACCCGCTGGAGGCCTCCGGGTACTTTCCGCCCCTGCTCATCCAGATTGTGGCCATCGGCGAACAGACGGGCAAGCTCGACGAGCTGCTGCTGAACGCTGCGGATACCTTCGACACGGACGCGGATGCGGCGATCAGCCGCTTCATGGCCATCTTTCCCGCCGTGTTGATTCTGTTGCTGGCGGTGGTCATCGGGTTCATCATCGCCGCGGCGCTGTTGCCCATCGTGACCATGTCCCTCGGTGGGGGAGTCGTGTAGAGACTGATGTTTGATGGTGGATCTTCAAGAAGGGAGGCATCGTGGCCCCAAATCGAAAATCAAAAATCGTAACTCAAAGATGGTCGCGGGGGTTCACGCTGATCGAGCTGCTGGTGGTCATCCTGATCCTCTCGATGCTGGCGGGTTTTGCGGCCCCCCCGATCTTCAAGCGACTTGGCAAAGCCAAGGCGGATCTGGCCAAGCCCCGCATGGCGGTGATCGAGAACGCTCTCAAGCAGTACGAGCTCGATTGCGGCCAGTTGCCTGACGACGCCGAGGGGGGTCTGGAAGCCCTGTTGATGTCGCCGCCCGAGCTGGAAGAAAAGTGGGCGGGACCGTACCTCAAGCAGAGCCAGCTCCTCGATCCCTGGGGGAATCCGTACCTCTATGTGCGGGAAGGGCAGTACAATCCCGGGAGCTTCGACCTGATCAGCTTCGGCGCTGACGGTGCCGAAGGCGGCGAAGGCGAGAATGCCGATATTGCGAACGATTGATGTTGAAGTCTGATTCTTGATCGTTGATTGCTGATTTGAAAGAGAGAGGCATCGTGTCCTCAAATCACAAATCAAAAATCACAAGTCAGAAACGGGCCCCGGCCTTCACCCTGACCGAGATCCTGCTCGTGGTGGCCATCATCGCGATGGTCAGTGGTCTCGGGGGCACGTATTGTGTCGGCTCGTATAAGCGGCTCCAGGTGGAACGGGCGTCCCGGCAATTCCTCCTGATGGCCATGTACGCGCGGATCATGGCAATCGAGAAACAGCGGCCGTACGAGTTGTTGTTGGACGCGGAGAACAAGGGATTTCTGCTGATGACGACGGAGGCGGACCCGGAGGGCGGGCAGACGGAGCGTGTCATCGTCCAGGATTTCTACTGCCGGCCCGTGGAGTTCCAGGGTGAGGTGCAGTTCGAAGACGTGCGGCTGGAAGCCGTAATGAACGGCACTGCGGACGCCGGCGATTCGGAGCAGAAGATCGTGTTTCTCCCCAACGGCTCGGCGGAATCGGCGGTCGTGCAGATCGGCGACGGCAAAACCCACTACGCGATTGCCGTTGTGGCCGCGACGGGCAAGGCCACGCTCTACGCGGGCGCGGCCGAAGACGTGAAAACCGGGTCCCTGGATCTGGATGTGCAGGACCAATGAAGTGCGAAGGTTGAAGTTTGATTGTTGATTTGAAAAGAGTAAGGCATCGTGTCCTCAAATCAAAAATCAAAAGTCAAAGATCAGCGATCGTCCATGCTCGGTTTCAATCTGGTCGAGACGCTGGTCGCGACCATGATTCTCTCCGGCTCGGTGCTGACGCTGGGCGCGATCGGCACCAATGCCTTGTCGAACACCCGTATGCATCGCCATTACGAGACCGCGGCGGCGTTGGCGGAAAGGCAGTTGAGCCTGATCGATTTCGCGGGGATCGATCAGTTCATCGAGGCCGGCCAGATGGAGGGCGTGGCCGAGGAGTTCGAGCCCGGCTACCAGTGGAGCGTGGCCACGGAGTATCAGCAGGTCGATAACCTCTACCTGGTGACGATTTCGGTGATGTGGCTGGAGGGGAGCCGGCCGCGTCGTCTCGTCGTGCAAACCATGTTGAACGGGTCCGGTGCGATCACGGAACCGGGTGCGGGCACGGCCGGCGGGGAAGGGCAGCCGCAGCCATGAGGAATGGAATGATGGAAGAACGGAAGAATGGACTGATCGAAGACGGGAATACGGGGGAAAGGAGCGCGGCCCGCTCTACCCCTTGTTCTCTTATTCCCTCATTCCGACATTTCCACCCTCCCTCATTGCGTCCTCGGAAATCGGGCCGGGGTTTTACGCTGGTGGAGGTCCTGGTGGCGTCCACGATCAGCGGTTTCCTGGCCGTGGTGGCGGTCGGTGCGTTGAATGCCCTGTCCACCAGCGCCCAGAGTGTCCAGCGGGTGACGGAAACCACGGCCGAGGTCCGGTTTGCCGCACAGATGCTGGCGCGCGACCTGAGCAACCTGTACCGCGACGCGAATGCGGAGAATATGAGACTGCTGGGCGCTTCCCAGGGTTCGGAGACCGGCGGACCGCCGTTCCTGACGTTCTACATGACCGGGCGGGCCAAGGCCCGGGCAGACCAGCCGGAAGGGGATGTTTACGAGGTCGAGTATTTTCTGGGGCAGCGTGACCAGGAGGAGAACACGGAGGCTCCCCTGGAGCAAGAGGCCACCGTGCTCTTCCGGCGTCTGTGGCCCAACCCGGACAAGGAGAGAAACCCGGGCGGTATCCTGACCCCCATTGCAGAGGGCCTCGGGATCTTCGAGATTCGTTTCTTCAACGGCACGGAATGGGTCAGCGAATGGACGGAAGAGATGCGGTCTCTCCCGGCGCTGATCGAGATTACGTTGGCGTCGCTGCCGCCGGGACGGGGCGATCCGATCGTGGAGATGTTTACGGTGAGCTTCCCGCGCCTCAGTAAGGCTCTGGCCAACGCTCTGCCGGCCGGCGCGACGCCGGAAGGCCAGGGTGGACAGCAGGGCGGGAGTGCGGGATCGAGTGCGGAGTCGGCGCCCGCGTCCACCGGGGCACCGAGCGATTCCAAGAGCAGTGGGCCGCGATAGGCCCGGTCGGGCACATCCCGGTGTCGTTGGAGGCCCGGGCAGAACGCATACGACGGAATTCGGGTTATGGTCATCGGCAAGGACAACCAGGGGCTGGTGCTGGTGGCGGTGTTGTGGATGGTCGCCGTCATGACGGCAATCGCCGCCATCGTGGGGCAGACCAGTCGGCTCAACATGAAGATGGCCGCCAGTGCCGCCGACGAGGTCCGCTGCAAGTGGGCGTGCCGCGCCGGCACCGAGCACGCGATCGCGGTCCTGACGGAAGACCTCCGGGACAGCGATTGCCTGCTGGACCTCTGGAGCGACAATGCGGAGGACTTCAACGATGCGATGCTGGAGCGCTGCCGGTATACGGTCCGGGTGACGGACGAGGCCGGCCGGCTCAACCTCAACACCGTCACGAAGGAGCAGCTCCTGGCGCTGCCGGACATGGAAGAGTCCATCGCCGAGGCCCTCCTGGACTGGCGGGATACGGACGACGAGCCGCGGGCGCAGGGCGTGGAGGGGGGGTACTACGAGACCCTGCCCATCCCCTATCGAATCCGCAACGGACCGGTGCGGACGGTACGGGAGTTGCTCCGGGTCAAAGGTGTCACCGAGGACCTCCTGTATGGCGAAGACACGAACCTGGACGGCTGGCTCGACTACAACGAAAGGGACGGCGAGGCCAGTCCTCCGCTGGACGATGGCGACGACGTCCTCGACCAGGGGTGGATCGCGTTTCTGACGTGTCATTCGTACGACAAGAACGTCGATGCCAGCGGCAACCGCAGAATCAACATCAACCAGGCCGACCAGAAACAGCTCGCCAGCGATCTCGGGATCAAGAGTTCACAGGCCAAATGGATCGTCGACAACCGCGGCAGCGGCTTCCGGAGCATCGCGGATCTCATCAGCGATCAGAGTCCGCAGTCGGCGTCGCCGGGCACGGGCGGCAACCAGGAGCAGGCCGAGCCGATCGATCTGCAGACCTTTCAGCAGATCGCGGACCGGATCACGATTTCCGGCGAGGAGAAGATCCCGGGGAAGGTGAACATCAACACCGCGCCCCGGGAAGTGCTGGTCGCTCTTTTCGGCGGGGATGACTCGGCGGAGCAGCTCGC
This sequence comes from Planctomycetota bacterium, assembly GCA_025459125.1. Lineage (GTDB taxonomy): Bacteria > Planctomycetota > Phycisphaerae > Sedimentisphaerales > Anaerobacaceae > PLanc-01. The sequence continues at coordinate 5,049 of JALORE010000277.1, read as the reverse complement.
GCAAACGGTGATGGCGAATCGGTCGAGTCTGGCCTCCGGTTTCACGAGCATCGCCGACTTGCTCAATCAGGAGTCCATGACGGTCGCACGCTTCAAAGCGATTGCCGAGCAGATCACCGTTCGCTCGGATATCTTCACGATCCGCTGCGCCGCCACGGCGGACGTCAGCGGCGCACGGGTGCAGACGGAATGTGTGGTCGACCGCGGCGAGACGCCGTGCGCGGTGTTATACTGGTACCAGGGAGCCAACTACTGATGACTAAAGCCGAACGAACGCCGCATGGCATCCTCGCGGCAGTCCGGGACGATGCACGATTCAAGGCTGTCGAGGTGCGCAAGCAGGACAACGTGGTCGAGGTCCTGTGGACGCGGAGCGTGCCCGCGGACGGTCAGACGTGGACCGCCTTCGCCGCGGCCTGCGGGCTCACGCCGGAGGCCCAGGGACGCGAGCGCGCTTACCGAAGACACACGGCTTCCGTGGTGGGGCTGGATTCGACCGGCGTGGCGTTCTACCGGATCACCGCTCCGGCGGTCAACCCGGAGGAGATGGCCGCGATCGTCCGCATGCAGGCGGAGTCGTTGCTGCCGTTGCCGACGGACCAGATCGAGGTGGCGTGGCGAACGATGCCGGCCACGAACGGCAACGTCGAGATCACGATTGCCGCCGCGCGCCGCGAGTATCTCCGCAAGTTCGCGAGCCAAGTCCACGATTTCCGTCCCGGCCGCATCCTGTTGTCGTCTCCGAGCGGGAACCCCATGCCGTACTGGTGAGCGTCGGCGAGGAGAACACGCAGGTGTGCCTCGTCGACAACGGCGAGGTGGCGCACGCCGCCGTGCTCGGTACGACCATGGGCGACCTCGCCGCCTCCGGGGGTCAGGACGGACCGGGGCCCGCGAACCACCTGGTCGAGCGGTTCGCTCAGGACATGAAAACGATCCTGGGCTCCTTCGGCTGGAACGGCTCGTCGCGCTGGCCCATCCTGGTTCTCTCCGACGGCGGCGCGGCGTTCGACCGCATCGTGGCCTCGCTCAACGCCGCCGACCTGCCCGCGCGGGCCAGCGTACCCGACGTACGCCGGCTCAAAACGCCGGCCGGTTTCACGGTGCGGGAGCTCTACGAGTATCGCACGCCCCTGGGGCTTTCGCTGCTCGCTCTGGAGAAACCATCCGGCGTGCTGAACCTGTTCGAGCGAATCGCTGAGCAGGAGGAGCAGCAGAAAACGATCTCCGCGTGGCGGAACGTCCTGCTGGCAGGAGCGGCCGCCGTGCTGGTGCTGGTGATCCTGATCGTGACCTCGTATTGGACGGATGTCGCGGCGGCCCAGCGCTGGACGGAACTGGCGGCGAAACCCGAATTCGAGGCCCAGCGGCAGCATCAGACAATGCTCAAGACGGTGGCGCGTCATCGCCCCGACCTGCTGCAACTGCTGGCCGATGTCAATGCCGGCTCGAACGACGGCGTCGTGCTGGACACGCTGCACTTCAAGAAAGGTCAGGTCGTGACGGTCACGGGTCAGGCCGCCAGCATGGAGCAGGTGTGGAAGTTCGAGGCGAACCTGCGCGGGCAAAAGGCCAAAGGGATCGACACGGTGGTCCTGGCGAACCAGGTCGTCGACGCGAAAACCAGAAGGATCAAATTCACGATCACGTTCACCTACAAGAGCTTCTCGAAGAAGGACGCGGTCCTGTGAGCTTGATCGTGGCGGCGCGCCGACGCGCGTCGCCGCGGGAGATTCGGTAAGGATAGATGATGGTGAGACAACTGAACCCACGCGAAGGGCGCATGCTTCTGGTCGGACTCGTCTTGGCCGGCGCCATACTGGTCCTGACCTACGGTGCGAAGGGCATCGACCGCTGGAGCCGGAGCCGCAGCGCCCTGGCGGACGCCAAGAAGAAACTCGCCGATGTCGAGACGGACAAGACCAAGCTGGCCGGCCTGCTGTCGCTGGTGCCGGTGTTCGAGACGCCGGGACCGGAGGAAAAGCAGAAGTCCCTGTTTCGCGAGAAGCTGTACGAGCAGTTGAAGAAGGCCGGTGTCAGTGCCGAGCTGCAGCCGCCGCTGCTGGGCAAGCGGCTCAGCGTCGGGGGCGCCACGTACCGCGTGCTGAAGATCAAGTGCAAGGCCAAGGGCAAGTTCGATCAGTTGCTGGACTTCCTGGCCAATCTGAAAGAGAACCCGTACTTCGTGGGCGTGGAGGAGTTGTACCTCCGCTGCGATACCAAGGAACCGCCGGAGAAACGCAAGGATAAGATCGCGGAGATCGATTTGGTCGTCAGCACGTTGGTGCGGGAGGGGATCGTCAAACCGGTAGCGAGCCGGTCTGTGGAGGTGAAATCCGTTGCGCATGCCGAACCAAACAGTCGATAGAAGCCGGGAGCGAATGGCGTTGGTGCTGGCCGCGGCCGCGGTCCTGCTGGGTGCCTCGGCTTTTGGCAAGGTGACAGGTTTCTACGTCCAGCGCGGGCGGATGCAGGGAGTCCTGCCGGCGGCTCAGGGGACGCGGGACCCGAACCGTCTGAAGCAATGTCTCGGCGAGGCCCGCAAGACGGCGGATCTGCTGAAGCAGAAGAACCTGTTCGTGCAGACGCCGCCGAAGCAGCATCCCGTGAAGCAGGTGGAAGGTATCCTGGGCCACGAGACACTGATCGCGGGCAAGTGGTACAAGGTCGGGGACACGATAGGCGATGCCAAGATCGTCGCCATTGCGGCCACCCAGGTGGAGGTCGAATGGGACGGCAAGAAGACCGTCCTTTCGCCCATCGCGTCGACCGGCGGCGGCCCGGCGGGGCCGCCCCCCGGGGCGGGACCTCGTTTGGAGCGGGGACCCCAGCCGCCCAAGACGCCGGAAGCCAGGGCGGCGAAGGTCCCGGCCCCGGCGCCGGCTGACGAAGATCCGCTGGCCTGGATGGGCGTGAAGCTGTCGCCGAAATTGCGGGCGATCTTCCTGGAGAAGTGGAACAACGCCTCGCCGGAGGAGAAGGAAAAAGGCAAAGCGGAATGGAACAAAATGTCCGATGAACAGAAACAGGGCGCCGTCCAGTCAATGGAGCAGCACATGTAGCCGGCCGTACGAACGGCGGTGCCTGCCCTGGGAAAGATGGAATGATGGCAAAACTTGAGTTTCTGAAGAACAAGACCGAATCGCTCACCAAGATTCTGTTGGCGCTGGCCCTGTTGCTGGGAGCTTTGACGTTCCTGAAGATCGGGTCCTTTGTGAGCTCGTCCAAGGCGACCATCCTCGCGCCGCAACGGGATTTGAGCCAGATGGGGGGCAGCGATTTGAGGAAGCTGTTGGCCGAAACCCAGGCTTCGGCGGAGGCGATCAAGAAGACGAACCTCTTCGTTCCGATGCGGGCCAAGCAGTTCCCGGTCAACAGCGTGCAGGGAATTCTGGGTCAGGAAGCTTTGATCGGCGATCGGTGGTACCATGTCGGCGACCGGGTGGGCGAGGCTCACATCCTGGCGATTGAGCCCACGAAAGTCCGCATTGCCTGGGAGGGCCAGGAGCGGGAGTTCTCCCCGATCGTGGCCAGCGCGGAGACCGGGGGCCAGCCCGGCCGACCCGGGCGGCCCGGTCCTTCCGGTCCGAAAGCCGGCCCTGGCGGAGGAGCCAAGCCAGTGGTGATCGGCACGCACCCGGCGCCGGGCGCCCGACGGCTCACCGCGAACGCGACTGAGAAGCCGCGGCACCAGCCCCGGGACCTGAGTCCCGAGGAGCGGCAACGGTTCCGCGATCAGGCGCGTCAGCGTTCGGGAGGCAAGGGGCGATGAGCCGGCCGCCGGGGCAGGATGCGTCTGCCGATTGATCTGGCCGGTTCGCAGAAAGGTTCACAGGATGAGACCCTCCAATACCCTGGTGTCGATTCTCGTCATTGCGGCGGTGCTGATATTCGCGTATGCGCTGGGTCTGCTGATCCGCCGGGCGCGGACCGGCAGCGGCGCCCCGCCGGCGGCATCGAGCCAGAATGCCTTGCCCGGCGAGGTGCGGCCCGCGTATGGGCCGCGGGCCGCGCAGACCCAGGATACCCCCGAGGCCAGGGCGCAGGCGAAGGACCGCAAGACGGCGGCCCTCGAGAAGATGGGTTCTGCCACCGTGCATGAGAAAGAGAAGTTCCGCCAGCAGGTGACGCAGCAGGTCAGTGGACGACGTGGCGGCAAGGGTCGTCCCAATTCCCCCTCCGCAGCGTGGCCGTCCCGCAAGACCAAGCCACCACGTCCATCCGGAACCGAACGTCCGAAGGAGAACCTCGAGACGCCGGCTCCTTCGCGCGAGAGCACAAAGCAAGATACCGACAACGCCGTGGCCGCGCCGAGTGCGGCCGGCCCGGGTTAGTCGTGGCGGAGTTCGGCCCCTCGTTCCCCCTGCGTGGCAGCCGGCCGCAGGGAACGAGCGAGCCCCAGCGAAAAGTGAGGTGCGAAATTGGAACGGTCAAAGGTCATCGTATGGGTTCTGGTTGGTGTGGCAGCGGTCGCCATCGTCTGGTGGGTGGGATTCCACGGCGCGCAGGCTCCTTTGCCCGCGTCCCAGAAGAACGTGCCGCAAGCCGACGGGACGAGCGAGTCGCCCGCAGGTACGGAAAAAGCACCTTCGGGAGGGGCCGCGGGTACGGCGCGGGACGCGAATCAGCCGAAAGGCACGGCGAAGCCGGTGACCGAGCCGAACAAGCCCGCGACCACCGATCCCAACAAGCCGGCGGGCGCCGAGCCGAATCAGCCGCCCGCGGGCGGTGTTGCCGAGCCGAATGCGCCCGGCGCGGCCGCTCGTGCGGCTGCGGCGCGACTGGCACAGGCCCGGGCGGGCGGCGCCGGTGGACCTCAAGTCAAACCCCCAGACACGAAGCGGGCCGAGTCCCAAGTCAAAGAGGACCCGAACGATCCGCTGGAGGCGGTCAATCTCAAAGATGTCGAGATGAAGAACATCATCGAGAAGATCGCCCAGTGGACGGGCAAAACGGTGATCCCCAGCGATCAGGCCATGACGCAGAAGATCACCATCTACGCGCCGGAGAAGCTGCCCCGGAGCAAAGCCCTCCTGAAGATCTACAGCG
>JALORE010000505.1 GCA_025459125.1 Planctomycetota bacterium | reverse complement strand
CTGCCCCGACGCTGAGGGTGAAAAGCTGGGTGTCCCCGCCGCTGATCCGCCGCTGATCCTTCTGAAGCCCGACCTGTTCCAGAATGCCGATGGTGCGGCTGCTACGTTCCCGCATCGTTGCAATTGCTTCCTCGCGAAGCAATCCATGGAAACCGGTCAGCGGTGCCGCGGGCCACATGGCGGGGATGCATCCGGTGGGAATCAAGTACCGTGAAAGCTGCAGAGCAGGAGAAGAGAAATGCTACGACACCTCGACCTGGGTGGGCGCCAACTACACCCCCGCCTACGCCGTCAACCAGGTACAGTTCTGGCATGATTTCCGCCCGGACGTGGTCGAGCGCGACTTGGCCGCCGCAGAGAGGTACTTCGGAATCACCACCTTGCGAGTGTACCTGCACAACATCAACTTCGATGAGGAGAAGGACGTTTTCCTCGCGAACATCGAGTCCTTTCTGAAGATATGCAACCGGCACGGGATCAAACCGGGGTTCACGTTCTTCGACGATTGCCACCGCCATGAGGGCATCTTCCTCGACAAGCCCACCGAGCCGGTCAAGGGCTACCACAACGGCCGCTGGGCCGCCTGTCCCCAGGATCGAGAGCGAACGGAGGAGAATCTGCCGAAGTTCAAGTCCTACATCCAGGAGGTGATCAGCACGCATCGGGAGGATCCGCGCGTGTTGTGGTGGGAGATCTTCAACGAGCCGAATATGGGGTCCGAATTCTCACGGCGCCTCCGCCAGCTGGGCTACGCCTGGCCGAAGGAAGGTAATCCGGTCCAGCCGGTCATCTGCTGCTGGGATGACAGCCCCGAGACCGTGGCCTGACGCCACACCCGTCTCGCTGGCCGAAGTCGAAGCGATCCGGCGTTGGACGACCGGCGAGAGCCAGGCAATGCTTTTCGACGACTTTCAGGACCTCCCATCTTGGCCGACCAGGGCCGGTTGGACAACCTACGTCGAACCGGCTGCCGCGGAAAGCGGTGTCCTCAAGCTGCAGTCGGGCATGAAGATGATCGCTGGCGACCCCGGCTGGACGGACTACGTGCTCGAAGCCGTCGTGATGCTCCGGGGCGAAGGCGGCAATGCGGGGCTCGTCTTTCGCGTGAACGATCCCGGCGACGGGCAGGACGCGATGCGCGGCTACTACGTTGGCTTCGACACGAAGAAGCTCTATCTGGGCAAGATGAACGAAGACTGGCAGCCGCTGGTCACTTTCGACCTCGCCGACCTCGACTGCAAAGTGGTGCCCGGCGTCTGGAACCAGATTCGCGTCGCGGCCGAGGGACCTCGGATTCGCGTCTGGTTCAACCGGATGCACCCTTCTGAGGACGAATCCCGGGGGCTGCGGATCGACTACACGGACGAGAGCGAACCGGTCCTCTCCGGTGCTGTCGGCGTCCGCGCCCACAACATCGAGGCAGATTTCGACAACGTGATCGTACTGCCGATCGGAAGTCCGTGAATTGACATGGAATCCCGTCGAAGATAACCTGGAGCTGCTGACGCGGTACGCGGATTCAAGGATTAGGCCGCTGGCGGCCACACGAGAGGAGACACTGCGGTGGATTACACTTACCAAGAGCTTGCGAAGATGATCGACCATTCCCTCTTGCATCCGACCATGACGGACGAAGAGTTGGAGGCCGGTTGCAGACTGGCCGCGAGGTACGGCGTCGCGTCCGTGTGCATCAAACCCTATGCCGTGAAGCGTGCGGCCCGGTTGCTGGAAGGCTCAGGCGTGCTCGTCGGCGCGGTGGTTGGTTTTCCTCACGGCAGCTCCTGCACCGAGTCCAAGCGTTACGAAACCGAGCTTGCCTGCCGGGACGGGGCGGTCGAAATCGATATGGTGGTCAATATCGGCAAAGCGCTTTCGGGGGATTGGGAGTACGTCGAGCAGGATGTAAGAGCCGTCTGCGACGAAGCCCACCGTCGCGGAGCGAAAGTGAAGGTCATTTTCGAAAACGATTACCTGACCAGCGGAGGCGCCGGACTGAACAGTGACGACTTCAAACGCCAGCTCTGTCAAATCTGTGAACGAGCCGGGGCCGACTGGGTTAAAACATCCACCGGTTATGGCTTCGTGAAACAGCCTGATGGCAGCTATAGCTACCGAGGTGCCACCGAGCATGACCTGGTGCTCATGCGAGCAAGCGTTTCCGAGAAGGTGCAGGTGAAAGCCGCCGGCGGCGTCCGCGATCTGGACGGCCTGATCAAGGTTCGAGATCTTGGAGGCACGCGTTGCGGCGCCACCGCGACAGCCGCGATGCTCGACGAGTACCGGCGGCGCGAGGCGGCGGAGAAGGCGGGGCACGTGGTTCCGGCGACACGCGGCGAGATTGGCAGCGGACATTACTGATCGCTGAGGAACAGCCGTTTCATCGATCAAATCCATGTGGGAGCGACGAAGATGAGCGATTTTGGGAACTGGACTCGACGACATTTCTTGGCGACGACCGGTCTGGCTGTCGGGGCTGCGGCGATGGGGCGATTCGACCGGGTGGAAGCGTTCGCCGCAACCGTGACAAGTCCGCACGGTGATCTGGTTGCCTTGCGACAGGACATCCTCGACTCCGCCGTCTCCGTCGGCTTGCACCGTGCCAGAGTATTCACGAAGGTCTTCCAGGAGACGGAGGACAAGCCTTGGGTGTTGCGCAAAGCCTTGGCGCTGCGCGAGTATTTCAAGACGGTCCCGCT
>JALORE010000276.1 GCA_025459125.1 Planctomycetota bacterium | reverse complement strand
GATTGGATGCGGGCCGCCGGTTACTTCACCGCGAATGTCCGCGAGCTGCCGCCACCGTGCGACTTCAAAGGCACCGGCAAGACCGACTGGAACTTCCAGTACCAGGGCCAGCCCTTCGACTCTGCCAACTGGAGCGACCTCAAGGCGCATCAGCCGTTCTATGCCCAAGTCAACTTCAGCGAGACGCATCGCGCCTACACGGCCCCGAAGAAGGCCGACCCCGCCAAGGTGGAAATTCCGCCGTACTACCCCGACCACCCGGTGACGCGCGCGGACTGGGGCCAGTACCTCGATGAGGCCACCGAGCTGGATCGCAAGGTGGGCCAGGTGCTGACGGCGCTGGAGAAAGACGGTCTGGCCGACGACACCGTGGTCATCTTCTTCGGGGATAATGGACAGTCGCACGTCCGCGGCAAGCAGTTCTGCTACGAAGAGGGACTGCTGGTGCCGCTGATCATCCGGTGGCCCAAAAACTTTCCCGCTCCGGCACGGTTCCAGGCGGGCACGGTGGATAGCCGGCTGCTTCACGGCATCGACCTGGCGCCGACCTCGCTGGCCCTGGCGGGGACGTCCAAGCCGCCCAAGATGCAGGGACAGGTGTTCCTGGGCGAGCGCTGCGAGCCGGACCGGCGGTACGTATTTGGCTATCGCGACCGCTGCGACATGACGGTCATGCGGATTCGTACGGTGCGGGATGACCGCTACCGCTACATCCGCAACTTCACGCCCTGGGTGCCGTTCCTGGCGTTCAATGCCTATAAAGAGAAATCCTATCCCGTCTGGAACCTGCTGCAGGAGCTGCACGCCCAAGGCAAACTCACGCCGGTGCAGGAAGTCCTCTGCCGACCCACGATGCCGGAAGAGGAATTGTATGACCTCCAGGCCGACCCGTGGGAGATCAACAATCTGGCCGGCTCGAACCAGCCGGAGCATCAGGCCGAGTTGAAGAAGCTCCGCGGTGTCCTGGAGAAGTGGATCGTGGACACTGACGACCAGGGCCGCCGCCCGGAGACCCTGGAGGAGCTGACCAAGGGTGATGCCCGGTTCGTGCCCGAGCGGGACTGGCGTCCGGCACCGGGCTCGAAAGAGGCCGCCGAGAAGGCCCAACTGCCTCCCCGCGGCGACTCTCAGACCCCGGACAAGGCAAAAGAGACCAAGAAGAAGAGAAAGCAGCGACAATGATTCGCTATCTTGCATGCCTCATTGCGTGTTCCCTCGCCGCGCTGGCGGCCGCTTCGGCGTCGGCGCAAAACCCCTGGCCACGGCATGTGATCGACGACGCGAGCCGGGGCGCCGACGGCATCCGCCTGGCGGACGTCAATGGCGACGGCCGGTTGGACATCACGACCGGCTGGGAGCAGGGCGGCGCCGTGCGGGTCTACCTGAACCCCGGGCCGGCGCGGGCGAAAGAGAAGTGGCCGGCGGTCACGGTCGGGCAGGTGGGTGACGTGGAAGACGCGGTCTTCGCGGACCTCGACGGGGACGGCGTCGTGGACGTGGTCAGTTGCTGCGAGGGCAAGACCCGAAACGTGTTCGTCCACTGGGCACCCGCCGGTCGCGAGCGTTACCTCGATGAGAAGGCCTGGCGCACCGAGCCGCTGCCGGCTTCCGCCAAAGCCATGATGTGGATGTTCGCCTTGCCCCTGCAGATGGACAATCGCAACGGCGTGGACCTCGTCGCCGGCGGCAAGGGCAAGGATGCGGCGATCGGGTGGTTTGAAGCCCCTGCCCAGGCCCGGCGACTGAAGGATTGGCAATGGCATTCCCTGCGTCCCTGCGGCTGGCTGATGTCGCTGATCGCCCGGGACATGGATGGCGACGGGGATATGGACATCGTCTTTACCGACCGTAAAGGCAACCAAAGCGGCGCGGCCTGGCTGGAGAATCCCGGCCCCGGTGAGGTGCAGACCAAGCCCTGGCGCGAGCAGGCGATCGGCGGCGCCGGGCGGGAAGTCATGTTCCTGGAGTTGGTCGATCTCGACCGGGATGGCCTTGAGGACGTGCTGATCGGCGCCAAGCCGCGGGAGATTCTCTGGATGCGCCGGCTGGACCGGACCGGCCGGGCGTGGGAACGCCATGCGATTTCGCAGCCCCAGAATACCGGCACCGCCAAGGCCGTCAATGCCGCCGACTTCGACGGCGACGGCCAGCTCGACCTGGTCTTCAGTTGTGAGAGCGCCCAGCCCCCGTTACACGGGTTGATGTGGCTTTCCTGCGCCGGCCCGTTCACCGCCGGCGAATGGGTCGCTCATGTCCTCAGCGGCGCAGATGGCATCAAGCACGACCTCATCGGCATCATCGATATGAACGACGACGGCCGTCCCGATGTCCTCACGACCGAAGAACTCGGCGGGCAAAGTCGCCACGGCCTGGGCGTGATCTGGTACGAGAACCCCTCTGATTGACTATTGATGATTGATGATTGGACGAGGCTGCCGGACGGTGTCCGGAAATCATCAATTATCCATCATCAATCATCAATGGAGGAGGCGGTTGCGGTTGCGCGGCTCGTTCGGAGTTCCCCCTTCAGGCGGGTGAAACTCGTCTCATCCGCTCGTCTTGTAGGGGCTCTGCCACGTCCAGGGAGTCCCTGGGCCGTTACATGGGTGGACAGTGGGTCCCGTCACATGGGTGGCATCGTCAAGGCTAACGGCCTTGGCGCTGGTTCTTCCGAGCGAGTCGGACCATCGCCAAGCTGTGCTTGACGATGCCACTCATGATAGGCAGACAATGTGGGTGGCAGCGGCACGCGTCAGCTTGCCGCTGGCTCGTGGGACAGACGCCACCGTCATCGGCAAGCTCCAAAGACTCCGCTTGCCGCTGCCACCCGTCGATAGATAGCGCCTTGATGCGTTCGGAAGATCTATATTTGCACGGACATGACACAATCTGTCATCCTGAACGCAGCGTAGCGGAGTGAAGGATCTGGACTGCGAGCGAGAGAGAACTCTCCTTCGATGCCCAGATCCTTCGCTGCGCTCAGGATGACAAGGGAACCAGCACGAGGCCTTCCGAATCCGGCTCACGCCTTCGCGGGCTTCGCCGCGGGTTTGATCGTTTCCTCGTGCGTGCGGGCCGAGTGGACGACGTTGATGCCGTACATCTGGCAGAAGGCTTCGATGTCGCGCCGGTGATTCCCCAGGAAGACGACCTGGTGGAAGCCAAGAACGTCGCGGCTGTCCTCGACGTTGTCCATCTGAATCTCGACACTCGTTCGGCAGCCGCCTGCCGGGGGCGTATCGAGGTTGCCGACGACCGTACCGGTGTCCAGATAGAGGGCATCCGGCTTGAAGAACTGCACCAGCGTCACTGGTTGTCCCACCGGCCAGAGGACCTGTGTCGATACCCCCAGGTTGGACTCGGAGTGGCTGCGGAGGATGTACGGCGCGTGCTCCTTCTGCCGGTCGAGGCCGTAGATCCGTGTGCCGCTGACACAATGTGCTGCGATCAGGACGTTCTTGACCGTCTCCGGCACGGGATCGTTCATGAAACCCGGCTTGTCGAAGAGGTAGCTCGTCAGCATGAGCGAGACCGCCGGCCCGACCGCCGCTTCGCAGCCGTACGTCACGCCGCCGTCCTGGAAGAGCGAAGCACCCATGCACGGCGGGGTCGGAACCTTCTTCTGGGTGACCATGCCCAGGCAGTCGGTCGTCAGGGCATTGCAGCCTTCGTTCTTGAGCAGTTGCTTGGCTGCAATGTACGACCGGGCGGCGTTGAGACCATCCTGCTGCGTCGGCTCGACGACCTTGCGGGCCTCGCGGAACCGCTGGCGGGCGACCCACTGGGCTTCGTCACTCACCGGGGTCGCGCTGAACATCTCCTCGAACGTCGCCCGGGGGACGTACTGGAGGCTCACCGGGCCGAACTTGTCTTCCTTGCGTTCATTGCCGCGGACGACCAGCATCCGCGTTGCTCCAAGCTGGTGCCAGGCGCGGACCATGCGCAGGGCTTGCTCGAGGGCCGGCGTTTCCAGGGACGAAATGACGTGGACGCCGGGTTGGAAGGCCATGCGGTTCACGTGTCCCGTGAAGGCGGTGCCGACCGGTGCAAACACGATGGTCGGTACGCCGGTCTTGGCGATTTCCGCGGCGGCCGGCCAGCCGCTGGTCAGGTGCTGGAGCATGACGATGACGGCGTCGGGCTTCTCGGCCTGCACCTTTTTGACGAAGGTTGCGACGGCTGACTGGTCCTCCAGGGGTTGAGCCTCCTGCGCGATCTGGACACCGATGCGCTGGCCGCTGTCCGCAATCACCTGATTGTACCTCTGGCGCTCGCCTTCTACCGGGTAGGATGCCCCCGGCCAGCCGAGCCAATAGGGCGTCTTCTGGCGGGCGACCACGCTCATGATCCGGACCTTGGGCCGGGGCCGGAAGGAGGCGAGATCGATCGTCTCGTTGGGCTTCGGCGTGGTGTGGAGGCTCTCGAGGCTGTTGCAGCCGGTCGCCAGCGCCGCCGTGCAGGCCGCGGCCGCGCCCAGGAAGGACCGTCGCGACAGCGAGCAGCAACTGCACGGATGAAGGTGCGCGCCGGACCCGGCATTCGCTGGGAAATGATGGCAGTTCGACATTGCTTCTCTCCTTTTGCCCTGAGTGGACCCGTGCACGAGTCCACGCCTTCGTAGCGGCAGATCGCCCGCCCGCGGTCGCGGGAACGTCCAAGCCGGTCTGCGGTTGCACCACCTGAAAGAGCGAGCCGACCCAAAGCGAGCTTCCGGCCGGCGCACGACCGTGCGGATGCTCTGGGCAGCCGTGGCCGTATTCTCTGGCCGCAGGATATCCCGTTCGGCCGCACCCTGTCAAGGGACCCGGGACCCTAATCGCAGAAGTGCGCGATTGGGAGGGGCTCCCCAACGCCGAATTTCGCGTTGGGGACGGGCTCCCAAGTGCGTTATGTCGCACTTGGGGACCCGGACCCCGTCCGGCAGGCGGGAAGACTCAGGACCCAGGCGATGTCATGCCGAGGTTGAACGGGCCGAGCGCGTGCGGTACAATGCTGGAGGTGTGAAGTGGGAAGTTTGAAGTGTTAAGTTCTAGGATGGGCTTCAGCTCATGCTGCTGGTCCAGCGGCCTTCCCGTGGTCTGCATGGGCTGAAGGGGACCCCCAAGGCGGAATTATGCGTTGGGGACCCCAAGCCCATCCTAGACACTAATCTTCTCCGGAGTCTCTCGATGGCATTTCGCGACCAAACGACGATGGGGGGCAATCAATGTGTGTTCACGACGACCCATTGGTCCGTGGTCCTGGACGCGGGAGCCGGCGATGCGGCCCGCCGCCAGGAGGTGCTCAACTACCTGCTGGAGAGGTACTGGAAGCCTGTGTACTGCTACCTTCGACGCAAGGGTTACTCCAATGACATGGCCAAGGACCTCACCCAGGATTTCTTCGAGGAGATCGTGCTGAGCCGGCACCTGATCCGGCGGGCCGATCCCCGCCGGGGCCGGTTCCGCACGTTTCTCCTGTCGGCCTTGAACAACTATCTCGTCTCCCGCTACCGGGCCGCCACGCGGAAGAAGCGCTGCCCCGCGCAGGGGCAGTTTTCGCTCGAGCGTCTCGAGGAAGACGGCCTGCCGCCGCAGGCGGAGGCGATGGAGCCCCAGGAGATGTTCACCTACATGTGGGCCAGCGCTTTGCTGGACGGCATCCTGGCCGAAGTCCGGCAGGGCTGTGTCCGCGACGACATGCAGGTGCACTGGGAGTTGTTCCACGTGCACGTCCTGGAGCCCATCATGAAGGGCGGTTCGTCGCCGGGACTGGCCCAGTTGTGCCGGCGTCTGGGCGTTCCGGACGAGGCCAAGGCCGCGAACATGATCGTGACGGTCAAACGGCGGTTTCAGGTCGCCGTACGGCAGGCGGTCCTGCCGCAGGTAGACTCGGAGGACGAGGTGGACGACGAAATTCGGGAGTTGATGAAGATTCTTTCCCGGGGCCGCGCAGGCTGAGCGGGCGGCAGGCGTACCTACCAGAGGAGTTGACAGTTGTCAGTTGTCAGTTGCCAGCAACTGGGAACGGAAGACTGGGAACTGAGAACTGTCAACCGTCAACTGCGAACTGACAACTGAGAACGGGGAAGGACATCCAATGGATAAGGATACGACCATAGGCCTGACCGCCGAGAAGCTGGCCCAGTTGCTGGCGCTCCACTTCGATCCCGAGCTGGGGACTGGGCAGGACGACCGCTCGGAGACCGCCGGCCAACTGCTGGAGGCCTATCTGGCGAACACGTCGATCGTCGCCGCCGCGGGGCAGGGGTCGGGGAATCTGGCCGGCGCGCCCGGCGGCGGACCTCCGCGCTCCCTGGGAGAGGTGTTGACCGATCCCCGGTCCAGCCTGGAGACGCTCACGGAAATCAAGCGGTACGCCAAGAAACGGGCGGCGCAGCAGGCTTCCGAGGCCGAACAGGCGGTGGTGACCACCATCTACTTTGCGGCGGTCGCGAGCGGATTGGTGGTCCACCAGCGCAAGCTGACGACCACGTCGTATGAGGACCTGTATGCTTCCCTGAGCGAGCTGCTCGAGAAGCCCTGGATGTCGCCGAAGCTGCGCGGGCTTCTGGAGAACGCCCGCCGAGTATGTCGTGCCAGGAGTTCGTAAGCACACCAGTCACCGAATGCCGATCGAGAAAGGCTGGGATGACGATGTCAGAGTGCCTGGATGAGAAATGCCTGGATCGTTACGCGCGGGGTCTGCTCTCGGACAACCGCCGCCGTCGCACCGAGGCGCATCTGTCCCGGTGTGGGACGTGCCGGGAGGCGCTGAAGGCTGCGCGCGCGAGCCTGCACCTCACTCCGGCGGCCGCGGCCGACGGGAAGGGTTCCGGCGTCGTCCCACAACAGGTGGGGGACTCCGGGAAGCCCGCCCTGGGCAGCATCGGCCGGTTGCCGCGGATGTCCTCGACACCCATGGACGAGTTGGTGGGGGAGAAGGCTCCCGAGATCATGTTCGGCGACTATCAGGTCCTCAGCGAGCTGCCCCAGGGAGGCCAAGCGCTGGTCTACAAGGCGCTCCACGTGCCGACGAAGACCAAGGTGGCCTTGAAGGTGCTGCTGCCGGCGCTGCTGGGCTCGCAGAAGGCCCGCTGGCAGTTCGAGCGCGAAGTGGAGCTGGCGGCGAGCCTGTCCCACCCCTGCATCGTGACGATCCGCGACAGCGGCATCTCGCGGGGCCAGTACTATTTCTCGATGGAGTACATCCACGGCCGGCATCTGGATCAGTACGTCAACGCCAAGTCGCTGTCGCTGCGCGACAAGATGAAGCTGTTCTGCCGGCTCTGCGAGGCGATGACGCACGCCCACCAGCGGGGCGTCATTCACCGGGACCTCAAGCCCTCGAACGTGCTGGTGGACGAGCAGGGCGAGCCGCACATTCTCGACTTCGGCCTGGCCAAGGCGGCGGGCGAGGTCCTGACCACCCCGCAGGGCGCTGTGATGCCCTCGATGACGGGGCAACTGAAGGGCACGCTGTCCTACATGTCGCCGGAGCAGGCGGCCGGCCGGATCGACCTGATTGACGTGCGGACCGACGTCTACACCCTGGGCGTCATTCTCTACCAGATGCTGACCGGACGGTTCCCCTACGATGTCTCCGGCTCGCACCTGGAGGTCCTGCAGAACATTCAGGACACCGAGCCCGAGCGCCCGCGCCACAGGATCAGCCGGTTCGACTCGGACCTCGAGACGATCCTGCTCAAGGCCCTGGCCAAGGACCGCACGCAGCGCTACCAGTCGGCCGCCGAGCTGCAGCATGATGTACGCTGCTGGCTGGAGGGACTGCCCATCATCGCGAAATCGGTGAGTTCCCTGTATCTGCTCCGCAAGATCATGCGCCGGCACCGGTATACGAGCACGGTCGTGGGTTTGCTCCTGGCCACTCTGTCAAGCTTCCTGGTCGTCTCCTTCTATCTGAGCCGGCAACTGCTGGCCGCACAGAGGAACGGAACCGACGCCCTAGAGAAGCTCGAGGGGAAGAAAGAAGAGTACCGGTACCTGGCAGAGGAACTGATCTTCCTGCACAAGCTGGATCGCGAGCTGGATCAGTGGCATCAGGGACAGTCGCGGCCGACTTCGCTCCCGGCCGTGGGAAATGAGACGAAGGAAGACCGGGCCCTGCGGTTCCTCCGGGAGGAGGTACCGCTCGAGCAGAAGAGGGACAGGTTCCGGCAGCAACTGGAGACCGAGCCGGGCTTTGCCGAATTCGTGATTGCCGAGCACCTCCTGAGAGATGGACGTCCGGAAGAGGCCCGCCAGTCCTATGAGCAAGCCAGATCCTATCCGGTGGGCCCGGGGGGAATCTCCGCCATCAAGATGAGAATCAACCTGCAGTTGGACAAGCTGTCCCGAGGGTCCCAAGAGGATACCCGGCCGCTTCCGCGGTGACGGAGCGAATCGGTTTTCCTGAGGTGAGGTGTCGAGATGAACAGAATTCCGCAGCGCACACCCAAGCCGGCGTTCACACTCATCGAGCTTCTGGTCGTGGTGGCGATCCTCTCCGTCCTGCTGGCCGTTCTGCTGCCGGGCTTGCACCGGGCCCGCCTGCTGGCCGCCCGGGCGAGATGCACAAAACAACTGGAGGCCATTGCGGGCGGCCTGCTCAAATACGCGGAGGAAAACAACAACCGGCTCTCGCTCGTGGGCTTCGGCGCTAATGCGGAATTCGAGTTTGGCGGCTGGCGCGGACGTGGGTATGCCAGATACCGTCCCGTGAATCCCCATGCGCAGCCCGGTTTGGATGCGAATTCGCCCAGCGAGTCGGAGGCCCAACTCTTTCGTTGCCCGGCGGATGGCGGCGATACCGACGATCCTACCTCACTCTTTGAATTCCACGGCAACAGCTACCAGGCGAATATGGCCCTGGGGTGTTCGGGCCCTCTCCAGGTGATTGACGGGCCCTGGGGCGCAATCCATAGCGACATCAACCGGCTACTGAAGAAGGGCGTGCCGATCATCGACACGCCGCAGTCCGCGTTCACGCTTCTCGTCGGCGACAACAATTGGTACCGCCAGCTCGACCCGGCATGGCATACCTGCGGCAAATCCTGGCATGACCAGCGGCATCAATACAATGTCGCCTTTCTGGACCGTCACGTGGAGCGTGTCCACATTCACAAAGGCATCTACTATGAGCGGGACGCGTACCGCTGGCAGCCGTTCAATAAGGATCTCGATGACAGAGTACTCGCCCTGCAGAAGGGCGTTCCTTGCAGTTGCGGCGGGGAGTAGCAGAC
>JALORE010000504.1 GCA_025459125.1 Planctomycetota bacterium | reverse complement strand
GTCCAGCACCACTTCGTGGAAGAAGCCCTGGGTCAGGTCCTTGGCCTGCTCGTTGGGATAGCCTCGGTGCCGCAGGTAGCAGTAGACGGGTTTCCAGTATCTCTGGAGCAGCAGGCCGATCAACGCCTGCTCGGGGTCCCCCTCAGACTGGATACCTTCGATGAGAGACCAATGCGTCGTGAGAAAGGTCTGCCCGTCTCCCCCCATATCTGTCTGGTCACGCCGTCCCATCATCACTGCGTCGCTCCACGCGCTGAAGGCTGTGGTATAAGCATCCGCCTGGCTGCACCACGCATATCGTAATGGCGGTGGCGGGAAGATGCAAGCGCGCCAAGGACTTGCGCTCCGCGACCGGGTTTTCTGAGGAACCAGCCGCGAATTTGCGCAGGATTGGCATTCCCGTCCGGACTGGTCCACAGAGGTCGTGGGGCGACAGGCGTTTGCCGTGGCCCGGGCGATCCATAGGAACGACACGTTCAGGTGGCTGCCGCAGAAAGGACGGTGTGAGATGAAGCGGGCACGATGCAGGAGAAGGTGGGGCATAGCGCTAGTAGGGGCCGCGGTTCTGATGTCAACCGCGGCGGGCGGGGAACGGGCCTTTCGCCTGGAGGTCCAGGGCCAGACGGTGGAGTTCCTTCCGCAGCCCCAGGCGGGCTACGTGGTTCAAGTCGTCGCGCCGCAAGACGGGATCGGCAGGGTGAGCGACATACTCGGTCGGACGGCCGGACGGGTCGAACGGATCGGCGGGCCGGACCGGGCCGGGCTGTGGACTGTCCGCCATGCCGATCCGACGGGTGGCAATCGGGAAGCGATCTCCGCGCTGCGCGGGCAGAAGGGGGTCGGGTACCTTGCCCCGCTGTTCACCTACGGCGGCCAGACCGTGGCGGTCACTCCGGAGATTGTCGTGCGGCTCCAAGCCGACGGCACGCGGGAAGAACTGGAGTCTGCCTGTGCCGGTGCAGGTATCGTCATAGACCGGCCGATGGAGTTCACCGACCGGGAGTACATGGTGCAAGTCCTCGGGTCGGACGCGGAGGCGGTCTTTGGGGCGGTGCGATACCTCAACGGACTTGCCTGCGTGGAATGGGCCTTTCCGAATCTGGCCTTCTGGAAGAAACCCGTTGAGCCGCCGTCGACGCCGGCCCCGCCGGCTTCTCCCGCGATCCGAATTCAGCAGGCGCCAGCGTCTGGGGAAAGCGAGGGTGTCATTCCAAACGATGAGTACTTCCCCAGGCAATGGCATCTGCACAATACCGGTCAGTCCGGCGGCACGCCGGGGGCGGACATCCGTGCCCCGGAGGCCTGGGAAATCACGACGGGTGACCCCGAGATCATCGTATCGGTACAGGATAACGGTGTGGCTTCGAATCACCCGGACCTCGTGGACAACCTCGTGCCGGGATATGACTTCCTCGATGGAGACGAAGCGCCCGGCCCCTCGCTCGAGTACTTCGGGAACGCCCATGGCACGGCCTGTGCGGGACTCATCGCGGCCTGCGGCAACAACGGGATCGGCATGACGGGCGTCACGTGGAACTGCAAGATTCTGCCCGTTCGTGACATGGCGGCTCGCGCCGATGGGACGGAGTACGCGTGTACCTGGGCGGATGATGCCACGGCCGTCCGTTGGGAAGCGGACCATGGTGCGGATGTTCTGAGCAACAGTTGGAAAGGACCCACGGCCCCCATACCCATCTTCTACTCGGCGATTGTGGATGTCACCAAGGCGGGCGGAATGGGGCGTGGAGGAAGGGGGTGTGTCATGATCTTCGCGGCCGGCAACAGTCCCGGCCCCATCACCACGTACCCGCAGAAGTACCCTGAGGTCATCCGCGTGGGCGCGACAGACCACAACGACCGCCTCTGCTGGTACAGCAGTTCTGGGCCGGATTTGGACCTGACCGCGCCGGGCGGCAGCAGCGTGGCCTTTCCGAGTCTCCAGGAATGCATGCGTCTGGCCACGGATCTGTTGTGGACCACTGATATTCCGGGAGAGGCGGGCTTCAGTACCCTGAACAAGAATGTGGCTTCGCTGGACTACACGGACAAGATGTTCGGCACGTCGGCAGCTTGTCCCATTGCGGCCGGCGTCGCCGCCTTGATCCTCTCGGTCGAGCCAAACCTGACGAACGAGGAGGTCCGTCATTACCTGTGCCGGTCCGCGAAGGATCTGGGCAAGCCGGAACGCGATGACGAGTACGGCTGGGGCCGGGTCGATGCCCGGGCGGCCCTGGACCTGGTCCTGGCCAAGCGGGCCGACCTGAACAATGACTGGGTCGTGGATGAGAACGATCTGACGATCCTGACCGCGGCGCTGCAAACGAACGACCGCTGGGCCGACATTGCGCCGGCCACGCGGCGGGATGGCGTCGTCGATGAGCAGGACCACGAGTTGCTGACACGGTACCTGGGCACGAGGATTCCCGCGATCTCCCATCCCAGTCCGATCGCCCATTGGAAGCTCGATGAACCCGCCGGACGCATGGCGGTCGACAGCGCCGGCGGTCGTCATGGCACGGTGCTGGGCAGTCCGACCTGGCAGCCCGCCGGGGGCAGAGTGGGCGGGGCGCTGAAGTTCGATGGCGCCATGGGGCTGGTGACCACGCCCTTCGTCCTGAATCCCTCCGCCGGGCCGTTCGGTGTCTTTGCCTGGGTCAAAGGGGGTGCTCCGGGACAGGTCGTTCTCTCGCAGGTCGGTGGG
>JALORE010000275.1 GCA_025459125.1 Planctomycetota bacterium | reverse complement strand
AATCATGAAATCGATTCTTCCTTCCCAAAGTAGGTGCAACGTCCATTTTGCAGAAGTCCACCTGTTTTCACGAGCATCTATACGCGAGGTTGTCGCGGCAGTTCACTCCACGACGAGGATCTCGTGGATCGCAACCCGGGGAACGGTGAGATGGATTTCGCCCTCGCGGTGCTCAAAGGACAGCGGTGTACCGTTGGGCTCCAGCGTGACCTTGGCCGGCCGGGCCGCCTGGCGGATGGTGATGTCGAGCGGGCCGATGGGTGGGATGGAATCCAGGACCGGCTCATGCTGGTGCGGACCGGCGGTGTTGACGAGGTTCACCGCGAGCCTGCCGCCCAGACGATTGACCACGACGTCCACATCCGGCGTGCCTTTCACTTCCACCATCGGCCTGGGGAAGAGCTGTCGCACGAGGTCGTTGAGGAACCGCCGGGACAGTTCATTACGAGTCTTCCCGTAGTCCTGGCCAAAAGTGAAGTACAGCGCCGCGATCTTGCCCCGTCCGAATTCCCGGAGAGAGGCCGCCGGCTGCACAGACGAAGCCCCAGTATCGGCCGGCTGGAGTTGACCGAACGGCGTGCACTCGGGACCCAGTTTGACCGCTTGTCTTTGGCCACTGATGGCGACCAGTGCCCCGTCATAAGCGAGGCGATCGTCCCCGGCGGCCACGGGCTGATCCTCCAGCGTGACGCCCAGTTCCGTTTCGAACAGGGCCGCCGTCCGGGGTCCGATGAGCAGCAGGTTGCCGCCGTCTTTCACGTAGGCGACCAACTCGTCTTTGAAGGCCGGCTCCAGGTATTCCCATTCCGGCACAACGATGAGCGGATACTCCGCCAGACGGCCGGTGAGGTGATGCTCGCCAAGGAGCTCGACGGATTGCTGGCCTTCCAGGAGGGCCTGCAGCGCCCCGCTCATCCGTGCCAGATCCCGGGCAAAGAGCCCGTTGCTCTTGCGGTAGTGGGCGGCCGTGGAAAACAGCAGCGCCACCTGCGGCACCTGGACCGCGTGGTGGCAGAGCGCCTGCCGGGCCCGGCAGAACTGCGCCACTTCCGCCATCACCGGCACGCGTTCATCGTAGATGGAGCCATCGCGTTTCTGCTTGAAGTACGCCTGGAAACCGCCACCCAGGGCCAGCACGACGGCGGCCTCGCGCTGTAACTGGACCGCGGTCTTCTGGTTCCGCCCGTCCTGGGTCTTGCCGCGGGAGAAGCTCCAGGCCATGAGGTCCCAGGGTGTCCCCTGGCGCGTCAGGTACCGTCCCGACAGACGGGCGGAATTGACGCTGTCGTGGGGCGCGTAATCGCCGGAGAGGAAGTCCAGCGGGGCGCTGACCGGCTCGGGCATGTGGTCGGTGAAAGCCCAGTTGCTGCAATATTGGAAGTCGGGATGGGTCTTCTTTACTTCCGCAAGGCAGTGCCGCAGGTACTGACGGAACGCCTCGCGATGGAACTGGAGGAACTCGAACCAGTGCGGTTCGCCGGGCTTGCGCGGCACACTCTCGATGCCGGTGGCCACACGAAACGCCCGCCGGGCCGCTTCGCTGTAGTCCGGCACCGAGGCCCAGCAGTCGCCATCGACCCAGGCGCCGTCCACGCCGTACTCCCCGGCCAGCTCGCGCAGTTGCGGAATCAGCAGCTTGTCGGCGTAGGGACCGAAGCGCGAGGTCGCCCGGTCGTTGGGCTTGCCGTCGGCGTTGACAACACCCCAGTCGGGGTGCAGACGGATCGCCTCGGAGTCCCAGACGCCGGAATAGTGCATATAGAGCGCGACACCGTGCTCGGCGGTCACCTGCCGCCACAGCCGCAACGGATCGCCGACGAAGCCGGGTGCCTGGTTGCCGACTTTCGTCGGGTAGCTCGAAAGCCCCGGATGCCCCTTGCAGTCGATCTGGAGGTAGTCCGGATGCACCTGCTGGATGATATTCTCGATCATCGCACGGGTGGTGTTCTTGCCGATCTCCGTGCAGTCGCGTCCCGCGTGGAAGTCAAAGTGAATGCCAAAGAAGCTCTCGGAACGCTTGAGCCTTTGGGGCATCGCCGTCGCCTGGGCCGGCACTTGCTCCGATTTCAGGTCGCCGTCGATCAGCAGCGCCCCCGCGTACCACCGCAACGGCGCAAAGCGAGCGGGGTCTTCAATCTTGTTCTGGTTCCGGCTGAGGATCTCGGCCTTGTCGAAGGTCCTATCCGTCAGACGGATCGTCACCGTATGGTCGCGTGCCTGCGTCTCCGACAGGAGGGCGGTCGTGCCCAGCCGATGATACGTGCAGTAGGCGTCGAAGCGCCGCACGAACCTGGGGGACGCGTTGTCCACGACCACCTCCAGTTCGCCGCCGTCCGGGCCGAGCAGATCGTAGATGGCCGCCGAGCGGCCGTGGAAGGTGAAGGCCAGCGTCGCGCCGGGCTTATCCGCTCGGAACATGACAGGCAGCCGGTTCGCAAAACGTCTCGCAATCGGATCGGCCTTGAGGTCGAGCGACTGCCATCCGTCGGCCAGCATGACATTCGCCAGAGATACGAGCTTGGCATTCTCGTGATTGTCCGGCGTGAACGGCGCTGGCAAAGCACGCGGGCCAGCCTTGCCAAGGCTCTCCATCGTTTCAAAGGATCGACGGATGGCCTCGGTGTAGAGGCGGTGGCCGGTCTCGGCGAACGGGTGGCAACTGTCCGGCGCGAACGCGGGTCGTGCCGGGGTGCCCTTGGTCGGATCAGCAGGCACCTCCGGTTTCGGGGCGGTGAAGGCCCACTCGCCGGCATTGATCCGGCGAGCCGGCTCCTGGGCGAGGTGGATGGACGGAATCCTGTAGTGGTCTGCGATGAGCTCCATCGCCGACGCGGACCGCGGCAGCCGGCCGGCCACCAGCTCGCGGAGCATGCCGTCATGCATCGTGTAGACAAAGCAGATGTCCGTGGCCGGGTCGGCCCGGCCGACCTGTCGCACGATACCCTCCATGCAGCGGTAGATCTGGGCCGGCGGTGCGCCGCCGTCGTTGACGGCAAATTCGACGAACACCAGGTCCGGATGATGAGCCAGGACATCCTGGCCGAGCCGGAACACGCCGAGGTCCGACCCGGTGCCGCCGATGGCCGCGTTGACTTCCGTGAATTGGGCCTGGGGGTATCGCTGTTGCAGCCAGGCGGTCGTTTGGGGCCGCCAGCCGTTGGCCGCGGTGATACTGCCGCCGAAATAGGCCACCGTCACCTTCCCGCCGGCCCGGGCCTTGGCGAAGAAGTTCGGCAGGCCCGCCCGGGCCCGCAGCTCGACCGCCGACCGCGACGGATTACCACGATCATCCGAAGCGGGACCGCCCTTCAATGCCTCCCGAACAGCCTGGACCTGCTCCATCTGTGCGGGCGCCAGGGCGCCGATCGGGCCGGCCTGCGGATTCCAGTTCGGTCCCATGTCGAGAGTGACAGCGCCCCCCTTGGCCACCACGGCGCTGACCCACTTTGCCCATCTCTCGGCGGGATACCGCGTATCGCGCGCGGACCAGCGCGAGCCCAGATAGGTCAGCGCGTGCCACTGCGAGCCCTCGACCCAGCGGGAGGCGGGGATCGTGTCGAACGGCTCGTTCAACTCCCCCGCTGTATAGTCTTCCGCCTGCGTGTAGTGAATCAGCCGGACGCCCGGATTGAAGGTGACGATGGCGTTCGGGTTGCCGTGCCGGGCTGCCTCCGCATAGACCCGGGCAATCGCCTCGTCGAACTTGACGCCCTGGTAGCCGCCGTCAAACCACCACCCGGCCACCTTGTCGCCATAACGATCCGACCATTCCCGGATCACCTGGGCCCACTTGGGCGCGAACTCCAAGTCGATCGGTTGATCCCGCTTTCCTTCCGGCAATCCGAAGGCCCTTTGGGCGCGGGCATCCTGGTTGGGCGTTTGACAGGGCAAATAGAGCATCAGCCGGATGCCTTGGGGTTGCAGCACTCGATGGAGATCCAGCGGCAGATCGCGCGTCGAGCAGCGCGCGCCGGGGGCGTAGCCGGTGACCCGGTCATACGCCGCGTTCGGGGCGTTGAAGAACCCTGAATTCTGCCCCAGTGTCAGGACAAAGTACCTGGCTCCCAGGGTCTCCAACTGCCGGGCCAGGTGCGTCACGTCGAAGTCCTTGACCTGGGCCAGGCCGGCTGCATCCGCGGGCAGGAAGTGCATGAAGACGCCGTAGTGGGCGTCCCGGAGCCAGTCGGTGTTCGGATTGTTCGGGGTCGCCTGGACACACCAGCTCAACAACAGCACCAGGCAACCCACGGGTCTCCATCTCGTTGTAGTCATCGGTTTGCGGGCCCTACTAGTCGTGAATCATTTGCGTGACGTGACGTGGGTATCCAACACCTGTCTGGGACCCAGTCCATGCCGAGGATTGTAGCGGGCGGCCGGGTCGTGTCAAGCCGCCGGCCGGATCAGGCAGGACACGTGTCAGCTCACGGCCACAGGCTGCGGGTGAGCCAGCGGGTCGCCAGGAGGGCAAAATCATCGAGATTGACGGCGCCGTCGGCGTTCAGATCGGCCGTGGCGAGGGAACGCTGGGGGAAGATGCCGGTGCCGCGGGTGGCGACGTGGGCGATCTCGGCCGCGGACAGCGCGTAGTCGTAGATGCGGAAGTCGTCGATCATGCCGTCGTAATGGCCGTACCAGCCGGAGCCGATCTCGAACGAGGTGATCCCGGTGATGGGCGTGTCGGTGCCGGTCCGGCGGTCGTAGAGCACGCCGTTGAGATAGATCTCCATCCGACCCTTCCGGCCATCGGGGCCCGCAACGCGGATGTCCTTGGTGAATGCCCAATGGTTCCAGCGGCCGGTCCACTCGCTTTTGTCCCGGTGGCGCCCGGCCAGGCGGTTCGCGAACGACCAGGGCCAGCCGCAGTCCCAGCGGTATTGACCCGGGTTCCGCCAGCAGCCCAGGTGAATGGCCAGGGCCGGGTCCGACCGGCCGTGAATGTAGTTCGAGCAGCAGATGGTATCGTTCAGGTGGGTCGAGTCGTCGCCCCGCTGCCAGAAGGCAATCGTGAGCGCCTCCCGCGTGCGTGCGAACACACTTGGCGCCGCGGGAATCACCACCGCGTCCCCCGGACCGGCGAAATGGATGGCCCGTCCCTGCACGCCGGTGCCGAAATACGTCCGGCCCAGGATCTGGCCGTGCGCCAAGCCCGCACGATCCCTGGCATCGTCCTCGAACTCGTACCAGAGGACCGGCTCGTTCGGCGCCGCCACCGCGAAGCCTGCGGTGCTGTCGTAGAGCCAGTCTTCCGCCAACCGCTCCAGGTCACACTGGTTGACCGCGCAGTCCGCGGTCAGGTCGCCCTCCAATCGGAATTCCGCGGGATCGGTCGAGTTGGGGTCTTCCAGGCACAGCGACGGATGCAGGGTGATGTCGTCGAGGTAGATCGTCCCCGCGCCCCGCTCCCGCGGGTCTGTGGTCGCGGTGCAGAAACCGAGACCGATGCCGGTGACATTCGCCAGGTCGATCTCGTGGAAATCCGCCAGAGCGATCCGGCAGGCGTGCCAGCGGGGTTCGGCCAACAGTCCCAGGTCACCGCCATAGGGCACCTGCTGCTCGGTCCGGTGGTCGCGGAGAATCACCACCATGCGCCCCTGCGTGGCGTTGCCCGCGGTGCCGCGCACCATGAGCTGCAGGACCCTGGCGCCGATCCGGACCCAGTCCTGCGGCTCCTCGAACGCACGGAAGACCTCGGAAGGCCAGACCGCATCGTAATGATAGCGGAATGACAGGGCCTGGCGGCAGCTCCGGACGATGCCCTGCTCAAGCGACACGCCAGCCCGGCCGCGACTCTCCCACGTCTGGTAGAGGAAGTTCTTGCGGAGATCATACGCCTCGAAGTCGTCGATCAACAGGCGATCCGTCACGGTGAAAGACCAGACGTCTCCCGGCGACAGCGTCTCGGACTCCGCGCCGGCCGTCTCATCCACGCGCCAACAGTACGTCCGCCCCAGCCCCACGACCGACGGCTCGAAGGTGTTCGCATCGCGCGGCTGCTCGGGATAGCGCACCTCCGCACGGCCGGCGCGCACCGCCGCAGCGCTCTCGCCGAAATAGACCACGTGCCGGTCCGCCGCGTCCCCGGGCGTCCACGTCAATCGGATCGGGGGCCCCACGGCGGCCGCACCGCTGACCGGATTGGGGCAACGGGCCTGGGCACCGTTCCCTTCGCCACAGTCGTGCGACACGCGGGCCAGCATGCTGTTCAGATCGAAACCGGGCGACAGGCCTCCCAGGTCCAGGGCCACCACGCGCACCGCACGCGGCACGAACGGCAGCCGGGCCCGTTCCAGATCGAATTCGAGCCGGCTGAGTTCCTGGACCATGGCGCCGGGCACGGACGCCCGGGCCAGGAGGTACTCCTGGTCCGCACCGTCGGTGATAAAGATCAGGGCCTGCTCGCCCGACTTGCCGGTCTCGAGCAGCGTGAGGTCATTGCCGTCGCCGTTCACCAGCCGGCCGGAGAAGGCGAGGTCCACCCAGCAACTGGTGGGAAGGGTAACGCCCGACTCCTCGGACGGCGGTGCGCCGATCAGCCATGGCTCCAGCGCGACCGGCACAGGGTAGTAACCCGAGGGATCCATGCCCTGCCAGCAATGGCCGCCCGAACCGTGGGCGTCCAGGACGGCGGAAGGGTATTCATACACCGCCGCCCCGGCCTGACCGACGCTCGCGCAGAACACGAGCATCGTCCATACGAGCAGCCAAGATGCGTTGGGCATCGAGTTCCTCCAGCTCCGCCGTCGGGCCAACAGGCAAGGGAGTCTTGGGCCCATTCCGCCGTTATTATAGCATTTCCCGCCTCAAGAGCCAAGCCTCCCTGGCCGATTCAATGTTGTCTGATGTAGCGCCAGACGAGAGAAAAAGGCATTGCCCAGGCACAACTTGCTGCTAAACTTGTCGCATCGGTCGCAAGGCATGGATGCCTCACTTGCGGCACGGTGTAGATGGTTAGGCCCCATAAATCAGGGAATTGTGAGGTGAATGCATATGAGCGAGTTATCCGTCAGTCCTGCCGGTGAGAAGTTCGAGTTGCCCAAATCTGCGGACTCTGCGGGTGAGCTCCGGCGTCTGGAGACCCTGGTCGCCGCCGCCCGAGCCGAGGGCAAGGAGATCGTCGTCGTGATGGGCGTGGGATTCGTCGGCGCCGTCATGGCCGCCATCATCGCCGATACGGTCGACAAGAAGACCGGCAAGCCCAGCAAGTTCGTCATCGGCTGCCAGCGGCCCAGTCCGCGCAGCTACTGGAAGATCCCGCTGCTCAATCGCGGCCAATCCCCGGTCAAGGCGGAAGATCCCGAGGTCGATCCCATGATCGCCCGGTGCGTCAAGGAGAAAAAGACGCTCGTCGCCACGTACAACAGCGACTGCCTGAAGCTGGCGGACTGCGTGGTCGTGGACGTGCAGTGCGACTACACCAAGCACGAGCTGGGCAACATGAAGACCGGCGAGGCCGAGATGAGCGCCCTGGAAGCCACGATGAAGACCATCGGCCAGCGGATCGAGCCGCATTGCCTGGTGCTGATCGAGACGACCGTGGCCCCGGGCACGACCGAATTCGTCGCCTGGCCGATCATGAAGAAGGCCTTCGCCCAGCGCGGCCTGCGGACCGCCCCGCTGCTGAGCCACAGCTTTGAGCGCGTGATGCCCGGCCGGGAGTACGTCTCCAGCATCCGCGATTTCTGGCGGGTCTGCTCCGGCTGCACCCCCGAGGCCCGCGAGCGCGTGGTCAAGTTCCTCCGCGAGGTGCTCAATACCGAGAAGTTCCCGCTGACCGTCATGGACCGGCCCATCGAGTCGGAGACGACCAAGATCGTGGAAAACTCCTACCGGGCCACGATCCTGGCGTTCCTCAACGAGTGGAGCCTCTTCGCCGAGCGCAACGGCGTCGATCTGATCAAGGTCATCAAGGCCATCAAGATGCGCCCGACGCACAGCAACATGATCTTCCCCGGCCCCGGCGTCGGCGGCTACTGCCTGCCCAAAGACGGCGGCCTGGGCTACTGGGCCTACAAGCACATCCTCGGCTTCGAGGACGGCGACGACCTGTTCAAGATCACCCCGACCGCGATCAACATCAACGATACCCGCGGCCTGCACGTGGCCGAGCTGACGCGCGATGCCCTGCGGAACATGGGCCGGTATATCGCCGGCGCCCAGGTGCTCATCTGCGGCGCCAGTTACCGCCAGGACGTGGGCGACACCCGTTACAGCGGCAGCGAAATGGTCGTCCGCAAGCTCACCGAGATGGGCGCCGAGATGCGCATCCACGACCCCTACGTGGATCACTGGTACGAGCTGGAGCAGCAGGATTCCTACCCCGCTCCCGGCCACTCGTGGTCGCGCTTTTTCCGCAATCAGGACGGCCTGGTCCATGCGGTCGTGGAGAAGGATCTGGCCCAGGCGATCAAGGGCGCAGAGGCGGTCATTCTGGCCGTGCCGCACGAGCCCTACCTGCAGCTCGATCCCGATCAGATCGTCCAGTGGGCGGGCGCTCCGCTGGCGGTGATCGACTGCTTCGGCATCCTCTCGGACGACAAGATCCGCCGCTACTTCGAGCTCGGCTGCGAGGTCAAGGCCCTCGGCCGCGGCCACATCCAGCGGATCAAGAAAGAGGTCAAAGCCCAGGGCGCCCCGGATGAGCCGGCCCCCGGTCTCGATCCGATCGAGCAGCTCGTACGCCCGCAAACCACCGGTTTGTAGTGACGCCGTAAGGCGTTATCTGCTATGCCCTTACGGGCATATTACAGACTCTGAAACACGCTCCCGGCGGGAAAGTCGCCCGCCGGGAGCGTTTCGTTTGTGCCATTCTGCGTCGAGGCCCCCAAGCCTCATGCCGGTGGTTCTACGGCTTGGGTGCTGAAGCGGTCGGGATGTAGAAGAATCGCACTTCGCTCAAGCCGACGGAGGGCGTCGTGCCCCAGCCCTTCTCGATGGTCAGCTTGACGTACCTGGCCGAGACGCCGCCGAAGCTGACCGTCGTATTGTGGACATAACCCGGCTGCCCGGGCGCCCGAGCGAATTCCGGCACGTTGGCCAGAGGCGTCCACGTCGTGCCATCGATCGAGTACTCGATCTGGACGGTCTTGGCCCCGAAACCGATGAAGGACTCCACCGCCTGGTTGGAATTCCAGACCCATAGCTCGTGCAGGGCATAGACCTTGTCAAACTGGTACTGAATCCAGCGTGGGGAGGCCGCCGTGCTAAGCCACATATCTGTTCCGTTCGTTGAATGCCCGTCCTTCTGATCGAACCCCGAGCCATCGACGGTCTTCT
>JALORE010000274.1 GCA_025459125.1 Planctomycetota bacterium | reverse complement strand
TCCTTGTAATCGGCCGCCAGCTTCTTAAGCCGTTCCTCGTACGCCTGGGCCGTCGGGCAATGGTTGCAGGTGAAGACGATCACGAGCACCTTCGCCTGGCCGTATTCAGCCAGCCGATGGACCTTGCCGTCCACGCCGGGCAGCGCAAAATCCGGCGCCTGGGCCCCGATCTCCAGTGTCTTGATCTCCTGCGGCGCAGCGTTAACAATGGGGGCGACGAATAGACCGGCAAGAAGGATGGTCTTGAGACTCAGTCTGGACATGTTTCTCTCCTACCAAACATACGTCGATTCAGCCTGCGAACGACTATTATACGGTCCCAAGATCCGACAGTTTAGTCATTTTTCACGCTCCCCGTGGGCCAGAAGCCCCGGCAAGACTGCCACCTGACAGGCCGGCGGCATCCCGGGTCATTCCCGCGCAAGCGGAAATCCAATTGCGTCTCGGATTCGCTGGCCCCCACGGCAGCGTGTAGGATGGGCTTCAGCCCATGCGGTTCCGTGGTGCAGCCATCCGGGGCACCCCCGCATGGGCTGAAGCCCATCCTACCACTGGCCACTACATCTTGCGGGCTGCCGGTCTGCAGGGTGCGTACCACACGCGATTCCAATCCGGGCTGGGCAATGGCCCCTCGATTCCTGGGCGCTCGCGCCCATGTTACTCACGGGCAAGATGCCCGTGCTACTTCTCAATCCCGCCGCCAACCGGTGGCTTCGATCCGGGCGAATTCCGCCTGGATGTCTTCGCCCTCGTAGAACGATAGCCAGCCCCGGAGGCGGTGCCTCTGACCCGGCTCCAGGTCGGGGAACTTGGGGTCGGAATGAAAGCACGGGCACTGCTCGTTGCCCCAGGGCCGCTGGCAACCCTCCCACGCCGTGATGATCCAGCGTCGGCCGTCCTCCGCGCGGCAGGCAACGTATGGATTCGTGAGAACCTTGTTCTTGTTCGTCTGGGTGGCAAAGCCCGCCGCCATTTTCGGCATCACGCAGATCTGCACCCGCAGGTCTGTCAGGCGCCGGTCGGTGCCGTTGCAGAGCCACATCTCCATGCGAACGGCCTCTCGCGCAGGCACCGCCTTGACCCCAAACGCAATGCCGTTGGGCAGGGTCCGCTCGATGTCCAGGCTCCCATCCGCGTGCCGGTTCCATTCCAGCTTGGGCAGCGCGATCCCCTGCTTTGTCCAGATCGTGTCGATATGCGTATGGGCGAGATACGTCAGCCCCAAATTCGACCAGAGCGCCTCCGGCACATCGACGACCACGTAACTGTTCGGGTCCCAGGGCGTAAACACGCTGAACTTCGTCTCCCGCTGCGGCTCGACCGCCCCCTCCAGGAACCCAATCCGCGGATGCCGCCCACCCGGATACGGCAGAACCAGCAGAGCTTCTGCCTTGTCGCGCGCGGGCCGACGGTCCACGCAGAGGTCCAATCGTCTTTGCGCCGCGACCGTCTCCTCGGCGTTCCACCCTGTGGCTGCGCGGATCTCCTCAACGGTAAACCGGTGGTACCAGACCATGTTCTGCAGCCAATACTCCGACTCGTGGTCGTTCCCAGGTCGCCGCCCATTCTCCTGTTTCGGGCCGTTGGACCTCAGATTTGATGTCACGCCGGCCCTGAGGGGCCCTGCCGTCATACCGACGCACGACCCCGCCAGCATCACGAGCAATCCGATTCGTGTACAACTCATTTCCTGCCCTCCGTGAAGATCTTGCGCAGCAGGCCGATCAGGGTGCGCGGCTCGAAGTAGCTGGCGGCCAGGCGGAGGCGAACGGTCTTGGGGTCCGGGATGCGGACCTCGCCCCGGACTTTGGCGAACAGCGTCTTGGCCGCCGGGCCGGGGTCCTGCTTGAAGGTGAAGATCAGGTCGCCCGTGGGCTTCATGGTGCCGGGGAAGTAGCCGGGCTCGGGCGGTTGGGCCGCGATGGCGCGGATGCCGTGCCTGGACGCGGCGATGCGCAACTCGCCGATGTCCAGGAGCAGCTTGACTTCCTCGGGCAGCGGGCCGTAGACGTCGGCCAGCTCGGCTTCGATCTGCTGCAGATCGGCGGGCGTCCGGGCGACCGCAATTTTGCGGTACGCGTCCATGCGGTGGCGGTCGATGGGGATGTAGTTCTTCGGGATGTAGGTGGGCGCGCTGAGGTCGATCATCGTCGTCGGCAGGGGTTCGACCTTCTCGTGCTTCATCTCGTGTACGGCGTTGGCCAGCATCTCGCAGTACATCTGGTAGCCGACCATCTGGATGTGGCCGGACTGCTCGGGGCCGAGGATGTTGCCGGCGCCGCGGATTTCCAGGTCGCGCAGGGCGATGCGAAAACCCGCGCCCAAATGTGAGTATTCCTCGATAGCCTTGAGCCGCTTGGCGGCGATGGGCGAGATCGGGCGTGTATTCGGCAGGAGCATGTACGCGTGCGCCCGGTGCTTGTACCGTCCCACCCGGCCGCGCAGCTGGTGCAGCTCGGCCAGGCCGAAGCGGTCGGCGTCGTTGATGAGGATCGTGTTGGCATTCGGGATGTCCAGGCCCGATTCGATGATCGTGGTGCAGACGAGCACGTCGATCCGGCCGAGGACGAATTGGATCATGGCGTCTTCCAGCTCGCGCTTGCTCATCTGGCCGTGGGCAATGCCGAACCGGGCATCCGGGGCCAGTTTCTGGAGTTCCCACGCCTTCTTCTCGATGGATTGGACGCGATTGTGCAGGAAGAAGACCTGGCCCTGGCGGTTCAGCTCGTGGGTAATCGCTTTGCGGATCAGGTCCTGGCTGTAGACGTTGACCTGGGTGACGATGCTGCGTCGGTCGAGCGGCGCGGTCGCCAGGGAGCTGATGTCGCGCAGGCCGAGCAAGGCCATGTGCAGCGTCCGCGGGATGGGCGTGGCGGTCATGGTGAGAATGTCCACGTTGACCCGCATGCGCTTGAGCCGCTCCTTGTGCTCGACGCCAAACCGCTGCTCCTCGTCGATGATCAGGAGGCCCAGGTCCTTGAACGCCACATCCCCGCTGAGCAGCCGGTGCGTGCCGATCAGGACGTCCACATTGCCCTCGCGGGTGCGCTTGAGAATATCGCGAGCCTGCCGCCCGGTCTTGAAACGATTGATCGCCTCGATTGTCACCGGGAAATCGGCGAACCGCTCGGCGAACGTCCGGGCGTGCTGGACGGACAAAACCGTCGTCGGCACGAGCACCGCCACCTGCTTGCCGTTCTCGACGGCCTTGAACGCCGCCCGCATGGCCAGCTCGGTCTTGCCGTAGCCGACGTCGCCGCACAGGAGGCGATCCATCGCCACCGGCTCCTGCATGTCCGCCTTGATCTCGCGGATGGCGCCGATCTGGTCGGGCGTCTCCTGGTACGGGAACGATTCCTCGAACTCCATCTGCCAGCTCGAGTCTTCGCCGTAGGCGATGCCGCCGATCGCCTGCCGCTTCGCCTGGACAGCGAGCATCTCCGCCGCCAGGTCGCGGACGGACTCGGCCACCTTCTCCTTCTGTTTCTGCCAGCGCTTGGAGCCGACTTTGCTGAGGGTGGGCCGCCGGGGGCTGGTGCCGATGTACTTCTGGATCAGCGCGATGTTCTGGACGGAGACCTGGATCTTGACGTTGTCGGCATACTCGATCGTGAGGTATTCCGCCTTGCCGCCCTTCTCTTCAATGGTTTCGGTCCCGAGGTACTTGCCGACGCCATAGGAGACGTGCACGACGTACTCCCCGGGCTGCAGGTCGGCCAGGGTATCGACCGGCGCGGTCGCCCGGGCCGGCCGCTCGCGCCGCCGCAGGGCATACTGCCCGAAGAGCTCGTGGTGGCTCACCACGATGGTGCGCAGCGATTCGATGACGAATCCCTGGTGTACGTACCCCAGCGGCCGCTGGAAATCGTGCGGCGGATCGCCGCCGATCTCCTTGACGATCTCCGTAACCCGCTGGACCTCCGCGGGGCTCTCACAGTACAGCAGGACGCGGCTGCCCTGCTTCGTCTTCTCGAGCAGGTCCTCCAGAGCCGCTTTGTGCCCGGCCCACAACGAGGTGGCCTTGCGCTCGAACTGTTGAATGCTCCGCACATCCAGCTTGAGGAAGCCGTCGGTCGCACCGGTAGCGAACCGGCAGATGTGCAACTGCGTGAAACGCGCGGCCGAGGCGTGGATCTCGGTCCAGGGGTATAGACGACCCGCGTTCTCCGTGCGGGCCAGAAAAACGCCGGCGACCTCCTCCACCTCCGCGGGCTCTTCAACGACGACAATCGTTCCCGGCGGCAGGATGTTCGTGAACAGCTCCCGCTGCTCGATGACCGCCTGCGAGGCGGCAGCTAGAATGACAACCCCTCCCATCTCATGAGTGGAACGCTGGGTGTCGAGGTTGATCTCGCGGATGCTCTCGATCGTATCGCCGAAGAAATCGATGCGGCAAGCCTGGGCCCGTGGGCTCGTAGCACGGGCATCCTGCCCGTGGTCCAAGATCATGGGCGAGACGCCCATGCCACTTGCGGGCGGGACGCCCGTGCTGCTGCCCGCCAGCGGGGCGTAAATGTCGATGATGCCGCCGCGACGGGCGAACTGGCCCGGCAGATCGATCGAATCGACCCGCTCGAAGCTGTTGTTGACCAGCCACTCGACGACGGCCTCGGGATTCAGGGTCTGGTTGAGGCGCAATTCCAGGGAGCTCGCGCGCAGGGCCGCGGGCTTCGGGATCGGCTGGCACAGCGCCTGCACCGGCGCGACCACCACGAGATCCGTGTGGTCCCCGGCGCCGGGGTCGGAGAGCAACGACACGATCCGGAGCCGCTGGGCCCGCGTTTCATCCGTGGCATCCGCCAGTTCCTCCTCGCCTTCCCAGGCCGGCAGCAACTCGACGCCGGCGGCGCCGAACGTCTTCAGATCGTCGAACGCCCGATCCGCATCGTCGATATGAGAACAGACGTGCAGGATGGGGCGATGCAGGGTCCGGGCGACGTGGGCGGTCAGCAAGCGCGCAAAGGATCCCCACGTACCCTCGACGTGAACGGGTCCGGGCGCGGCCTGGCGCAGTCGCGAGACGACCTGCGCAACAACCTTGTCTCCTGCCAAATCCATAGCGCGGTCAGTTGACGGCAATATAACACATGGGGATGTGCTATCAATACGGCAGGCAGGAGGAATTGTCCGGCCGGCGGATGCCTGCCGGGCGCCAACTCCCTTCGGGCCGAAGGAGTCAAGAACGGGGCCGGAGCCCTCGCCGGGGACTCCGACCCCTGCAAGCACACGCACACTGGCGTCCGCCCCGAACCCCGTTCGGAGCGCGTATGCCATTACGTCAAGACCCGGCGTCGGCGCAGCCAACCCACCAGACCGGTTCCCAGCGCCCCGAGGAGGATCAAGGCGGGGGCCGGATTCGTGGCGAGGGTCCCGGGTGCCACGGCCGGGCTCGGCGCGGGGTCGCTTCCCGCGGGTAAGGGTATTCGTAATACCAGAGGTCCTTTTGCTGCTTGATCCAGCGCAGGAGCAGCGCGGAGTCACCTTCCTGCAGGCCGGCGGGCCCCAGCAGGGAGCCCCCTGCGCCGATGCGGTCCGCTACGTCGGCCTCCGTAACCACGGCGCGGGTGAAGTCGGCCCGCTCGGGGTGAACGGACTTGCGGTGAAGCTGGCCTGTACGGTCGTCGCCAGAACCGCTGCAAACAGGATCGCCCCCAACAGCGCAAGTGACTTCCGTGATCTTCTCCTGGTTCTTCTCCTACGGCGCTGTCGTGCCCGGCAGCGGTTCTCGTTGCGCTTCCCGTCGCTGGAACGGAGCCGCGCAGAGCTCTGGCGCAGGCGTTCCTGCGGCTGATTCTCTCTCACATATCCTCCACGGCCAGCCGCACGTCGCTTGCGCGAGCTGGGCTGGATGCCGCAGGCTCGGCACGATGGTTCTGCCATCAGCGGTCCTGTTCGACCACAGGCGGTTCCCCCCGGAGGAATTCTCCACCGGCCGGTATCCTACTTGTCACGGAGTCGAGAGCCGTTAGGGGAGAGGCTCGATTTGACGCAGGCGGATGCGTAAAGAGTGACCTTGTCGCGGTCTCGTCGCCCCGCCGTCGTGCCGGCGCAGCAAGAAAGGCGTATGACCTGGTGAGGTAATACGCCGGGGAGTTGTCTGGCCGGGCGAGAGACAGGACGAGTCCACAGCCACAGAGACGCCTACGACTCCTGGCTGTTCAACGTGCGCAGGACGTCGCGCGCCGCTTTGACGGCGGCGTCCGCGGTGATGCCGAAGCCTTCGTAGCAGGCCTTGTACGGGCCGGAGGCGCCGAAACGGCCCATTCCCACGAAGGCCCCGTGCTCGCCCAGCCACTTGTGCCAGCCGAACTCCGTCGCGGCCTCGATCGCCACGCGGGCCTTGACCTGCGGCGGCAGCACGGAATGCCGGTATTTCTCATCCTGCTTCTCGAACAACGTCCAGCACGGCATGCTCACGACCTGCGTGGGAATGCCCTGGGCCTCGAGCTTCTGCGCCGCCTCCAGGGCGATGGCGACTTCCGAGCCACTGGCCATCAGGACGACGTCCGGCTTGCCGCTGCTGGTGAGGACATAGGCCCCGCGGACCAGGTTCGCCGCCGAAGCGCAGCGGTTCTGGTCGATCACCGGCATGCCCTGACGGCTGAGCAGCAGCGCCACCGGCCGGTCGCGATTCTCCAGGATGTACTTCCAGGCGTAAGCGGTCTCGTTGGCGTCGGCGGGACGGATCACCAGCAGGTCGGGAATGGCCCGCAGGGCCGCGAAGTGCTCGACCGGCTGATGCGTCGGGCCGTCCTCGCCCAGGCCGATGCTGTCGTGCGTGAAGACGAAGATCGTCGGGTACTTGGAGAGGGCCGCGACGCGGACCGCCCCCCGCATGTAGTCGGAGAACACCAGGAAGGTCGCGCCGTAGGCGCGGAGCAGCCGCGAGACACAGATCCCGTTCAGAATCGCGCCCATGCCGTGCTCGCGCACGCCGAAACGGATGTACCGGCCCTGGCAGGCGTCCTTCTGGAAGTCCACCACGCCGGCGAAGCGCGTGTTGTTCGACGGCGTCAGGTCCGCCGAGCCGCCGAGGATCAGCGGCAACCTGGGCATCAACGCATCCAGCACCTTCCCGGACGCCTCGCGCGTTGCGATCGCCTTACCCGCCTCGAATTTCGGCAGGATTTCGTGGAGTCGGACCGGGAGATGGCCCTCCGCGGCATCCGTGAATTGTTTGGCCAGGTCGGGGTGCTTCTGGGCGTACCGCGCGAACAGCTCGTCCCACTCCTGCTCGGCCTGCGCGCCGCGTGGCAGGGCTTGGCGCATGTGGTCGAGGACCTTCTGGGGCACATGGAAGTGCTGGTCGGGGTCCCAGCCGAATCGCTCCTTGATCAGCCGGATCTCGGCCTCGCCCAGGGGCGAGCCGTGGGCCTTGGCGGTATCCTGCATGTTCGGGCTGCCGTACGCGATGTGCGTGCGGAGCTGGATGATGGAGGGCCGCCCCACTTCGCTCTTGGCCTTGATCAGGGCCCGCTCGAACCGCTTCATGTCGTTCCCGTCGCCATCCACTTTCTGGACATACCAGCCATAGGCCGCGAACCGCTTGGCCCGGTCTTCGGTGAAGGACAGCTCCGTCGGTCCATCGATGCTGATGTGGTTGTCGTCGTAAACAACGACGAGATTGTCCAGGCCCAGGTGGCCGGCCAGGGAACAGGCCTCGGAGGAAACCCCTTCTTCCAGGTCGCCGTCGCCGACGAAGACGTAGATCTTATAGTCCACGAGGGGAAATCCCTCGCGGTTGAAATAGTTCGCCAGATACTTCTGGGCGAGGGCCATTCCGACACCGTTGGAGATGCCCTGTCCCAGCGGCCCGGTGGTCGCCTCGATGCCCAGCTCGGGATCGTATTCCGGGTGTCCCGGCGTCTTGCTCTGCCACTGGCGGAAGCTCTGCAGATCTTCCAGGGTGAGAGGGTAGCCGGTCAGGTACAACAGCGAGTAGAGCAGCATGCTGCCGTGCCCGCCGGAGAGGACAAACCGGTCGCGGTTGTGCCACGTGGGATGGGCGGGGTTGAACTTCAGGTGCCGCGTCCACAGGGTGTAGGCGGCCGGCGCCAGCCCCATCGGCATCCCCGGGTGACCGCTCTTGGCCTTCTCCACCGCATCCAGGGTCAGAAAACGGATCGTATTGACGCACAGCTCCTCCAGCTTCGACAGACCAGGATGACTCATCTTGCCTTCCCGAAAAAAAGGACCTTGACCTTGGTTCGGCGCACGAAAACAAAGGGGACAGGATACCCGCCCACGCCGGCCGTGGCAAGCCTTTTCGCCGGCACCGTAGGGGCAGGTTTCCGCGTACTTCGCTGGGTCCTGGGGCTCCGCCCCAAACCCCGGCACTGGGTTCCCGCACCCTTCAACGCCACGCCCGCCGACCGACGCCCCAAGAGGCGGTTCCGGGGCGTGGGGCGGCGGTGGTTTCCACTTCCGGGGACCGTGGGCGGCGGACGTTGGAGTACGGCCCCGAGGTCCGAAAGAACCAACAGCACCGTGCCCGGAACCAAAAGACACCGGGCACCAGCGGGAGGAAGACTCGTTGGAGGCTGCGCGGACACCCAGGGGGTCACACCTACACTTTTCACATTGCGGTCTTTCCGATCTCCGGGTGCCGAGGCTGGCCCCGACGGTCTGCCGGCCTGTCCCCCTTTGGGCCGACTCGCGACCCCAGCCTGACCGGGGGAATTGTGAAAAGTGTAGGTCTGACCCCCAAGACGCCGGGCACGTGGGATCCGCCCCATCCCAGGCCGACCTCCGGCCGGAGCCAAGAGCTCCTCGCGCCAAGCACGCCAAGAGCGCAAAGAAGAAGAACAAGGCCAGAATCGCTGTGCCCTTGGCGATCTTTGCGTCTTGGCGCGAGACAGAATCGTTTCCGTGGCATTCGTGTGGATCCGGTGTTCAGAAATACCTCAGAGGGTGTGTGAGAAGGTCAGCTTCGCCTGGGTGGCATCGTCAAGAGGTCCCAAACGCGATGAATCGCGTTTGGGGTCCCCCGGCGCAGCTTGGCGAGGGCGGGATTGAGTCTGCGTAAGACCATCCCAAGGCCTTTGGCCTTGGAAGAGGAAAAGGGGACATTCTACTTTTTCATCCTTTTCGCTGTCGGGGCTGACTGAAAAAGTAGAATGTCCCCTTTTCCCCATCCCGTTGGCCGTTGAGCGGATCGTTGCTTAGGAAGGGGCAGGAGTGGCTCTCCGCGCTTGCCGGTTCTTGGCGGTTGGCTGGGCACAACAGCCGGGGACTCCGGTGCGACTCGGTCCGGACCGGAGTCAAGGGCCTTCCGGCGGGGCGGC
>JALORE010000273.1 GCA_025459125.1 Planctomycetota bacterium | reverse complement strand
GATGCCGCGTCAGGACAAAAACGTTGAATTGATGCGTGGTCCCGCGTGGCGATTGCAGACGAATATCGTCGAGCCTCCGCCCGCCGGCGGCAGTCACCACGGCACCGAACGTGCGATCCAGCAGCGGATCGGCTTGCCGGAACCCGGTCAGTCCCTGAACCTCGGCGAGCAACTGCGGGCCGACGGATTTGATGTTGTGGTGATACCAGCCGATGCGATTGTGCTGATCGGTCAGGATGGTGTCCGGTTCGATGACCATTGACGCCTGCCGCTTGTCCGGGAGACTGCGATTGAGGAGCACATCGCTCGTCTGCAATTCCGTCAGCTCGTGCTGCTTCGCTCTCGGCCGTGACGTGGATCACAGGGAGATTGGCATCGACCCAGACCCGCACGCTCGTTCGGCGTTCGCCGGTGCCAGCCTCGATCTTCAGCGTGCCGTCGCGTAGGCTGAGCGTCTGGCGAAACGGCGGATTGTCCGCAAACGGATTGGGCTCCAGGTGGACGCGAACCGCACCGACTTTGACCAACCGCGCGTTGTCATCCCACGCATCGGTTTTGCCGATAAAGAACCGCACGTCGCCCTCGGATGTGACCCAGGCGTTCAGCCCGATATCGCCGTTGCCCAGTGGCATCGAGCCATGGTGATCGATGCTGGGCGAATCCCAAACGACGTTGTAGGCGTCCACGCCCGCCGCCGGATCGGACACCACCGGTTTCCTCGGTTCAAACAGCAGGAATTCCCAGATCGTCGGGCCGTCCGTCGCCTTGAGGATGTTCAACCGAACTTTCTGCACCGGGACCGGCTGGAATTTCAGGTCCAGACCGGAGCCGATCCTGCCACCGTGGGCAAAGGTCTCCCATCGCCCATCGCGGTCAGCCTGGAGCTCGAACTCCTCGATGCGGTCGTAGGCTTCGCTGAGAAAGGCACGATCGATGGTGCACAACCGACCCAGGTCTACGGCCAGCCAAGCCTGCTTGACACCCGCGTCGCAGGCCCATCGGGTACGAGGATCGCCGTCGAAAGCCAATTCAGGCCGGCAATCCGCTTGACGGCGATAGACATTCGAAGCGATGGCCGTTTTGTCTCGGGCTACCGATTTCTCGGAATCTGAGGGCAGCGTCGGCGGGGCGCCGGCAGCCGGGCCACCGGCCGGAGGATGACCCTTCTTGTCGAGTCTCGTATTGAGTGCCGTCCGCTTGGCCGGCGGCACGAGCGGCTCCCAACTCACCAACGGCTGGATCTCGGGCACCGTGGAATCCGTGCCGAATCGCAGTGTCACGATCTGTTGCGGCCGCACGGGGAACCGGTAAGTCGGTCCGCCAGATAGCGGCTGGCGGCGACCGCCAACCAGATCGGTGAGCTCGGCCCCTCGATGCGGCAGGTTGAGCGTCACCTCCGCTGTGCCGGCCACGCCCAGGCACTCCGCCAGACGCAGCTCGATCTCGTTCTTCTCCCGACGCAAAGCCTCCACCAGACAATTGCCCGAAGTCTGCACGAATGACCTCGGCGGGGCTTCGGCCACACCTGCAGCCACCACCGGCGGGCAGTTAAATTCCCAGGCCCTCTGGGGGATACGGGCGTTCTTCCAGT
This sequence comes from Planctomycetota bacterium, assembly GCA_025459125.1. GTDB lineage: Bacteria > Planctomycetota > Phycisphaerae > Sedimentisphaerales > Anaerobacaceae > PLanc-01. The sequence continues at coordinate 8,042 of JALORE010000273.1, read as the reverse complement.
CGCCGTCGTGTGCGACAAGTGCATAGGAGAAGCTCTGCCGACCGCGTCCACTGAGCCACGCACACGGGTAGCCCATGTAGATTCCCTGGGCATTGAGCAGAAAGAGCACCGGCGTTTGGCCGGTGAGCTCACGGCCGGGCAGGCCACGGTCAAGAATGGCCACGCCACCTTGCTCGGATTGATAGTGCGACCAACGGATGGCCGGGACAATCCCGTCCGCAAACCCGGCCAGGTTTGGATTCTTATCCGCCCACGCCCCGTGCGAGAAACCGTATGGGATGCCACGCCGTGCCTCCAGAATCGGCTGGGCCAGTGGAAACTCAGCCACAACCACGGTCTTGTCCGGAATATCGTTCAACTCGGTGTCAAAGTCTATCCGAGGGTAGTCCTTGTAGAAGTGCAGCGTCTGCTGCGAGGCGCCGCCGCCGTAGAACGTGGATTCAACCCGTACAACCGTCGCGACCGGGCCATCACTCACCGTGATGCGCGGCTTGAACTGGGTGGAATCGGCCAGTCGCTTACGCTGATCGCGTCGGGGGGTGTTGTGAAAATCACCGGCCCGCTCGGCCACGAGCGCGACCGGACCGGCGAGCACTTCGCGGCCCGAGGGCTTGGGCCGTAGACTGCACAATGCACCCGTCCCGGCATCGATCGTCGCCTGGTAATAGGTCGTCTCAATCAAGGCGGGCAGGTCCATCGACTTCGGTGCGGCGGCCGCCTGGGACGATGTCTCCAATGTCATCACACCGGTTGCGGGCATCGCGGGCCGAAACAGCACGCGTCCATCTGCCTCGGCTTGGCACGCGGCACCCACGACACTCGTCCGTGCAGGCAAATTGACCGGCACCGGGTCGGTCCGAGGCCAGTTCAGAGGGTTGAACAAGCCGACGCACGGGCCTTGACCGGCCACCTGCCGCATCGCTCCATTTGCGGTCTCGGCGGCAATCGCTTCCACCGACTCGAACCGGTCACGCACATCCCACGACTTTTCGTGTTCGAACACCATGCCGCCGGCCGCACCCCAGAGAGTGTTACGGTCCATGTTCAGCAACATTTCGAGCCAGGCATGGTAGAGCGATTGCGCGGGATAGCGAAAGTCGGTTTGGAGACTCGCCAGCGTGGCCAGCATCTCCGCGGTCTGCAACTCGTGCTCGGCCCGACGATACCATGTCTTGACCCTGGGGCATTGAATCCAAAAGGACGTCCAGCTCAGCCGCGCGCCGCTGCGGCTGACGGGCAGCTCGATCCGGCCGGCCCGGACGCCGGGCAGCACGGCATCCACATAAGCCCCCAGGCCAGTGAACTGCAGCTTCGTCTGTGGGGCAATCTGCTTCCACTGCTTGAGGAATGCCGATGGATAATCCTTACAGGCCGGGGCGAGCGAGTAATCGCCGGCGCCACCGAGCACGAGCACGGGTGCGTCGGCGGGCGTGCGGGCGGCCCTGGCTTTCGCATCCTGCTGGAGCTTCCGGATGGCGTTTGGATCGAGGCCGGCCCGTGTGCTGAACAGCGGTCTCCAGTCGGAATAGTGGCCGGGTGAGATCGCCAGGCAGCGGGAGCCGTCCGGGGCCTCGAACCAGTGCATGGTTTTTGATGTGGGATTGTTGCGCGTGTAGACCATCGCATCCAAGCCGAGGCCGGAGACGATCTGCGCCATCTGCTCGTGCACGCCGGTCACGTCGATGGTCCAGGCAAATCGCGGTCGCACACCGAAGACCTGCTGCTGCCAGCGCAGGCCCTCGACACCCATCTTCACGAGGGCCTCGCCACCCGACAAGTTGATCGTCGGCTCCAGGAAGAAAGCGTTGACCAGTTCGACGCGGCCCGCGCGGACCCCCTGCTTCAACTCCGCCACCCGGTCGGGATGGAAGTTGAGGATGGCGATCATGTTGTTGCACTCGGAAAGTGCGAAGGCGTAATTCGGGTCCTCTCGTACGCGGTCGAGGTGATCGAGATAGTCATTGGCGCAGTAGTTTCGCTCCGTGGACCAGTCGGTCAGCCAGCCGCAGCTGGCCGGATGAAAATTGGGGACGACGAAGACCTCGGCCGGTTCCTCCGCCGCACCAATGACTCCCGACAGAAGGGACAACAGCATGACTCCTGCATTCATGGCTCCTTCTCCTTGGCAAGGACCTGTGAATAGCCGCTGATCCAGCGGCGGGTGCGTCAGTCACAATGGAAGACTTCTTCCATGCTCGCCCACCACTGGCCTTCGGCACGATCCGGCAGCGGCTCTTGACAGGGCATGCAGACAGCCCACCATTTCTGCGTCGTTGGGTCCGCCGCCATTTTGGCCATGTCGGCGGCGAAATCTTCGCCCCCATATTCGAAGTAGCTGAACAGGTAATGGTTCCCGTCGGGCAGCCGGCGAAGATAGATCGAATAGTCCCGGATGCTGCACTCGGCGATCATCCGCAGGACATCCGGCCAGACCGCGGCATGTAGTCTCCTGTACTCCTCGATCTTGTCCTGCTTCAGTCCGATGACCATCCCGTACCGTTTCATGGCATGAGCCTCCTGTGTCTTGCCTGTGCGTCGGCTCCTCAATGTCCTCCCGCGGATTGGCCCAGGTAGTTCCCATAGGTCAGCGCCAGCACGGCCCCACCGACGACGAGCAATCCCACCATGATGGCCGCCTTCGTCTGCGCGCGTCGTCCGTGCCATTCTCGCAGGGCGACCCCCGCGAGGCTGCTGAAGAGGATCAGCATGAGCATGTGAATGGCCCAGCTCGAAAACTCGAATTTGCCCATGCGGACATGGGCCAGTCCATAAAAGAGAAACTGGCTGTACCACATGGCCCCGGTCAGCAAGGCCATCAGGTAATTGGTCGCCAAGCCGCTGCCCAACGAGTCCTTGGCCTGCCCAAATTCTCGGAACGTCTTCTGCGACCACGACAGCCAGAGACAATAGAGAGCCGTGGTCACGAAGGCGCCCGTGTTGGAGAAAATGTATACCACGTTGGTTTGCCAGTGACCGGCACCGAAGCGCAGGGCGGTTTCCGCGATGGGCTTGCCGGCATCGTTGACGGCAATGCCATACACGGCGGAGAAGATTCCGGCGATGCCGCACAGAAGCAGGCCCTTGCCCAGCGCAAACGGCCGGGCCGTTGTGCCCTTATTCTCCTGCAGCTCGACCTCCTTGAGCCGGCCCGCCAGGCCGCACAGGAGCGTGCCGAGCAGACCGATGAATACGCCGCTCATCACCCAGCCCGAGCCACGCTGGTCGAGGATGCTCCGTAGCGATCCGCTGAGGATCGGTCCGGTCAAGGTCCCCAGCACGCACGAGATGCCGATCGCGAGAGCATAGGTCAGGGAATAACCGATGTGACGAATGGCCATGCCGAACGCCGTGCCGCCGATCCCGTAGGCCACGCCCAGAGCGAACGTCGTCAGCATGGCGCTGTGCGGGGCCGAGCGCAGAACCGTCGCCAACTGCGGAATGGTGATCCAGGCCCCGATGATCGGTGCGAGGAACCAGCAGACCGAGGCCTGGGCCAGCCAGTACGTTTGCCAGGACCACCCCCGCAGCTTCTGTTGCGGCGTATAGCACAACGCGGCGGAGGTCGCCCCGAACGCGTGCAGGACGACTCCGAGAATAGGATTGGCAGCTACAGCATCCATAAGTCACATAGGCTCACTGAACTCACCGAGGTCCAGCGGATAGAGCCCGTGCTCGCGCACAAGCTTCACGATGTAGTCATAGGTCCGGCCGGAGACACCGCTGGTCACGGAGTGGTCCGACTGAAAAATGAATCCACCGCCCTTGGCGGCATTGAGCTTCCGCAGGACTTCCCGGCGGATTTCGTCCTTATCCCCGGCCTCCCAGACCTGAACGTCGCTGTTGCCGCACAACGCCATGCGATGGCCGTACTCTCGACGCAGCTTGACGGCATCCATCCCGGCCTTCACTTCCAGCGGATTGTACGCATCGATGCCCATCTCCACGTAGTCCTTGAAGATGGCCTCTACGTTGCCGCACCCGTGATAGATGACGGGCAGTCCCTCGCGGTGCGCGTAGTCGGCCATGGCCTTCACCCACGGCTTGAAGTACTCGCGCCAGTAGTCGGGCGAGAAGAACAAGCCCCGCTTGTAGGCGACGTCGCCCCAGATGACAAATCCATCGAGCAGCCCCGCACCCGCATCGATCTCCGCCTTGGCGCAGGCCGTGTAGAATTCACCGATTCGATTGATCACCTTCCCCATGCGGTGCGGATACAGCCCCATCCAAAGCATGGTGTTCTGTTGCCCGACGAGCCGCGTCAGGCACTCGGCGCACTCGATCATACTGCCGTACACCGGGAAATCGGGACGCAGGGATTTGACCGTCTCGATCCATGCCGGCGAGTTCCGCTCGAAGCCGTCGCCCACCCCGGCGATCTGGTTGTCCCCGGCATCGAAGAACCGACGCCGGTCCTCGGGGGGGTCGAACTCGACAGCCTCCAGCTTCTCGAACGTGTCGGTCTCCCAGGCCGTCATCTCGGGCATGGGACAGACGAACTTCTTCCGCATGATGGCCCCAAATCCCGTTTTGACGACCACTTCCTCCAATGTTTCCCGGAGCGTCTCGAACGGCCGAATCCGCGGGTCCATATTGGGAACGGTCACAATCCAATCGAGATCGTAGTGGTAGTAAGGATTGGCGTCCTCGGGCAGACCGAGTTCTTTCCGCCATCGCTGGAGAAAACCGCCCCAAAAGAAATCGCTGATGGGAACACGATCCGGCTCTTCGTGCCGGAGTGTTTTCCTCATACGTTCCAGTTTCCGGAGCGTTGCGGTCTTGCGCACCCCGCCGCCCGTCCGGCCGGTCGTCTCAAACATGCCCATACCCGTTGCTCCCGTAGGGTACCATCCACAGCTGATACCAGCCGCTGAGTATAATCGGTCGGGACCTGCTCAGCCAGATGCCGTCCACGTACACAAGCTCAACTTGGTAGTCGACGTCGGTCTCGTTGCCTGTGTTCCGATCCGTCCTCGTGTGCGAGAGATGCCTGTAGCCGTTGCTTCAGCAGCGTCACCCTTCGGCGGGCATCCATGTTCTTGACGGCGATGGCCAGGGCTTTCCGCGTGCCCACCGGCACCACCAGCTTGCGGCTGCGGGTAATGGCCGTGTAGAGCAGGTTTGGGATCGAAGACCAGGAGCCGGTGGATGGTCTTCGCCTCGCCGCCCGTCGCCTCGGCCATGCGCTTGGCGGCCCGGCCGGTGGGCGCCGCCATCCGTACCGCGAGCTTCTTGGCCCGCAGGATCTTCGCGATGGAGTTGATGATAGTGGTCTTGCCCACGCCGGGCCCGCCTGTGATAACCAGCACCCTGGACCGGCACGCCAGTTCCAGCGCCTGGCGCTGCTGGGCCGCCAGTTGCAGGCCGGTCTTGCCCTCGACCCAGGCGATCGCCTTCTCCATGTCGATCTGTGGGCAGGGATGCTTGCCAGCCTTGCGAGCAATCAGGCTGGCAGCGAGGTTCCTTTCCGCCAGGTCCAGACTCGCCAGGAAGACAGCCGGCACCGGCCCGGCATCGGCATCCAGCGTTCGGGCGACGATACGTCTCTCCTGGAGCAGGTACGCCACCGCCATCTGGATGATCTCGTCCGGGATTTCCAGAAGCTGGCCTGTCAGGGCCGCCAGTTCTTCCCGGCCGTAGCCGCAATGGCCCTCTTCCGTGAGTTAAAGAAGAACGTATTCTACGCCGGCCCGGGCCCGCAGGTCGGACTCCGTGGCGATTCCGACGCTCTCGGCGATCACGTCGGCAGTCTTAAAGCCGATCCCCGGGATGTCGCGGGCCAGGCGGTACGGGTCCCCGCGGACCTTTTCGATGGCCTCCTTGCCGTAAGCCTTGAAGATGCGAAAGGCCCGGCTGGTAGACACACTCCGGCAGAAGCACCTGACACCTTTATCTCTCCCCATCGCGTTCCGGGAATTCACTGGAACTGCAAGAGCAATCAGGCCACAGACCAGCGAATCGCCCGGGACAAAAAAACAAATGTGTTGCGCAACAATTTTGTTATTGATTGCCGCGCGGCGTGGCGATATGATTGCAGTAAATGGAAACAGATTTGTTGCGCAACCTGTTTGTTTCAAAAAAGGGAGGGAGCATATGGCTGACCTCGTCATTGGTGGTGTGCCGCGAGGCGACGACTACTTCGACCAGAGGCAATTGCTGAAGGACGTCTGGAAGCACCTGCAGAAGGACAGCGTTCTGCTGGTCGCACCCCGGCGCTTCGGCAAGACAGGTATGATGTTCCGGCTTCTGGACAGACCCCGTGCCGGCTTTCGGCCACTGTATCTGGACGTCGAGAGCATCGACAACCCCGCCAACTTCATGGTTGAGATCTTGGCACTGTTGTTGCACGACGACCATTTCCGTCGGGCCATTGACGGGTTGTCGGCCGGACTGAAGGAAGTCTGGAGCTGGCTCACGGGACTCGTGGATCAGGTGGACGTCGGCGAGATCAAGGTCAAGCTGCGCGAGAAGACAGACGTATCGGCCAACTGGCGTGTCTACGGAGACCGGGTCATGGGTATGCTGGCCACCCAAGACAGGCCTTTGCTCCTGCTCGTCGATGAGTTCCCCATTATGGTCAACAGAATGGCGGATAAGAGCCCGGAGGAGGCGGTGCAGTTCCTGCGATGGTTCCGCAGTGTTCGCCTCATGCCCGCGAACCGAACGCGATTCGTGATCGGAGGCTCGACAAACATCATGTACACGCTCGAAGCCCTGGGGTCGGTCGATGCCGTCAACGACTTGTGCCCGGTCCGGCTGCGACCGTTCGACGCCACGACCGCGGAACGGTATCTGGCGGCCATGTTCGCGACGCGCCATCTGGCTCTCGACCCGCAGGTCAGCACGCGCATCCTGGAGTTGATCGGCGAGCCTATTCCGTACCTGCTGGCCTTGCTGGTCCAAGCCGTCCTGAGTCGAAGCCATGTGCGTAGCGGGCCGATCGACATCGAGCTGGTGAATGCCGCTTTCGATGAGCTCCTCAGCACAGGTGCCACGGTCTTTCTCCACTACTGGTCGCGTCTCAACGAGCACTATCCGGGCTGCGAGAGCGGCGCCGCCAAGGCCATTCTGAGCGTGGTGTCCCGAGCCGAGGGGCCGGTCCAACGCGATACGCTGTACCAGGTCTACCTGCAAACGTGCGCCGCACAGCCCGGCGCCGACGCGCGGGATGCCTTTGTCCGGCTCATGTGGAAACTGGACAACGACTTCTACATCGTGGCGGATGATGACGGCTATCGTTTCTTCAGCCGGGTTCTGAAGCTCTGGTGGCGACGGCATTACGGATATCAGCAGGAAGGTTAGCCTATGCCCGTGATATTGCATCACTATCGGCCGCATCTGGACAAGCCGGAGGACTTGGAAGCGATCTCCGTCGCGCGCGAGCCCCTCCTGGAGCAGATACTCGCACGACTCCAGCGCTGGGAGCCCGGCGCCAGTCGTCAGCACTACCTCCTGGTCGGCCCGCGCGGGATCGGCAAGACGCACGTGCTCAGACTCCTGCAGCACCGGCTCCTCAAAACGGGCGCTTCGGCGCGCAAGTGGTGGCCCGTGCTGTTTCCGGAGGAGCAGTACACCGTCACCAGCGTTCCCGATCTGCTGATCGAGACCCTGCGGCTGCTCGCGGAGATGTCGCAGGACCGGACCATCGAGGAACACTATCTGCGGCTGAAGAAAGAGAGCGATGACAAGAAGGTCGTGGATCTCGGGTTGGATACGTTGCGCCGGTTCTGCCGATTGCGGAAGTGCGGCGTTCTTCTCATGCTGGAAAACGTCAACAGACTGCTCCGGAGCCAGATCAAGAAGGACCCGCAGATTGCCCTTCTGCGCAAGATCCTGACGGAAGAAGATTGGCCGGTCCTGGTGGCCACGTCGCCCACATATCTGAGCGAGGTGACGGACCCCAAGAAGCCTTTCTTTGAATTCTTCCAGGTCGAGTTCCTGGATGAGCTGTCGCCGGAGGCCGTGGAGACCCTCCTGCGCAAACGTGCCGAGTTGGACAAGGACAAGGACTTCCTGGCTTTTCTGGATCGGTACCGTTCCCGGCT
>JALORE010000503.1 GCA_025459125.1 Planctomycetota bacterium | reverse complement strand
ATGGTGTGTTCTCGAACGACCACGCTTGTCTGCCGGAGCAGGCGGGTCAACCCGAACATGATGGGAATCCCATGGCTCTTCATCCCCCACTGCCGCGGCACGACCTCCCGACTCCACTCCTCCACCAGCGGGTGGATGAATTCGTAGCCGCGTTCGGCCATCACCCGTGCAAGCTTGGGGTCCGTCATCCCCAGGCCGAGTTGGATGATGTTGGCATAGTCCTGCTCCACCGTGAGGTGTCCGCCTCCTTTAGGGTCGAATCCCTGAATCCCAGGGGTCCCCGGATACTGAACCCCGCCCCGATCCGACACTCCTCCTGCCGTGGACCCGGAGCCTCTGACGCCGATGGAGGCATAAGCCCCCTTCACCGCCAGCAGAACTTTCGTCCCGGTCTTGGCCGCCTCCAAGGCGGCCCTGCAGGCAGCGCCACCGCCGCCGACAACCAGAACATCGGTATCCAGTACCGGATAGTCCTTCTTCATGAATCCCTCTTATATGCGATGTCCTGAACGCATTGCGTTCATTTGTTGGCAACCCAGGTCGGCGCCTTGCCCTCCAGCACCTCGATGATGCCGCGGGCCGCGTGGGTGGCCATATTCACCATGGCTTCGCGGGTGTGCGCGGCAGAGTGCGGCGTCAGGACCACGTTCTCCAAGGCGAGCAGAGGATGGTCGCTCGGCGGAGGGTCGTTCACGTACACGTCTATCCCCGCCCCGGCGATTCGTCCGCCTTTCAATGCCCGGACCAGTGCGTCTTCGTCGACCAGCGGGCTGCGGGCGCAGTTGATGAAATAAGCGCCCGGCTTCATCCAGTCGAACTCGCGGCCTGAGACGCAGCCCTTGGTTTCGGGAGTCAGCGGGGTGTGGATCGAAACGAAATCCCCCTCGCGGAAGATGCGCTCCCAGTCTGCCGTGGTCTCGATGCCAGGCAGGGCGTCGTCCGGGCGGGCGTAGGGGTCGAACCCCAGCACCTTCATATCGAGCCCGTTGTGCGCCATGACGCCAAGCCGCCGGCCGATGTTGCCCAGGCCGATGATGGACAGCGTCTTGCCGGCCAGTTCCATACCGTAAAGGCGGTGCCGGATGTCGAAATCCCCGGCGCGCATGCCCCGGTCGACCCGGAACATGTTCTTGGCCAGAACGAGGATCATCCCCAGCACGTGTTCGGCGACCGAAAGGCTGTTGGCAACCGGTGCATAGGTCACCACGATCCCCCGCTCGCTGGCGGCTTTCAGATCGATCCGGTCCAGGCCCGCCCCGTGGCGGGAGATCACTCTCAGCTTCTGGCCCCGCTCGATGACGTTCCGCTTGACCCAGGCGTCACGCACGAGCAACCCATCTGCATCGCCCACGGCGTCGAGAAGGGCCTCCGCCGAATACCGCTCCAGCTGTCTGACCTCGTAACCCTGGTCTCTCAGCAGCTTCACGCCCTCTTCTGCGATCGGCTGCGCGATCACCACCCGGAACATGCTGTATTTCTCCTTTTGCTCTAAAGACATCGCGGTTGAATCGAATCATTACAAGCCTGGGTGCGTCGGCTCCACGTTAATCGACCTTGGCTCCGGATACCTCGACGATCTTGGCCCACTTGACCACTTCCGCCTTGACATGCGCCGTGAACTGCTCGGGAGTCCCTCCGACCGGCTCGGTTCCGAGAGATATCAGTTTTTCTTTTACCTCCGGGTCCGTCAGCGCCTTGTTGATCTCCGCGTTCAACTTGGCAACGATATCCTTTGGGGTGTTGGCGGCGGCCACCACACCGAACCAGGCATTCGAATTGTATCCGGTGACCCCGGCCTCGGCGATCGTAGGCACATCCGGCAGGGCGGGGACGCGCTTAGCGCCAGTAACGCCCAGAGCGCGTACCTTACCGGCTTTGATGTGCGGGACCGCCTGGGAGATGCTGTCGAACATCATCGTGAGCCGCCCGCCCAGAAGGTCCGTCATCGCCGGGGCCCCGCCCTTGTACGGCACATGGGTGATATTGATGCCCGCCATGTATTTGAATTCCTCGCCCGAGAGGTGCAGCGTGCTGCCGCTGCCGGCGGAGCCGAACGTCAGCTGGCCGGGCTTCTCCTTGGCCAGCTTGATCAACTCCTGGACGTTGGCCGCCGGCACTGAATTGTTCACGATGAGCACGTTGGGCGCAACGGCAGTCCAGTTGATGTGAACGAAGTCCTTCACCGGGTCGTAGGGAAGGTTCTTGAACAGGCTGGCATTGATCGCGTGGGTTCCTGCCGTGACCATCAACAGGGTGTATCCGTCCGGCGGGGACTTGGCGACCATCTCGGTGCCGACGATGCCCGTGGCGCCCGGCCGGTTGTCGACCACGACGCTCTGGCCGAGGCTGTCGGAGAGTTTCTGGCTGACGATGCGCGCAATGATGTCGGTCGCCCCGCCCGCATTGAACGCCACGATCATCTTGATCGGTTTGGACGGATACGCATCGGCGGCATGCACGGCACTTGCGCCGGCGGAAATGAGAACGACGCCCGCTGTCACAGCAAAAGTTCTTTTCAGAAAGCCTGTCATGTTTCACCTCCTCATTGGGATTTAGGGTAGTCACTCTTGGAAAGCGGTATCGCGCGTTCTGCGGACGGCAGGAGTGATCACGATGATCAGCAACACCGCCGCGGCAGCCAGCATGACCAGGCTGATCGGTTCGGTCACGAAAACGGCCATGCTGCCGCCTGAAAACAAGAGGGCCCGCCTCAGATACTC
>JALORE010000272.1 GCA_025459125.1 Planctomycetota bacterium | reverse complement strand
CTCGAACACCAGATCCTCCTCGGGGACCACAACCCGCGGACCCAGTGGTCACATGGGACAGCGCCGCCCCGATTATCGCGTGCGTCCTAGCATCCCTTTCCACGTCGGCTCCCGTTTCAACCAGGGTAACCACCGATTGCACAGATGGGTTAGGAGCCAGATCCTGCATTAATCTGTGTAATCTGCGCAATCTGTGGTTTCCCGTAACACCGAAAGAATACCCCGTGGGCAACGACAGATTGCACAGATTGCACAGATTCCACAGATGGCACAGATTTGGCCCCGGGTCCGAACACAGAGAAATCTGTGAAATCTGTGGTTTCGCGCCTCAGCCTTTTCCTAGCAGCCCGTGGGGGCGGAACATCAGGACCAGGATCATGGCCACGAACGCCAGGGCATCGCGCGGGAACGGGATGGCCACCACCCCGATGAGGAGCGTCTCTGCCAGTCCGATAAGGAACGAGGCCAGGACGCTTCCCGGGATGTTTCCCAGGCCGCCGAGGACGACGATTGCAAGACACTTGTATGCGGGGATGCTGCCCATCGTCGGCCACACCTGATTATCGTAGACGCCGATGAGGACGCCCGCCGCACCGGCCAGGGCGGAGCCGATGACGAAGTTCAAGGTGACTACCAGCCGGGTGTTCACGCCGAACGTTGAGGTGGTGTCGGCATCCATGGCGGTGGCCCGCATGCTGAGGCCGACGGCGGAGCGGGACAAAAGAAGCCAGAGGAGTCCGAGCAATCCCAGCGTCACGGTGAAGATCAGGCTCTGTGGAGAGCTCAGACGGAGCGGCCCGGCGCTCAAGGCGGGGAAATGGATCTCGGCATCGTAGGCCAGGGCATAGGGTCCTGCGACGATGCGGAATGCCTCCTCCATGGCGATGAAAAGCCCAATGCTTCCGATGAGCGGCACGATCCGCGGCAGATGGAGGAGCGGAGCGTAGAGGAACCGCTCCACCAGGACCCCGACCACGGCGCACACGGCCATGGCTACGGCCAGGCTCAGCCAGAAGTTCCCGAGGAGCCGGAATGCGACGACGCCCGAGTAGGCGCCCAGGGCATAGATGCCCGCGTGGGCCACGTGGAGCACGCGCAGCACGCCGTACACCATGGTGAGGCCCAGTGTGGTGAGGGCGTACACGGCGCCGGTGGCAATTCCATTGGCGATCTGCTGCCAAATCATTCGGAGAGCCTAGAATCGAGAGCCGAGAACGGCGAGCCACGAGCCACGAGCCGCGACTGACCGCTGACCGCTGTCGCCTATTGTGCGGGCGTGATGACCTCGGGATTGTCCACCACGCCGTGGCGGCGGAACTTGCCGTTCTTCACGATCTGGAACTGGACGGGCTTCACGACCTCGCCCTTGACGAACTTGCTGATCTTGCCGGTGAGTCCGTTGTAATCCTTCGTCTCCAGCAGGGCCTTGATGACGTCCTGGCGATTCACGGAGCCGGCGCGGCCGACGGCATTCACCAGGATCATGAAGGCATCATAGCTCGACGCGCCCACCATGTCGGGGTCGATGTTGTAGGCTTGCTTATAGTTCTTCAGGTAGTTCTGCACCACCGGGCGGGGGTCGTCGCGGTCCAGATTGGTGGCGATGATCACCCCTTCTGCGGTCCCCTTGGCCAGCTCGATGAACTTGGGCGAGTCGAACCCCTCCTCTGCGAGGATCGGGGTCGCGATGCCGAGTTCCTTAGCCTGCAAGGTCATCAGAGCGGCCACGTCATAGTACCCCGCAGCGAAGATGAGGTCTGGCTTGGCCTCCTTGATCCGTGTCAGGAACGGGCGGAAGTCCTTCTCGCCGGGGTACTTGTACACTTGCTGGAGCAGGACCTTGGCTCCGAGTTTCTCGGCTCGCTTGGCGAAGCCCGCCGAGATCTCGCGTCCGAAGTCGTTGTCCATGTTGAGGATGGCGGGGTTCTTGCTCTTCAAGACCTTGACGGCGTACTCGCCGGCCGCACCACCTTCAACTTCGCCGAGGAACCCGTTCCGGAAGTTGGAGTCGCTGCCCTTGGTCACGTCCGGGTGGACGGCATAGCCGGCGACCATGGGGACGCGCGCCTTGGAAAAGATCGGGGCGGTCACGCGGGTCGGGCCGCTGTAGGAGCCACTGACCACGCCCACGACCTGGTCCCTCTCGATCAGTTTGTTGGCGATGGCCACGGCCTCTTGCGGGTTCAGCCGATCGTCGTACACGATCAGCTCGACCTTCTTGCCCATGAACCCGCCCGCCGCGTTGACCTCCTTGACGGCCAGCTCGACCGACTGCTTCGCACTGGCACCATCGGCGGCGACCGGTCCGGTGATGGGCGCGAAGAAGCCGATCTTGATTGTCTCTTGGGCGGTCGCCGGAACGACGAGACAGGTCGCCAACACGGCGACGGCGAGCAGCAGGGGCATAGCCGTTCGCATGTACTTCATGATGCGGTCCTCCTTTTCGTGAGGTCAGATTCAACCGCGGTTCCGCCGAGTTCGGGCCCGGCCCACGAACGCGGTAATTAGGCCACGAAAGGGCAGCCCCCGTCAAGGGCCGACCAGCGTTGTGTCGGGGAATCAGGCAAGCGCCCCGTCGGCTTGCGAGCGACGCGGAGTTGCGCCGACGAATCCTCGGCGGCCAACCATCGCGTCGCCGCCGGTGTCTCTGTCAAGGGAGATCCAAAGTCACTCCGGGCGTTGCGCAAGATCGCCACGCTGAAATCTGAATGCGAGATGCGGACTGGTGCCGCGCCCAGCGTCACTAGCGTCGCCAGGGAAGCTTGACAAGCATCGACGCAGAGAATAGGCTTCGCAGGAATCGCACCATCACGTCTTTTTGATGGCACTCCAATCATGGGGACGCCGCCCATTGCCATCCGCGTCGAGTATTCCGTCTTGCACGGCGGAGTGACGCGACTATCGTTTCGTTTGACCGGCTTGGGACCTGACCTCTATGCGCTTTCCGACTACGCGGGAACGGGAGTATCTGAAGGACCTCCTTGTCGTCTTGACGCAAAAGGAGGTCAAGCTGCGTTACAAGAGCAGTTGGCTCGGGTACCTGTGGTCCGTCGCAAATCCGTTGGCGTTTGCCGCTCTGTATTTCGTCGCATTCAGCGTTTACATGCGGGTGGATATCCCGCGGTATCCGTTGTTCCTCATTGCAGGGCTGTTCCCTTGGCAATGGATCGCCAATTCGACGGGCGCCGCACCGAACCTTTTTTTGACAAACACGAGTCTGATCAAAAAGATCAGGTTCCCACGAAATGTCCTGGTTGGGGCGGCGGTCCTGAACGATGGCATCCATTTTCTGTGCTCCATCCCGGTCCTGGTGGGATTTCTTCTGGCGTACGGCTCTCGCCCGTCGTGGTCCTGGCTGATTGGCATTCCGGTCCTCGCGCTGGGACAGTCGTTGCTCGTGTACGGACTCGCCTTGACCATAGCCAGCCTGAATCTTTTTTTCCGGGACCTGGAACGCCTCACGACACTCGTCGTCACGTTTCTATTTTTCCTGACGCCGATCGTTTATTCGGAATCCATGATTCCCGAAAAGTACCGTGCCCTTCTCTATCTCAATCCGGTTGCCCCGCTTATTCTGAGCTGGCGAGAGCTTTTCCTGTCCGGCGGTCTCGATTGGTCCGTCATTTCCCTCGGGTATCTCTACGCGGCCGGAGTGTTTGTGGTCGGGTCGCTCATCTATATGAAACTGTCGTGGAAGTTCGCCGAGGTTGTATGACCGCCGTACGGTTTGAGCATGTGTCCAAGTCGTATCCGATCTATAGCCAGATCTTGACTGGGCTCAAGGCGTCTCTGCTGAATGTGCCCCAGACGATCCAACGGTTCAAGCGGCACCGGTTTATGGCATTGGATGATGTGTCGTTTGAGGTCGGGCAGGGAGAATCGGTTGGCGTGATCGGGTCGAACGGGTCGGGAAAAAGCACGACCCTCGCGTTGACCGCCGGCGTTCTGCGGGCGCAATCGGGCAGGGTCGAGGTCCGGGGGCGCGTGTGCCCATTGCTCGAGCTCGGTGCGGGATTTCATCCCGAGTTGACCGGCCGCGAGAACATCCTTCTCAATGGTATCCTCCTTGGACTCACGCGGCGAGAGATCCTCGCACGAATGGACGAAATCATCGCCTTCAGCGAGCTGGAATCTTTCCTCGACCAGCCGCTCCGTACGTACTCCAGCGGCATGTACGCCCGGCTAGGCTTCTCGGTTGCCGTGCATCTGGAACCCGAAGTGTTTTTGATCGATGAAGTTCTGGCCGTCGGCGATTTGCGGTTTCAGGCGAAGTGTCGGGAGAAGCTTGAAGAATTCAAGAAGCGCCGTGTCACCATCGTGCTCGTCTCACATTCGCTGGCCGAAGTGCGCGGTTTCTGCGAGCGTGTGATCTGGCTGAAGGACGGAAAAGTCGCGGCCGACGGGGAGCCGGGTTCTGTCATCGCTCGGTACGAGGCTGCCATGGCTTGACAATGCACGCGGGGCGCGGGAGGAGGCGAGGGCATCTTCGTGTCCAGTGCGCCGTTCAGCAGGGAGGCCGTGAGGTCTTACGGTTTGCGCCCAAGGACAGCGTAATCCTGGGGGCCGTGAAAATATTCATTGAAGCGCTCGGCGAGGTTGGAACCGTGCACTTGGGCTCTCTCCGGATAAGGATGGAGGGGGACAACCTCGACAGCCGTGAAACCCTGCATCTCCATCACGAACTGCATCAGACCCGCCGGAATTGGTCTTCTGTGGGTGGGATCCAGGTAGAAGGTGCAGCTGCCCACCATCACGTTTTGAGGATTGGGCGTTTCGAAGATGGCAAGCCCTCCCGGTTTGAGGACGCGGTGCGTTTCGTCCAAGAGGGCTAACAGCACATCGAAAGGCAGGTGTTCGATGATGTGAAATCCCGTCACGGCGCCAACGGCCGTGTCGGGAATGTTCCGCAAGTAAGAGAGGGCGTCCTCTTCGGCGATCTCGAGACCCATTTCGCGGCACCGTGCGATGGACACGCGGTTCAGATCAGCCCCTCTCGCCTTCAGCCCTTCGTCCTTGAGCAGTTCAAGCCATTCACCTCGTCCGCATCCGAGATCAACGATCGGCATAGCTTCCGTTCCGACTCCGGCTGCCCGGACCCGGGGAAGATGGGCGTGCAGGCGCATCTTGATGTCTTCCCGGCTCCCGCGAAACCGATCCTGAAAGGCCGCATACCAGGCGTCGCGCGCATGTGCCTCCTCCTGCGCTGCATGCGCAGATTGAGCGGCTGTCGTGGAGTCGTCACTAGGGCTCTTTGTGTTGGGGGGTCGGGCGTCGAAGCGTCCTTGTTGGAGATGGAGGGCCGATGTGAGATAGGAGATCTGACGCAGGTCCTTGTTTCGTTCTTGCTGCAGCAGTTCGATTCGCGTTTCCAGTTCCGTGATGGCTTGAGACAATCGTCCTAACGCGTCAGTTGCGGTGTGGTTGGGGTCGATCGGCTTGGTGGTGAAAAGGCGGGAGAAGCGGCGGATCACCTTCGTGATAAACAAGGCAAGCCTCCATCCCTCACCGTGATAGCGCGTCAACGCGGGTGGCTTCGACGGAAGCCTGGACACTGTTCCGCCGCAGCGACGACGGCGCCCACGTCCCCCGGCGCGCGAGACCTTCCTTCCCAGAGTGCCCCGCGGCGTCCACCTCCGGCTCCCCGGGTCCGACCGAGGTGGAGACTCAAACCTGGGCCGAGGCGCGCGGCTACCGTCGCTTGCGATGGACCGTAGCACCGAGGTCAGATCGTGTCAAGGCGCGCTCGGCCGCGTGAGAGCCCGAGCTCCTCATGATACTTGTTCTCGCGCGTCCCCTGTCGTACAATCCAACGCTAACGCGTCTCTCCCTGTGCGCAGGCAGAGGGATCGGTGTCTTCCAATTCCACCAGGCAAAGGGGTTCGACGTTCAACCGATAGGGGACGATGGTCTGCCGGATTACCTATGCCTATGAGAGATGGATCAGCGCTCAATGCCACATCGCTTCGCCCCACCGGGTTGCCCTATACTTTCAAACCCGACCAGTTTTCATCTCACGCCGCTATCGCGAACACGATTCGGGAACGCGCCACGCAGGCTCGGGATGAGCCCTATTGCGTTCTGGACATCGGCTGTGCCTATGGCTTCCTGAGGCCATACCTGCCTGCGCCGCGTTTCTACTTGATCGGGGTGGAGCGTGACGAGAAGGCAGCCGACCAGGCACGGGCCTCTTATGACGAGATATACCTGGCGGACATCGTGACGGCGCGGCGCCTGCCCCTTCGTTTCCCTGTGAACACCATCGTATTCGGCGACATTTTGGAACACGTGGCGGATCCGCTCATGGTGCTGCAGTCGGTGCACCGGGATTATGCCGGCAACACCACCCAGGTAGTGATTTCTCTGCCCAATGTTGCGCATCTGTATATGCGGATCAACCTGTTGCTGGGCCGATTCGAATATGCGGACCGAGGGATCACGGATCGCACGCACCTCCGCTTCTTCACGCTCAGCACGGCCCGGCGACTCATCGCGGACAGCGGACTGCAGCTTCGGTCTGTCGGTGCCACTCCCGTTCCCTTGCCGCTGATTCATTCGGCGTTTGGGGAAGGCCGTCTTCTCTTTCCGTTGCATCGGATCAACAGCCTGCTCGCAAAGACGTTCAAGACCTTCTTGGCGTATCAATTCATTCTGGAGGCGGATCGTGGAGGAGGTTAGCGTACCGATCGCCGAGCGTAAAGTCATCGTGGTGATGCCGGCATATAACGCATCGCAGACGTTGAAGCTCACATACGCCGGTCTCCCTCACGATCGGATCGACGGGATTATCCTGGTGGACGACGGCAGCAAGGATGAGACGGTCCGCATCGCCACGGAGTTGGGGCTTTCCGTTTTTTTGCATACGCACAACTTCGGCTATGGGGCGAATCAGAAAACCTGTTACCAAGAGGCGCTGAAGGCCGGCGCGACGATTATTGTCATGGTGCACCCGGACTACCAGTATGATCCGACGCTCTTGCCTGAGTTGATCCGACCGATTGAAGAAGGCCAGTGCGATGTCGTGTTCGGATCGCGCATGAAGGGTATCTCCGCATACCGGCAGGGGATGCCCTGGTGGAAGTATGTGTCCAACATCGCCCTGACGTGGCTTGAGAACAGGGTATTCGGCCTGCACCTGTCAGAGTTCCACACCGGCTACCGGGCGTACCGCCGCGAGGTGCTGGAGCAGGTGAGCTTCCTTGCCAATTCCGATGGTTTCATTTTTGACCAGCAAATTGTGGCCCAGTTCGCCTCCGGCGGATTTCGCATTGGTGAGATCTCAGTCCCGGTCCGGTATTTTCCAGAGGCATCCAGCGCGGGCCCGGTCGCCAGTGTAGTCTATGGGCTGGGAATCCTGTGGTTGTGTGTTCGGTATTCTCTGCACAAGCGGGGCCGCTGGCCAAGCATGCAGTACACCGTTCATGCCAGCCGGTATCGGCCCGCCAAATAGGTTGTGGCGATCAGAGAGGATGACACAGTGCACGGCATCCTGAGGCGTCTCCTGTTGCTCGTCGCCTATGGGGTGTTGATCTGGTCTTTGCCTGAGGTACTCCGCCACCGCAGCGACAGCGCCAAGGTCCTCGGCCGCTACTCGCTCTCCTACTTTACCTGGGTTTCCCTTTACCTCGTGATCGTCATTGCGTGGACAGCCGTCACGATCTTCGTGTTCCTGCGACGGCAGCAGGCGCCCGCCCTGCGAGAGCGTCTTGCCCCGTATTACCCGAAAGCGTACTTACTGGGGGTTGCGATTTCCTTGCCTTTGCTGGCGTTCACATTGGTCGCCAATCAACCGGGCGCACTCCCCCTGGCTTTCGTCTTGGCGGGGGCCCTGTTTACCATGGCGTGGCTCGGGACTGCACCAGCAGCCAGCAAATTGGGGTTGAAGGACACGGCGCATGTGGTGCGGTTGGAACACACGTCTCTGCCGGAGCGTATCAATGCAGTGGCCCGATGGCTGGCTGGAGGCAGGCGATCCGAGATGGTATCCCTGACCGTTATTACGCTGACCGCGTTAACGCTTTTTGCCCCGGTCCTACTGAAACCAGATCGTCTGGTAGGCGGCCATGACCTGCCGGCACTCTACTACGTCGTTGAGCGATACACGACTGAGGTCATCCACGCCGGCAAACTTCCCTTGTGGAATCCCTATATGTTCAGCGGGCTGCCGCTATTGGCCCATCCGGACTCCATGGTCTTCTACCCGATACAGGTGGTTTTGCGGTCCGCGCTTCCGGTCAGCCTTGCGGTCGCGTGGGGATTTGCTATCCATATCTGGATTGCTGGCGCCGGCATGTACGCCCTGTGCCGCTACCTGAGGCTTCGCCCCTGGATCGCGCTGATCTGCGCGTTGGCATTCATGCTGAATGGTGGGCTGCATACGAGAATTCTCGCCGGTCACATCTGGCTGGTCTATGCCCTGAGCTGGCTGCCTCTTGCGTGGCTGCTTGTCATGCTGGCACTGGAGAGGGGCAGCGCCATAGCGCTGGTGGGAGCGGGCCTGGTGATCGCGATGACGATCCTGACGGGACATCCCACCCTCCCGGCCTACATGTTGCTATTCCTGGGACTCTTTTGGCTGTTTCACGCAGTTACCGTGTGGCAGGCGGAGAAGACGCTGCGACAGGTCGTCATTGCGGCGGTCAGGTTCGGCGCGATTCTGGTTCTGGCATTTGGTTTTGCAGCGATTCAGCTTCTTCCCTCGCTGGTCTTCTCCTCGCAGACCTCTCTTGCTTCGGGATATGCCCCGGGTGACGCCGCTCTGGGGACGCTCAGCCTTCATCATTTGGCAATGATCTTCCTGCCGGACGCGTATCCGTATCCCGGCCTGGACATCTGGGAGCAGTTCCCGTATCTCGGCATCTTGTTGCCACTGGCGGCTCCCTGGGCCTTTGCTCGCCCGGAGCGCCGCTCTCTGGCGGTGTTCCTTGGACTGGTGGCGTTGGTCTCAGTGGTCCTGGCGTTTGGCCAAGAACTGCGGCTCTTCAGTCTGCTGTACGATCTCCTTCCTCCCTTCCGCCTCTTGCGTATTCCGCCGCGGGCGCTCGTGATGTGGATTCCCTCGCTGGTTCTTCTCGGTGGTTTTGGCTTGGAAACGCTCATGCAGCGCGGAACGTCGGAGGGGAGGGTAGCCTGCGGGACATATCTCTATCAGAGGGCGACCCTGTTGCCTCTTGGCATCCTAAGTGGCTTCCTGCTGGCGCGCGCGACCGGGATCGATGTCCTGGTCGGGCTGTCGGAGAACAGACAAACACTAATCACGGCGACGATTCTGGGCGCGGTTCTGGCAATCTGCATGTTGACGGCTGGCGCCCCTCTCT
>JALORE010000043.1 GCA_025459125.1 Planctomycetota bacterium | reverse complement strand
CAGTCGCCAGGACCGCAGCCAGCTGGCGGAACAGCGGCTCCAGTGCTCCGAGCAGGTCATCGCCAAGGACCTGGAGTACCGCCAACAGTGGTTGAACCTGCAGCGCGAGCAGGCGTCGCAGCAGCGGCAGGTGGAGCAGTACCGGCTGGAGGTCACCCGGCTGCAGATGCAGGTAGAGGAGCCCCGCGCCTGCAACGCGCAACTGGAACGGGAGAACCTGCAGGGCCGGTCCCAGGCCGCCCCGGCCCCCGGGGAGATGCCATCGAGTGCCGCGGGGCCGGTGAGCGCGGCGTGCTAGCATCCCCGGCACGCAGGCTGCGGCAAGGCCCTTGCCGGCGCGCGAGCCCGGATAGAGAGCCGCTGTCACAAAAAAGAGCAGACCCAGTGCAATTTGGGTTGCCGTCGAGGCGTCTTTCGTGCTATACTGCGTGCGACCTGTAGTTTTCATTCGCACAGCAGAGTTGGGTGATCTGGGGCCATCGTGAAGGAGGAACCAAGACACGAGGCACATCATCTGTTTCTAATTGCCTGATCTTTTGGAATCGGGTTGGCGCGCGTAAAGTGCCCGCTGGATGTGGCCGATGACGGGAGAAAGCCAGTTGGTTTCCTGTCGGCGGCGCACCGGTGGGCGCAGAAGGTGCGCGCCGGTTGTTCGCGGAGCCTCGTCCGCGATCACCATGACGACAACACGAGGGCAAGTCTGGTTGCGTGGTTGTCAAAGAACATCCGGAAGTGGATTCTGTGTACACGCACGTGTGTGGCCAGGCCCAATGCATCATGATATTTTTTGGAAGGAGCAGTCTCATGGTTAAGAAGGCAGCGTTTCTGTTATGTTTGGGGTTGGGAGTCGCCGCGTTCACGGCCGCTCCGGCGCTGGCCCTGAACCTCGACATCCGTCTGACCAACGGCAATGACGATGCCGAGGAGCATCTCGCCGCCGGCGACATGGACATCACGAGCACCGACCTGGAGCTCCCGTATGAAGATGCCGGGACCCCCAGCTCCACGGACGAGCAGCTCAACGGTCTACGGTTCACCCTGCCGCTTGCCAAGGGCGCCAAGGTCAACAAGGCGTACATCGAGCTGGAGATGGACGAGACCAAGGACAACACCAAGCCGGTGAATCTGATCATCGAGGCGCAGTTGGTCCCGAACGCCCCCGCGATCGCCGACATCACGCGCAATCTGTCGGATCGGGCCCCGCGCACGAAGGCCCAGGTGAAATGGACCATCGCCACCGGCCTGGCGAATGACACGAAGTTCCAGTCGCCCGATATTTCCTCCATCATCAGTGAAGTCGTCAGCCAGGATGGCTGGGCCAGCGGCAATGCGCTGCTGATCCTCATCCGCGACGACAAGAGCGCCGCCTCCACGGGCCTGCGCTGCGTCGAGGCGGTCGAGGGCGAGCCTTCCGCCGCAGCCTTGCTGCACCTGGAAGTCTTCAGTCCCTTTGCCTTCGCCCCCAACCCGGCCAACGGCGCCACCGGCGTCACGATGGCCCTGATGAGCTGGACCAAGGGTGACGGAGCGATCTTCCACAACGTCTATTTCGGCACCACGCCCGAGTTGACGGAGGCCAACCTCGTCGCGAAGAATCAGCCGTTTGCCATGTACTACCACGTCCCGGGGCTTCAGCCCGGCAACACATACTACTGGCGCGTGGATGAGGTCGATGCGACCGGGGCCATCAGCGTCGGTCCGGTGTGGAGCTTCTCGTCGCCGTCACAGAAGGCGTTCGATCCGTCCCCCAAGAACGGCGCCAAGTACGTGGCCACAGATACGAAGCTGACGTGGACGGCCGGTTATGGCGCCCAGACCCATACCGTGTACTTCGGCAGCACCTTTGACCAGGTCAGCAATGCCACGGGCGGAACGCCCCAGGTAACGACCACGTATACCCCGACGGCCGCTCTCGCCAAGGGCACGACGTATTACTGGCGGGTCGATGAAAAAGACGCCACGACCACGCACAAAGGCGATGTCTGGAGCTTCACCACCATCGCCGATATCAAGATCACCAATCCCGACCTGGTCGGCTGGTGGATGTTCGAGGAAGGCAGCGGCACCACGAGCGTGGACTTCTCCGGCTACGGGAATGACGCCCGGCTGGCCGGCGGCGCACGCTGGACCGACGGTGTCGTCGGCGGCGGTGTCGAGCTGGTCAACAGCGGCTACGTCGTGATCGACGGCGTTGTCAACGACGTCAAAGGCACCAACATCACGCTCAGTGCCTGGATCAAGACGACCCATGGGGCCGAGGGCAACCTGTTTGCCATCAATGACGCCAGCAGCGGCTATGCCCTGCTGTTCGGCATCCAGGGCGGGAATCCCTACCGGTGGGACACCGCCGACCAGCAGTTCCCGCCGGCCGTGAACGACAATGAATGGCACCTGCTGACGTTTGTCCGGGACGGAGGCACCGCTTACATCTACGTCGACGGCGCGCAGCGGGCCTCGTATGCGAGCTCCTTCAGCCTGTCGAACATGACGCGGTGGTCGATCGGTCAGGAATGGGACGATTCCACG
Source organism: Planctomycetota bacterium (assembly GCA_025459125.1). Lineage (GTDB taxonomy): Bacteria > Planctomycetota > Phycisphaerae > Sedimentisphaerales > Anaerobacaceae > PLanc-01. The sequence goes on along the minus strand of JALORE010000043.1, from coordinate 27,151 downwards.
CCCAGCGACTTCTACGTCGGCAAGGTGGACGATGCCCGCGTTTATACCAAGGCGTTGTCGGTGGATGAGGTCAAAGAGCTGATGCGCGGCGATATGGCGCTGGCCTGGAAGCCGAACCCGGCGGACGGCGCGCTCGTGGATGTCGTCGCGGCCCAGCAGGGTGTCAGTTGGACGGCGGGCGAGGACGCGACGCAGCACGATGTCTACTTCGGCACGGATAAGGCCGCCGTCGCCGGCGCCACCGCCGCCGACAAGGCGGGTGTCTATCGCGGCCGTCAGGCGACGACCAGCTTCACGCCGGTCGAGGAACTGGGCTGGGGCACCGGGCCGTACTTCTGGCGCATCGACGAAGTCAAGGCCGACGGCACCGTCACGGCCGGCCCCGTCTGGAGCTTCAGTGTGGCCAACTTCCTCATCGTGGACGACATGGAAAGCTACACCGATGTCGAAGGCAACCGCATCTACGAGACGTGGGTCGACGGCTGGACCAACAACACCGGCTCCGTCGTCGGCAACCTGACGGCCCCCTTCGCGGAGCGGACGATCATCCACGGCGGCAGCCAGTCCATGCCGATGGACTTCAACAACGCCAAGACCCCGTTCTACAGCGAAGCGAAGCGTGAGTTCGCCCCGACGCAGAACTGGACCAGCTACGGCGTGACCGATCTGAGCCTGTGGGTCCGCGGCAATGCGGTCCGCTTCGTCGACAAGGGCAACGGCGCCTTCACCATCGGCGCCAGCGGCCACGACATCTGGGACAACGCCGATGACTTCCGCTTCGTCTACAAGCGGCTCAACGGCAACGGCTCGATCCAGGTCAAAGTCGACAGCCTGTTCAACAGCAACGGCTGGGCCAAGGCCGGCGTGATGATCCGCGACAATCTCGATGCCGGCTCGATCATGGCCTACATGATCCAGAGCGTCTCCAACGGCGTGTCCTTCGGCTGGCGCACCATCCCGAGCGGCACCTGCGGCAGCGCGACCCAGGCGGGTATCGTGGCCCCGCGGTGGGTGAAGCTGACCCGGACCGGCAATGCCTTCACCGCCCAGTACTCGGCGGACGGCAAGGCCTGGACGGACATCAAAGACGCCACCAGCGGGCAGGTCGTCTCCACGACCATCGCCATGGGCGCGAACATCTACATCGGCCTGTGCGTGACCAGCCACACTTCGACCGCCAGCACCATGGCGGAGTTCTCCAACGCGTCCACCACGGGCAGTGTCACCGGTGCCTGGCAGCAGGCCTGGATCGGCGACGATGTGGACCTGACCAACGGCACCTCCAACCTGTACCTGGCGGTCGAGGATAGCGCCGGCAAGGTGGCGGTGGCGACCAACCCGGATCCCGCGGCCGTGAATGCGACGGCCTGGACCGAGTGGAAGGTCCCGCTGAGCAGCCTGACCGGTGTCAATCTAGCCCGGGTCAAGACCCTGTACGTCGGTGTCGGCGATCGGAAGACTCCGGTTCCGGACGGCGCCGGGCGGATCTACATCGATGACATCCGCCTGACCAAGCCGTAACACGGTACCCACGGTCGGTCCTGAAGACCGGCCCTGAGAGTCGGTCGTAAGCAGTAAATCCGAGGCCCGTGCCCTCCCGGCACGGGCCTCGGTGTTTTCTCGCCGGCGTGCGGGGCGGGATCGAGCGCCTCGGCTTCGCTCCTGGCAACAGGGCCTCTCTTCTTGACCGGATTGACCTCGCGGTGATTGGGGTCCATGCGGTCAATACGGTCACTGTGGTCCGCCTTGTCCCATCGGCCTGGTTCCCCTGGCAAGCCCGGGAAGCCGGCGGCGTCCGTTTTTCCTGCGTGAGCTTCGCACGCGCGGCGATTAGAATAGGCGGATTCGTTCGACCGAGGATGGAAACCAAGGGCTTGTCGAGGAATCACAGATGACCCAGGGTGTGACAGTGAGATGGGCGCGAATGGCGGTTCTGGTGGTGGCCGTATTCGTGGGAAGCGTCCCGGTATGGGGTGAGCGGTCCCCCACAGCGCAGGAGGCGGCGCGGGCCCGGCGGGCCACCGTGCGGGCGGCCGAGGGGAACCGCGCAGCGGGCGCCGGGGCGGAGCCCGGTGAAGACGTCAGTCTGCGCGGCATGTGGTCGTGCGAGCTGGATCGCGAGGACCGGGGCCAAGCCCAGCGGTGGTTCGCCCGGGACCTGGCGGGGGTGATCACGCTACCGGGCGTGCTGACTGCCCAGAGCTTCGGCGATCCTGTGTCCATGCAGACGAAGTGGACCGGCAACATCAACAAGATCTGGACGAGCGATCCGTATTACCAGCAGTACCAGACGCCGGGCAACTTCAAGATGCCCTTCTGGCTCCAGCCGGACCGGCATTACGTCGGCGCCGTCTGGTACCAGCGGCAGATCGAGATCCCCGAGAGCTGGCGGGGCAAACGCCTGACGCTGCTGCTGGAGCGGCCGCATTGGCAGACCACGGTCTGGCTTGATGAGCGTTCGCTCGGCGTACAGGACAGCCTGGGCACGCCCCACGTCTACGAGCTGGGCACGGAGGTGTCCCCCGGCAAATATCGGCTGACGATTCGCGTCGACAACCGTATGATCGTCGATGTCGGCAGCAATGCCCACAGCGTCTCCGACCATACCCAGGGCAACTGGAACGGAATCGTCGGACGCCTGGCGCTGCAGGCGACCGATCCCGTGTGGATCGACGACGTCCGCGTCTATCCCAACATCAAGGACAAGACCGTCCGGGTCAATGTGAGCCTCGGCAATCTCAGCGGCCAAGCCGGCCAAGGCACGTTGGAAGTCGCGGATTCTGCCTTCCGAACCGCGGATCCGAATCGCCGCAGTGACGAACCGGTATCGCCCCGAAATCGGATGTCGGTGCCGGTGGCGTGGACCGCGGAGGGAGGCACAAGCGAATTCGTCTACCGCATGGGCAACGATTGCCGGCTGTGGGACGAGTTCCGGCCGGCTTTGTACACGCTGACGGTTGAGCTACGCGGGGATTCGACCGGGCGCCGGGACCAGACCTCGGTCCGGTTCGGAATGCGTGAGGTCGGCACCGAGGGCACCCGCATCGCGCTGAACGGCACGCCGATCTTCCTGCGCGGGACGCTCGAATGCTGCATTTTCCCGCTGACGGGCCATCCGCCCACCCGGGTGGACGCCTGGCGGCGGATCGTCCGCATCTGCAAAGCTCACGGCCTCAACCATATCCGGTTCCACTCCTGGTGTCCGCCCGAGGCGGCATTCGTCGCGGCGGACGAGGAGGGGTTCTACTACCACGTCGAATGCTCCGCCTGGGCCGCCGTCGGCACCGGGGGGCCCTTCGACCCATGGCTCTATCGCGAGAGCGAGGCCATGGTCAAGGCGTATGGCAATCATCCCTCCTTCCTGTTCCTGGCATACGGCAACGAGCCGAGCGGCAAGAACCAGAACCGCTTCCTGGGCGATTTCGTGAGCCACTGGAAGAAGAAGGACCCGCGCCGGCTGTACACCTCGGCGGCCGGCTGGCCGCTGCTGCCGGAGAACGAGTATCACAGCACCCCCGCCCCGCGCATCCAGCAGTGGGGCCAGGGCATCCAGAGCCGGGTCAATGCCAGACCGCCCGAGACGATGACGGACTACCGGGATTTCGTCGCCCAGCATCCGCAGACGCCCGTCGTCAGCCACGAGATCGGGCAATGGTGCGTCTACCCGAACCTGGCGGAGATGACCCGGTACACGGGCCTGCTCAAGGCCAGGAACTTCGAGATCTTCCAGGACCAGCTCGACCGCAACGGCATGCTCCACCAAGCCCACCGCTTCCTCCTGGCCTCGGGCAAGCTGCAGGCCCTGCTGTACAAGGAGGACATCGAGTCGGCCCTGCGGACGCCGGGCTTTGGCGGGTTCCAGTTGCTGGACCTGCACGATTTCCCCGGCCAAGGCACGGCGCTGGTCGGCGTGCTTGACCCGTTCTGGGTCTCCAAGGGGTACATCTCCGCGGAGGAGTTTCGGCGCTTCGCGGGGCCGATCGTGCCGCTGGCTCGCCTGGCGCGGCGGATCTTCGAGTCCGGCGATGTGCTGCAGGCCCAAATCGAGCTGGCCCAGTTCGGCCCGGCGGACCTGGAAAATGCGCTACCCACGTGGACCCTGCGTGGTTCCGAGGGGATCGTGGCCCGAGGGACCCTGCCGCCGCAAACGATCAAGACCGGTACGTTGAGCACGCTGGGTGAGATCCAGGCGAAGCTGCCTGAGGATGCCAAGGCGCAGAAGCTGAACCTTGAAGTCACGATTCGAGGGACCGAGGCTGCCAACGATTGGGACCTCTGGGTGTTCCCCCGGAAGGTGCCGTCGGAACCGGCGGCGGACATCCTGGTCACGCGCGAGCTGAACGAAGATGCCATCGAACAACTGAACCGGGGCGGCAAGGTGCTGCTGCTGCCGTTGCCCCAGACGCTCCGCAATGACGAGCGGCACCCGATTACAATGGGCTTTTCGAGCATCTTCTGGAACACCGTCTGGACGAACTGGCAGGCGCCGCACACGTTGGGCGTCCTGTGTGACCTGAGCCATCCGGCCCTCGAACGGTTCCCGACCGAGTACCATTCGAATTGGCAATGGCGGGAGCTGATCCACGGGGCGGCCCCCTTCATCCTCACCGCCCACCGCGACCTGCAGCCGGTGGTCCAGGTGATCGACGACTGGGTCACGGCCCGCAAGCTGGCGGTGATCTTTGAGGCCCGCGTCGGCCCGGGCAAGCTCCTGGCGTGCAGTTGCGACCTGGTCAGCGATCTGGACCGGCGGCCGGTCGCCCGGCAGATGCGACACAGCCTGCTGACGTACATGGCCGACACACGCTTCGAGCCCAAGGACACGATGACGATCCGGCAGTTGGCCGACCTGCTGCGGGAGCCCAGCCCGATGGAGAAGCTCGGCGCGACCGTCAGCGCCAGCAACCATCACCCGTCCCACTCTCCCGACCTGGCTCTCGACGGCAATCCCGCGACCATCTGGCATACGAACTGGCAGCCGATGGCCCAGCCGCCGCATGAGTTGATCCTCGACCTGAAGAAGCCGGTACGGTTGCAGGGTCTGACCTATCTGCCCCGGCAGGACATGACCAACGGCCGGATCGCCCGGTTCGAGGTGTCCGTCAGCGCCGATGGGAAGGAATGGGGGCAGGCGGCCGCCGCGGGGACCTGGCCCAACGACGCGGCGCTCAAGACGGTTCGCTTCGACCGGCCGCGGGAGGCCCGGTTCGTCAAGCTGGTTGCCCTGAGCGAAGTGCGCGACCAACCCTACGCCTCGGTTGCTGAGATCGGCGTCTTGACCGAGTGACGTGCAGGCCACAAGCTTGTCATCCTGACCCGAAGGCGGAGGATCTGGGTACCGAAACACGAGGTCTCCTTCGGTCGCAGGCCAGATCCCTCGCTCCGCTCAGGATGACAGGAGAGGCACACCAATCAATTCGAATCCGGCCGGGTGGCATCGTCAAGACCGAAGCTCTTGGCGATGGTCCATAGCACAGGAAATCCGCCATCGCCAAGCTCCGCTTGACGATGCCACCCGCCGCAGGATGCATGGAATTGAACCGGGACGAGTTTTCCGAATCTCAGGGTTGCGGTTTCGGTGGAACCGGGTCGGCGCGAACGACTTCGATTTCGGCCAGTTGCAGCGCGTACTTGCCGAAATAGCGGGTCTTGCGCAGACGCGTCGCTTCGACCTTCACGTAGCGGAAGGTGCACGGCTCGAAGTCGAATCGCTCCGGGCCGGTCACATCCTTGGCCTTGCGCTCGCTGTCGTCCGGGCCGACCGCCGGCCGGCGGTAGCGATCCCGCTTGGCGACTTCGGCCCAGGCCTTGCCGTCCGGGGAGACGAGGATACGGAAATCCAGCGGGAAACCGTCGTAGGACTGGTCGATCTCGGTCGACTCCACGAAGGGCTCGGAGCAGTGCGTGTTCTGCCAGGCGTCGCCGTGGTCCAGGGGCCAGAGCTGAATCGCCTTGGCGCTGACGGCCTGCTGCAGGTCCACCTGCGCCCACTCCGTATGCTTGGCGTCATCGTACAGGGCACTGGTCCAGCCGCGATGCCCGACCCGCGTATTGATGCGCGTCCCGTCGGTCAGCTTGGCCACGTCCCAGTTGTCCTTCTCTTTCTCCGGCTTGAAATTGCTCGACGCCGAAGCCGGCTGGTACAGGGCCGCGTTCCAATACGGCGCCGCGGCCGGCAGGTCGCCCTGCACGGAGACCACGTACGTCTTGCCGGCCTGGGTCGCAAAGGTGCAGACCTGTCCATAAGACCTGTCCGCGACTGCCACCTCGACGGGGGTCCCCTCGACGCTGACGACGATCGTCCGGCCCGGCCAGGGGTTCAAAACGCGGCACGGCCGGCCCTTTTCGCTCACGATCGTGAGCGGTTGACAGACGCCGGCTTTCTTCTCGGCGGAAACGAGGAAGGCCCCGGCGGTGCGGATCGTGACGAACTTCGCCTCCGGATGGTGCCAGCAGGGGAACAGACGCAGAAAGCCCTCGTGGCTTTGCAGGAGCATGGCGTTGATGGCGTCCGCCACGCCGGCCCCTTCCGTGTTGCCGCCGCCGCTACGCAACCCGTTCACGCCACTGCGGGAGAAATACGTCCGGAACCGTTCGAGCACTTCCGGGGGATGCTCGGCCAGGCGGGCGGCGATGGAGAAGATCTGCGGCGGATTGTTGAGCCATTCGACGTAATACTGCGGCTTGATCGCCAGCGTGTTCCGCGCCACCGCCAGCAGCCTCGGGTCGGAGGCCAGGCCCACCTGCTCGCCCGGGAAGACCGGGTACAGGACCCAGTCCTGCTCGGTCAGCAGCGGGTTCAGCGTCGCCTCGCTCCAGGCGAAGACCTTGCGGCCGTAGGCATGGCTCATCGGATACTCGGCCAGGTTCGCGAGAAAGTTCTTCCAGCGGGCCAGGTCCTGCTCCGTCGCGCCGGTGGCGTGTCCGGCGGCGGCCAGGTCGTCCTGCGTCAGGTCGATCAGGCCGCGGTAGAAGCGCTGCAGGAACGCCAGGGCCGTAATCGGGTTGTAGGTGTCGACCGTCGGCCCCTCCATGGGCTTGCTGTCCACGACGACGTAGCGCGGCGTGCCGTTGGGACGGGTCTCCTTGTTCTTCTCCAGGTCATGGTCCCAGTAGGCGGCCACGTCCTTGAAGAACGGGTATACGGACTTGGCCCACTCGAGATCATAGGTCGTGTAGTACCGCTGGATCAGGTTCAGCGCCGCCTCGACCGCGTGGGTCTTCTGCCCCAGGGTGATCGGCTCATTCAGATGGCCCGGCCCGGTGGCCATGAAGAAGAAAGTGCCGGGTACCTGCGCGGCCTTGGCCTGGGCCTTGCCGAAGACGTTCGCCTCCAGGACCGTGCGATCGTACGGCTCCGACTGTTCGATGCGGTTCGCCGAATAGACGCCGTAGAACAGGGCTTCGTGGTTGTAGTTCCAGTGGTAGTCGCCGCCCCAGGGGACGTCGTCGTTGACGGGAAAGCCATTGCAGCCGGCCGGGTATTGGCCGACCCGCGTACTGCAGCCGAGGACATAGAGGCAGCCGTAGTACGTCCGCTCGACCACCGGCTCGGCCTCCAGGCGGACATACGACTTACGCCAGTACGTATTCCACCAGGTCCGATGTTTCTCGATTTCTCCCTGGATTTGGGGGCGCGCCAGGGCCTTCACCGCTTCCAGGGTCGGGGGCCGGGGATCGGCCGGGTTCATCGTCACCGGCAGACCGGTGCTGTGAACCTTCGTCACCATCAGGAGGCTGCGGCCCGGCTCCAGCGTGAACAACTGCGCCGACTTCACCTGGGTATCGTTGGCGTCGTAGTTGATCGAGTTATCGATCTGGGTCTGGCACTGGGCATCGAAGAGCCGCGTGACCACCGCCGCCCACATGCGGAACTCGTCACTGCCGAAGTCGTTGTGATCGGGCGGCACGTGCGTCTTGCGCGTGGTCCAGGCAATCGCCGGGTCCTTTTCGTCGATGCCCGCCGCGAGCTCGAACGGCTCCGCCCGGTTGGCGAACTGATCGGCACAGGTCTCGATCCGCAGGGCCACGGGTTGCTTGCCCAGGTTCTCGATCGTATTGACGAGCAGGTTCTCCGACTCGTGCGGCACAATGGAACGGAGGGATAGGATCCGGTCGGCCTTGGTCAGCAGCGTCACCGCCTCGGCCCGGTGGAAATCCACCGACTGCTGGAAGCTCGCCCCCGCCAGGTCCGGCATCAGCACGCTCAGATACCCCGCCAGGACGTTGCCGCTCTGCCACCATTTTTTGTCGCGGCACCGGTCCCGCCAGAAATCGGTCTTGCCCAGGTGAAACGTCAGACGGTCGGGCGTCCCGGACAGGGTCACCATGAGATTGCCGTTGCCCAGCGCGGGAAAGTAGTTCATCGTCTCATAGGGCGAGACGGCCTGGGGCAGGCGGGGCTGCGTCTGCGTGACCGCGCAACGGCCCAGAATCACCTGGACCTCATCCGGCTGCGCCCCGGAGGCCCTCCCCCACAGCACGAGACATCCAACGCTCAGCACGCAGCACCAGCTTCTTCTCATGTCGTCTACCCTTGAAACACACCCGTCGCAGGACGCACCGTTTCATCACACCCGGCCGCCGGGAGTGTATCATACCCGGCGGCCCGCGTTTTTCCACTGGGTTGTCCGCGATATTGCCAGTTTGCTGTTGCCGCGGTACAACAGAGGCCGCTCTGGGTCGGTACGGTGTGCCCGGCACACGCTGCAGTGTTGTTACGAACGATACTCTCTCGGAAGAACATGAGGTTGTTATGAAGCAGGTGATGGTGCGTGGTTGCGTGGCCGTCTTCGTGGGGGCGTTTCTGTGTTCCGCGGGCCAAACGGCCGATTCCAGCCGCCGGCTGGTCATCCGGGCGGACCGGCCCGGGGCGACGATCAGCCCCACCATGTACGGCGTCTTCTTCGAAGACATCAATTTCGGCGCCGACGGCGGCCTGTATGCCGAGTTGGTCAAGAACCGTTCCTTCGAGTTCACCAGCCCCCTGATGGGCTGGAGCGAAGTCAAGCAAGGCATGGCGACCGGCTCGGCCCGCGTCCTGGACCGCGGCCCGCTCAACGACCACAATCCGCATTACCTGCGTCTCAACGCCGGCTGGGGCGGTTACGGCGTCGCCAATGAGGGATTCGCCGGGATCGGCGTGCGCCAAGGGGAGGAATACGTGTTCTCCGCCTTCGCCCGTGGCGACAAAGAAATACCGATGCGCGTCGAATTGGTGACGGCGGGCGGAAAGGTCCTGGCACAGGCGAAGCTGGCGGACTTCGGCTCGCAGTGGTCCCGCAAATCGGCGACGCTGCGCCCCAGCGTCACGGAGCCACGGGCCCGACTGCAGGTGCTCGCGACCGCGCCGGGCGTCGTGGACCTTGACATGGTGTCGCTCTTCCCCAAGAAGACCTGGAAGAACCATCCGAACGGGCTGCGGCCCGACCTCGTGCAATGGCTGGCGGATCTGAAGCCCGGGTTCGTACGCTTCCCCGGCGGCTGCATCGTCGAAGGCCGTTACCTCAGCACGCGCTACCAGTGGAAGAATACGATCGGCAAGCCCGAGGAGCGTCAGGGGATCATCAACCGCTGGAACGACGAGTTCAAGCACCGCCCTGCTCCGGACTACTTCCAGTCCTTCGGCCTGGGCTTCTATGAGTACTTCCTGCTGTGCGAAGACATCAGCGCCGAGCCCCTGCCGATCCTCAACTGCGGGATGGCCTGCCAGTTCAACTCGGGCGAGTTGGTCCCCCTCGAGCAACTCGGTCTTTTCATCCAGGATGCCCTGGACCTGATCGAGTTTGCCAACGGCGCGACCACGACGACCTGGGGCGCCAAACGGGCCGGGATGGGCCATCCCAAGCCGTTCAATCTCAAGCTGCTTGGCGTCGGCAACGAACAATGGGGCCCGCAGTACATCGAGCGCTACGAACGCTTCGCCCGGGTCCTCAAGGAGAGATACCCGAAGATCAAGCTGGTTTCCAGCGCCGGCCCTTCGCCCGACGACGAGCGGTTCCAGTTCCTCTGGCCCCAGCTCCGCGAGCTGAACGCGGACATCGTGGACGAGCACTGCTACGCCAACCCCGACTGGTTCTTCGACAACGCCCGGCGGTACGACAGCTACGACCGCACGGGTCCCAAGGTCTTCATGGGCGAATACGCCGCTCAGAGCGTCAAGACCGTCAGCCCGGAGAATCGCAACAACTGGCAATGCGCCTTGTCGGAGGCGGCCTTCATGACCGGTCTGGAGCGCAACGCCGACGTGGTGGTGATGTCCTCCTACGCCCCGCTGTTCGCCCACGAGGACCGCTGGCAGTGGCGGCCGGACCTGATCTGGTGCGACAACCTCACGTCCTACGGCACGCCGAACTACTACGTCCAGCAGTTGTTCAGCCGCCATCGCGGCGACCTGGTGCTGCCCGTGGAGGTCACCGGCCTGCCGCCGGCGACGAGCCAACAACCGGGCCTTTACGTCACGGCCAGCCGGGCGATCCGCTCGGGCGACATCATCCTCAAGGTCGTCAACAGCGCCGCCCAGCCGATCGCCTCCGACATCCAGATCGAGGGCGTCAAAGAGGTCTCCCGCCGGGGTACGGCGATCGTCCTGACGGCCGACCGGCTCACGGACGAGAACTCAATCGCCGCGCCGAAGACGGTCGCGCCGGTTGCCTCCACGCTGAGAGAGGCCGGCAAAGCCTTCCGCCACAGCTTCGGGCCCTACTCGCTGACGGTCCTGCGTCTAAAAGCACGGGACTGATCTTGCTTGCGGTTTGCGGGTTCAGGGAGCGTGGGCTCTCAGCCCAGGCGTCTACTTCGCCAAGGCGTAGAGCTTGCGCATGGTGTTCACATAGAGGACGCCGTTGGCGGCAATGGCAGTGCCGGCGATGGGACTGTCGAGGTCGAGAGTCTGCAGGAGCTTCTTCTCGCGGCCGGCGGCCAGGATCCAGAAGTCCCGACGGTTGGTGCCGACGTAGACCTTGCCGTCGGCGACCAGGGGCGAGGCCCAGATGTCGCCTTTGGTCTCCTGTGTCCAGCAGATCTTGCCGGTCGCGGCGTCGATGCAGTAGATCTGGCGGGCGCAGTCGGCGACGTAGACGAGGCCATCGTGGACTGCGGGCGTCGAGCAGCAGTGCAGCTTCAGGTCGCAGGACCAGATCAGGCCCGTGGCGGTGATATCGCCTTCTTTCGTCGCGTCGATGCACTTGAGCGCGGCCACTTCCTTGCCCCACCAGATGTCGCCGGCGACGGTGACGTACAAGCGGTTGTTGTGGAAGACCGGCGTGCTCTTGATATTGCTCGGGCTTTCCTGACGGTTGCGCAGGTACTGGCTGACGTTCTCCTTCGGGCCTGCCGGATCGCAATCGAAACGCCAGACACGACGCAGCGCCGGCACTGCCGTCGAGTTTGAAGTGTCAAGTGTCAAGTTTGAAGCAGAAGAGGCGGGACTGCCGCCGGAGGACTCCGGATTCCGGCTTGAGATTTCCGACTTCAGGCTTGAGACTGCCCCTTTCAGGGGCTCGAACGCATAGACCACGCCGTCGCCGCCGCAGAAGAAGACCAGCTTGCGACCGTGGACCACGCCCAGCGCGGGGGCCGACCAGGTCGAATGGAAGATCCGCGGGCCGATGCCTTCGTAGTCGCGGGCCAGCAGCCGGCCGGTCTTCTTGTCCAGGCAGATCAGGCTCGGGCCCTCCGGACAGCGGATGCGCCGGTGCGTGTTGTCGACACCGTTGCTGGTGTTGACGTAGAGATAGTCGCCATCGATCAGGAAGGAGCCGTGGGCGGAATCGTGCGGCCACGTGCCCGCCTGCTTCGGGATGTCGAAGAGCCAGATGATGTCGGCGTCGAGCGGTCCAACGTCGAGTGTCCCGCTCGTGTCGTTGGCGTCCCGGGGCACGAGAATCGCATCGCGTGCGACCAGCGACGTCCGGCCGTTGGCGGTCATGCATCGGCCCTCGTCCCGGTAGGGCCCATCGTTGCCGTTGGTTTGACCCTCGAGGTCGAGGCAGACCGCCTCGCCGCGATTGGTGATCATGTAGACGCGATTGCCCTCCACCGTGGGCGGCGAGCACATCCCCGCCCGCGTCCAGTCAAGATACACATCGGTCCCCAGCTTGGGAGCCACCAACTGCCACCGGAGACGGCCGTCCTTCTCGTCGAGGCACAACAGCACCCCTCGGTCGCCCTGGTGGCGCGGGTCGCGCGGCAGATCGTTGTTCGTCCCGATGAAGATGTGGCCCTGGGCCACGACCGGCGTCGCCCAGCTCTGGCTGCCCAGTGGGACGATCCACTTGACGTTCTTGCCGGTGGCCGGGTCGAAGCTGTCCACCAGACCGGTCTCGGCGGAGACCATATTGCGCGTGAAGGTTTGGCCCCATTGGGCGTGGTCGGCCGCGTGAAGGGCCCGGGACAGGAAGATCACGCACGCAAGGACTGCGCAGGCACGAAACGCCAAGTCCCAAATCCCCAATGGCTCTGATACGGACTTGGAAAGATCCTGGGGCGGCAGGGATCTTGTCATCCCTTCGGCAGGCTCAGGGCAGGCTCTGAGGCGCAGAAGGACCTGGCCACCGAAAAAGGAGGTTTCTCTTGTTCGCAGGCCCGATCCTTCGCTGCGCTCAGGATGACAAAAGAGCGCCAGGACTTTTCCGAACCCGTATGAAATCCCAAATCGCAAGGATCGATATGCTCGCGCCGGGCTGGGGGGCGGCGCGAGTTCTGGATCTTGAGCACTGGTGCCTGTTTGGGATCTGGGATTTCGAGTTTGGGACTTCATCGTCATCTCCTGCCTACTGTTCTGCGGCCCTTATCGCCCCGTCAGCACGGCTTTATGCGCCGACTGTTCCAGGAGCTCCCGCGCCATCCGGGCGTAGCCGGCGCCGATGGGATGGCTGGCATCGACGTAGTGCTCCGCCGGCAAGACCGGCGCGAGGAAGTACGGGACCCTATTCTTCTGGAACCAAGCTTCGGCCTGGCTCTTGATGGTGTGGTACGCGGCCGCATCGGAGGGGTTCAGCATATGCTCGTTGAAGGGGCCCATGAGGACCAGCACGACGTTGGCCTGGGCGTGAAGCAGCCGAATGGTCCGCTGGAGGAACTGCCACTGGAGGGAGCTGTCGAGTGTGACCCAGGACAGGCTCGCCTTCTTCGCGCCCCGCTCGACCCAGGTGCCGCCCGAAGGCTCGGGGATGCCGGCCGGCTGCGGCAGACCCCGCGTCAATCGTCGCAACGGGCAGTCATACGGATGGTCGAGGGTCCAGGTCTGCACGTCCTTGCTGTCGTAGTACGTGCTACGGAGGTGGGAGACCCAGTTGGCAAACGGGATTGTCCGCCGCAATGCGATCCGCAACCGCTGCGAGAAAGAGGCCTTGTAGCACGGGATCTTCACCGCGAACTGCGTCACGAGGTCGGGGTGATTGAAATGAAACTCCTTGTCGGTCTGGAGGTCGTGCTTGGGGGAGCTGAGCCACAGGGGATTGAAGTGCAGCAGGATGGTCCGGCCACAGAGGGCGGGACCGTAGTAGCGCAGCAGGCCCTCCAACGCGGCGGGGTGGGTCCCATCCAGGCCGAGATTGGCGAAACGCTCGACGCCGACCAGCTCGTTGAGATGGTGCGTGAGCGTCTCTTCCGGCGGGACATAATGGCCCCAGACGACGGAATCGCCGACCACAAGGACCTTGAGCTCGCGACAGAGCTGGCGGCTGTACCGGCCGTAGAGCCAGTAGTCGCTGCTGAGCTCGTAGGGCATGCGGTAGTCGGGGCCCGGCTCGAAGGCCTCAACCCGCTGCCAGAGCACCGGTCCCAGGCCGACCAGGCCCAGCAGCACGGCGCCCACCAGCAGCCACTGGCGGCCCGTCAGCCGCAGGGCATGGGAACAGTCGAAATCGTCCTCGAAGTTCGAAGTGTGAAGTTTGAAGTGTGAAATCTTCTGCATTCCCAACTCCCGGTCTCAAATCAGAAATCAAACACCATACATCACACTTCGACATCAGAACTGCATGTATATGAACGGCTGGCCTTCCGCGGGGACGGTCAGGACCAGATACGCCAACAACAGGATCATCAGGGTGACCCGTACGATCCGCCACTCCAGAATCCGGCGCAGACGCGACTCGAAGAGGTACTGGTAGGCCCAGACCGCCCCGATCAAGAGCAGCATCAGGACCGGGCAGCGCGGGTCGGCGAAGCCGGAGGTGAAGATCCGCACGAGGATCGTCCCCGCGTCGCCGATGCTGCGGGCGCGGAAGAAGATCCAGGCGAGCATCACGAACGCAAAGACGAACAACTGCTTGGCCAGCGTCGGCACGCGCTGCCGGTAGGTCTCGGTCCGCTCCAGCTCGCGCGTGGCGAAGTTGCCGAGGGCATGGACCACACCCCACAGGACAAACGTCCAGGCAGCCCCGTGCCAGAGGCCGGAGAGGACCATCGTCAGGAACAGGTTGCGGTAGGTGGCGAGCTTGCCGGCGCGGTTGCCGCCGAGCGGGATGTAGACGTAGTCCCGGAACCAGGACGAGAGACTGATATGCCAGCGGCGCCAGAAGTCGCCCATGCTCGTCGCCAGATACGGGTTATTGAAGTTGAGCATCAGGCGGATGCCCATCATCCGGGCAATCCCCCGGGCCATGTCCGTGTAGCCGCTGAAATCGAAATAGATCTGCCAGGCGAAGAGGAACGTCGCCAGCAGCAGGGCCGGAGCCTGGAACTCCTCCGGCGCCCCATAGACCTTGTTGACGTACAGCACCAGGTAATCCGCCAGGGCGACTTTCTTGAAGTAACCGACGACGAAGATCGACAGGCCGTCCGTGAAGTCCCGCAGGGACACGCGGGCACCGGTCCGTAACTGGGGCAGCAGGTTGCCCGCGCGTTCGATGGGTCCGGCCAGCAGGCGCGGGAAGAATGACACGAAAACCGCGTACGCCAGCAGACTCTTCTCCCGCTGGACCGTGCCGCGATAGATGTCGATGGTGTAACCGATGGACTGGAGAAGATAGAACGACAAACCCGCCGGCAACAGGAGGCCAGGCTGCGGGATCGTGTACGGGATGCGCAGGCCGGAGAACAGAACGTTGAGGTTCTCCGCTGCGAAGCCGGCGTACTTGAAGAAGGCCAAGATGCCGAGGTCGTTGACGATACTCAGGGCCAGCCAGGCCTTTTTGTGGCGGCCCCGTTCGATCCGTCCGGTAATGAAGTAGTCCACCAGCGTGGCATAGGCCAGCGGAATCAGGTAGAGCGGGCTGAGCCACGCATAGAAGACGTAGGACGCCACCAGCAACAGCGGCAAGCGCAGGCGGGTCTCTTTGGTCAGCAGATAGACCGGGTAGAGGATCGCGAAGAAGACAAGGAATGGCAATGTCTGAAAGAGCATAAGAACGGCAAGAAACAAAGAGAGAATGAAGCCGCAGATTTCACAGATTTACACAGATTTCCAAGAGCAAGACGCAGGAGAGAAGACAAGCAACAGTGTTGGGCTCCCTGCCTCTCTTCTCTTCTTGAATCGGTGGAAATCTGTGTAATCTGCGGCTTCTTCAGTTCCTGTTCATTTCTCCTGACAATTCGGTCTTCAAGTCCATCAATACGCGCAGATGCGCTGCCACCGATGCGGCCAGCCCGGGCAGGCCGTAACCACCCTCCAGGACAGAGATCAGGCGCCCCTGGCAGCACCGGTCGGCGATGCTCTTGACGATCCGTGAGAGCTTGCCGAACCCCTCGGTGGTGACGCGCATGCCGCCGAGCGTATCGTCCTGGTGCGCATCGAAGCCGGCGGAGATGAGCACGAACTGGGGCGCGAAGGCCAGGGCCGCCGGCTGCAGCTTCTTCTCGAACGCCTCGAGATAGTCCTGGTCATCCGAGCCGCCGGGCAGCGGCACGTTGATGGTGTAGTTCAGGCCGGGGCCGCGGCCCTTCTCCGCCTCGGTGCCCGAACCGGGGTAGAAGGGATACTGGTGCGTGCTGAAGTAAAGCACCGTGGGATCGTCATAGAAGGCGGCCTGCGTGCCGTTGCCATGATGGACGTCCCAGTCCACGATCAGGACCTTCGATAGTCCGTGCTGCTGCTGGAGGTACCGGGCGGCGATGGCCACGTTGTTGAAGATGCAAAAGCCCATCGCCCGCTCCGCCAGGGCATGATGGCCCGGGGGACGGACGGCGCAGAACGCGTTGGCAACTTCGCCTTTCATCACCGCGTCCACGGCGCCCAGCACGCCGCCGACCGCCGCCAGGGCTACCGTGTAGGACTTGCGGGAGATCGGCACATCCAGCGAATCCAGGTACTCGTCGCCGGTCTCGCAACTCGCCCGGGCTCGGGCCACATACTTCGGCGTATGGATCGTCTGGACCCGTTCGAGCGACGCCGGCGGCGCCGAGAGAAGGGCTAACCGGGAGTAGACCCCATCGGCCTTGAGCTTGTCGATAATCGCCGTCAGGCGCGCGGGGGATTCCGGATGGCCCGGAGTGGTCCTGTGCTCCAGGTAGATGTCATCGTACACGAATCCGGTCTTCGGCTTGGGCGCGGACGGCATCGTACCACCTCTCTCAGGGAGCCCTGCCTTTGCCGGTGGCATCCTTGTCCGCCGGGGTGGTCGCTACCCCGGATTTCCCAGCCGGGGGCGACGGGGCTACATCAGCGGCGGCATTGCGCACACAGCGGAACCCGATCGTATCGTCCGACAGGCACGTGTCGTCGATCGAAAGACTGCTGGCCCGGTAGGTGGACCGGCAGCTTTCCGCGCTGGACTTCCACGAGCCGCCGCGGACGACCCGCTCCTGTCCCTGGTCCGGTCCCCGGGGGGCCGGGCCGGGACTCTTCGCGTAGTAATCCTTCGCGTAGCGGTCGTTGCACCATTCGGCGACGTTGCCGTGCAGGTCGTACAGGCCCCAGGGGTTGGGTTCTTTCCGCCCGACCGGATGGGTGGTTTTGCCGGAATTGCCGGCGTGCCAGGCGTGGTCATTGAGCCGGCCGGCGCCGGTGCCGAAGCTGTAGGGTGTGGTCGTGCCGGCCCGGCAGGCGTATTCCCATTCCGCTTCCGTCGGCAGCCGGTACCCATTGGCCGCGAAGTTGCACGCCCAAGTCTCCTCGTTATAGCACGGCTCGAACCCCTCGGCTCGGGACCGGTCGTTGCAGTAGAGAGCGGCATCGGTCCAGTTGATCTGCTCCAGGGGTTGTCGCGTCCCCTTGAAGTGCGAGGGGTCGGGCAGTTCGTACTTGCGGAATTCCTCCTGCACCACTTCGTAGCGGTCCATCCAGAAGGGACCGACCGACACCCGGTGGACCGGGGCTTCATCCGCAGCGCCCTGCGCGCTGCCCATCTCGAACGAGCCGCCGGGAACCAGGACCATCTCGATCCCGCTCTTGGTCGTAGCGGTCTGGAGCGAGGCCGGCGCCGCCGTGTCCCCCTGCCGCCGGCAGCCCGCGAAGATCACCAGCAGAAAGACAGACACACAGATCGCACCACGATACAGAGGCTTGCCGTCCATTGGCTTGCTTCCCCCATGATCACTGGAAGTTGGAAGGATGGAACAGATCATCAATCATCAATTCCCGGCCACCCAGTCGGGCTCTTTGTTGTGGTTGCCGTCGTTGGTGACCTGGACCCATTTGCCGTTCAGATCGCTGAGGCAGATGTTCCAGCCCGGCGCCCGGCCGCCGCCCATCTCGTCCGCCTTGGGTCCGTAGCTGAAGGCGATATACCGGCCATCGGGCGACCAGTCCGTGTGGTAGACCTCGTGCTCCTTGTCGCACTGGACGACGGTGCGGACGTTGGTCACCTGCGGCTTGCCGGAACTGTAATCGATCGAGCCGACGCACAGGTCCCAGTCCGTGGCGCCCCAGGTGATCATCTTGCCATCCCGGCTGAAGTCCGGCCGGCACCCTGTGACCTTGAACGGCGTCAGGTCGAACACCTCCGGGCCGTCCGCGGGGAACGCGAGGTCCGCGTGCTTGAAGCCCATGCCGCCGTGGACGGTCGCGGTGAACCATTTGCCGTCCGGCGACCAGCAGAGATTGTACAGGTGGTGCAGGTTCGCACAGTTCGAGTGCTCGGTGGTCTTGCCGGTCGGGAGGTCGTAGAAATAGACGCCCTTCGTGGCGTAGTCTGCGCGATTGTAGCGGGCGAATTCCCCCTTGAGAAAGGCGATCTTCTGGCCGTCCGGGCTCCAGCACGCCTGCCGGGCGTTCTCGGCCACCTTCACGCGGCCGGTCCCATCGAGGTTCATGTAGTAGAGGTTGCGGACCAGGTTGGCCCCCGTCCCCTCGTTGGCCTCGAAGCAGACCTTGGTCCCATCCGGCGAGGCGTGCGGATAGAGCTCACTCACCTCCGGCGTCTTGGTGAGATTGACCGGGTTGGAGCCGTCGGCGTTGATCAGGATCAGTTCCCAGTTGTCCTGGCCCTGGTCCTGGCGCAACGACTCGTACACGATCCGGTACGGGATGCTCTTGAGGTCAAGCCCAGTCCCCGGCCGCAGCGCCGTCTCGGCAGACAGCGCCACTTCATTCGCCGAGAGGGCGAACACCAGGAACAATACCGTGCCGAGGAACAGATAGCTCGCACTGCCGCAACGCCTTGCCATGCTCGGTCCTCCTTTGTAAGTCGTCAACCTCGGAAAACCATCCGCCCGATGGGCCCGAAATCATCAATCATCAATTCTTCACTGGCACCCAGTCGGGCTCCTTGTTGTGGTTGCCGTCGGAGGTGATCTGGACCCAGTTGCCTTCCAGGTCGCCGACGCAGAGGTTCCAGCCTTCGGCCCGGCCACCCACCTGCTGGCCGCCGGCCCACGGGCCGTAACTGAAGACGATGTTCTTGCCGTCAGGCGAGAGATCGATGTGGTACACCTTGTACTTCTGGGCACAGCGGAGGATGTCGTGGACGTTCGTGACCTTCGGCTCCGCGGCGTTCAGATCGACGTCGCCCGTGCACAGGTTCCAGTCGGTCTCGCCCCAGACCATCCGGGTCCCGGTCGTGCTCAGGTCGGGCCGGCAGCCCTTGACGCCCCACTTCGCCAGGTCGAAGACCCTCGTGCCGAAGGCATCGAAGGCGATGATGGTGTCGCTGTAACCCATGCCGCCCTCGACCGCCGCCACGAACCACTTGCTGTCGAACGACCAGCAGATGGCATACAGGTGCTCCAACTCCTTGTTCGGGTGCTCGCTGCGCCAGTCCTTGTCGAGGTGGTAGAAGGTCAGCCCCGCGGTGGCGTATTCGCGGGAGCTGAAGCGCTGGTATTCGTCGTTCAGGTAGGCGATGGTCTGGCTGTCGAAGGACCAGCAGGGCTCGCGGGCGTGGGCCGCGACGTGGACGCGCTTGGTGCCGTCGCAATTCATGTAGTAGACGTGGCGGACCGTGTTCCGGCCGCGTCCCTCGTCGGTCACGAAGCAGATCTTCGTGCCGTCCGGAGAGACGTGCGGGTACATCTCGTCCACGTCCGGCGTGTTCGTCAGGTTGGTCTGCCCGGAGCCGTCCGCCTTCCTGATGAGCAGCTCCCAGTTCTCCTTGCCCTTGGTCCGGCGGTAGCTCTCGTGGACGATCTGGAACGGGATCGCCTTGAGGTTCATCGATTCCTTGGGCAAGGGGGCTGAGACCGGCTTGGTGCGCGCGTCCCCCTCTCCCGGCGCGCCCGGCCGCTGGTCGGCGGTCAGGCCCAACGTCACTGCAAAGACCAGCAAGGTCAGCGTCATGGGTCACGCCCTCCCGATAATTCTATCGTGGTTGAGCTTCGGCTGTTTCTGACCCAACAGCATAATCCCCCCCCCGGCCGATTGCAAGACTGTTGCCGGGTGCCAGACCGGCGCCTCCCAGACATGCTTGACCTCGGGAGCGAGACATACCTGCGCAAAGCCGCAGGCATGACATGGCCGTCATCGGTGGCGATCTGGCGGTCTGGCGACACCCCCGTTTTTGGGACCAAAACGCGAAGATCGCCAAGATCGCCAACTCTTTTACTAGGCGATCTTGACGATCTTCCACGCCAGGTCGGCAGCTACCGGTAGTCCCCGGGGCAGGCACCTTCGCCGTCGGTGAGGAAGACGCCGGGACCGGGGTAACGCCACCTCTGGCCGGAACCGGTGACGGCCAGGAAGTAGTACTCCCGGCAGGTCCCGGCTTTGGTCACGTCCAGGCGGTATGTGCCGGCGGCCGGCGTGCCGAGATCGAGCGGCAGATTATAGGCCGTACCGTCCAAGACGACCTGCACGGAGGCCGGCGGCTGGTTGGTGATGTCTCGATAGTCCAGCAGGAAGGAGGTCTTGCCCGAGACCAGGAAGTCGTGACAGCCGGCTACAAGAGGCGGCTGGTCCGCCGGCTCGCCTGAAGCGAAATCCTGGACCCAGTAATGCCGCCAAGTACTCTTGGTGTCCGGTGCGTAACCGGCACCGACCAGGTTGAAGCCGCTGCTCATGATGTTGGTGCGATGCCCTGCCTGGGCGGTCCGGTCCTGGGCACACTGCCCACCCACGGCGTCGCACAGCAGACCGTCGACCAGGCTTTTGGCACTGGACTGGCCCGCCCCGATATTCTCGCCGATCGCCCGCGCCTCCGGATAATAGCTCCAGATCCGCGCGGACCAGGAGGTCCCGTCGCAGCTATCATGCTGGAAACAGCCGTTGGCGGCCATGTCCCGGGCATGGAAACGGGCGGACCGGTTCAGTTGGGGTTCGTAGTAGAGCGGCTCGACACTGCCGTACGTCCGCAGGATGGCCTGGGGGTTGGGCTGGAAGCCGGCCATGTACTTGTCGCGATATTGCTGCGGGGCCATTCTTACCGCGTTGGTATAGACGAGAACCCGCCGCTCGAAGAGGTTCGGGTAGCCATCGACCGGGGCCCCGGTGAGCATCGGCTGCGTCCCCGCCTGGGAGCTGCCCAGCTCGAACGCCTGAACATCCGCCGCACCCCACTCATCCCGGGCCTGCACGATAACAGGCCCGCCGCCCGAACTGCCGGTCGCGGCCCACGAAAGCCGGCCCCGGTCGGCATCCACCACCATGCCCGCCGGACCGCGGAGCAGCGCGTACGTCAACCGATCGCCATCCGGGTCGACCGCCTGGATGGTGTAGAGGTAGTCCCGACCGGGACCCGCCCAGACCGGAGGATTGGAGACGATCTGCGGCGGCCGGTTGCCCAGGCACGCCGGATCGTACGGGTCGCCACACCGCAGCCACTCCCGGGCGAACGCGGCAAAGTCCGCAAACGTAATGACACAGTCACCATCGTAATCCAGCCGCAAGGCGCAGGGAAAGACCGTGAACGACGCATCACTCCGGTCGGAGCCGCCCGCCGGGCCCGAAGCCGTGATGCGAACCAGGCAGCGCGGTGACGAGACGGCGGGTACTGTCCAGAGATGACTCCCGCGTCCGTTGGCACTGGAAGCGGCCGCGACCACCTCCCAAAAGACGCCGCCCGTGTAGGAAAACTCGATCGTCACCTGCGAAACGGTTGCGTCACACCGCCACGTAATCGGCTGTCGGCTTCCGGCAGGGAGCGACTCACCGCCGTTCGGGCGCTCGACCGTGACGGCGGCCCAGCCCGGGCCATCCAGGCCCAACGCCATCAGCAGCAGACCACCGGCAACCACCCTCTTCATATGACACCTCCATCCCCCTCCCAGAATGATGATCGGGACCTTTCCGGCCCCGGTTGAATTCCAAAGAAAAATACGTTGGCGAGCACCCCCGTGATCCAGTCAATCAGTGAACTTCTGCAGAATGGACGTCGGGCCTACTTTGGGAAGGACGAATCGATTTCATGATTCTTCCTTCCCAAACCGTACCTGTTTGCCATAGCGCTCGCGAAAGCGATTATACCAGGAAATCGTGAAACCGATTTCCTGGCATAATACAGGCCCAACGTCCATTTTGCAGAAGTCCACCAATTACTATACTATCATTAGTCGATGAGATTCCGTGCCAGAATGGGGAACAGGATTGTTCTCGGACGTGAAAAAGCTTGGCAGCAGCGAGAGGCCACACTACCAGCCACGCATCGTGGTGCGAAGGCGAATCCCCATATATTCATCCCCCGCGTGTGTTACCCTGCCCCGGTCTTGTGCCTTTATACGGATGAAGGGCAACGTTTAGGAGTAGAGCCATGAACCCAGTCATCACCGTCTTACAGATCGCCGTGCTCTTGACCCTCGTGCTGGGCTATCGTCGAGGGTGAGGATCACCACCCGCGATGTCCGTCCCGCGCATCCGGCCCTGCGGTCGCCACGTGACCACGGGCCGGTATCAGATTGCCTTCCGAATTACCCCTCCCAACGCACCGTTCCCGAATCCCGCGTATCATCAATACAGTGAGCAAGAGATGCTTACCCAAGCGTAAGCACGGCACGGAGCCCCCGAACGCGATGAATCGCAGGTGGGGACCCCACCCGGTCATTACCGAACTTGCTTGTCAAGACTCATCAGGGAAGTTGTCCCAGGGGCGACCGCACCGCGGCCGGTGGGGATACGTAGAATCTACGACTGGCAGGGGCATCCGAAAGAGGGCACTGCCACGCCCAATGAAGGGGGCGTGTTACCGCGCTGCGCCGACGTGCCTTATACAGGGGAAGGCAATCGAAGGAGTCGGAATGAACCTGGTGCTGATCACTCTGCAAATCGCCGTTCTCCTGGCGCTCCTGTTCGCGTACGACCGCCGGTAACGGTGCCATCAGATCCTGCCATCGACCGGCGCTCCCGGGCGCGCCGTCCGCGGGCCACCGTGAGCTCGTAATGCATCCCATCACCGCGATCAACCACAAAGACCGAGCGGGTGTGTGAGAAGCTCAGAATTGTCCGGGTGGCAGCGGCAAGCGTCAGCTTGCCGATGGCGGGATTGGGCGTGCGTGAGACCATCGCCCAGCCCTGACAGGCTTGACGGTGCCACCCGGAGTCCACCGGATCAAACCGGGCAGAGCTCTACTCGATCACGACTTCCTGAATGCCGGCGGACCAATCGTCCTGGAGCGTAACCTCGAGCTTGAGCGCCTTCGTCGCGACCGGGTCGAAACGGACCTGGTTGAAGGTGTCCTTCTCCACGCCGTACGCATTGGCGTTCTTCACCGGCTGGAAATCCCCTGCCTGGGTACGGTACAGGACCCGCCAGGATTGGGGCAGGTGGCAATGGCCCCGACCGGTGTCGTCGAACCAGTAGACCTGGAGTGCGGAAAGGTCGCACGGCGCGGGCCATTCGAACTGTACCCATTCGGTCGTGCCTTTATGCGGCCAGAAATCCAGGTGCTGGGGTGACTCGTCCGCCGAATTCTCCGGCAGGGTCTGGTCCGTGATGGCCTCCAGCGATTTGTGGGCGAAGGACGCGGTGGTCTTGCTCGTGTAGGCAAGGGTGTCCGCCGGCTCCGGGCGGGCGGCCGCCGGCTCCCGGGCGATCCAGACCGTCATCGGGGAGCGGCCGCGATGGGCCCAGGCGTAGTACGGAATCGCCACGAACGGCTTCGTCCCGGCGGCAACGACGCGGCCGTCCGTCGTCCGTTTGACCGCCTGGGCCTTGCCGGTGAGCGTGACCACGCCATTGAGCAAATCCCGCCGATACTCGGCCTTGAGCGGAGCGCTGTCCGGGAGCACCAGGTTCAGGACCTTGCCGTCGTTGTCGGGCCCTTCGAGGCAGAACACGATCGGGCCCCGCTGCAGGGCGACCCGACCCTGGTCGGCCTTGACCTGCGGATGGGCGATCACCCGCCGGACCGGCATGGGCAGATTCAGCTCGATCGTATCGCCCTTCTGCCACGAACGCTCGATGCGGGCATAGCCCTGCACCACCTCCGGCGTCATCCGCTTACCGTTGACCTGGAGGGAGATCTTTTCGTCTGACGTGTCCTGGAATCGGTACAGATCGCTCGGTACCGGCTCGTGGCGGGCCCAGCCGGGAATCCGCACGAGGACAGCGAAGGTCCCGCTCTGCTCGGGCTCGACCGCGATCTTGACATCCCCTTTCCAGGGGTACTCGGTCTGCTGTTTGAGCACGACCTTGCAGCCGCCGGCCTCGACCGTGGCGGTGCCGCCCAGGAACAGGTTCACGTACACATCGCTGCCCCGGCAGGCGTAGGCGTAGCCGGGGACGGAGGGGATGAACCGCGCAACGTTCGAGGGGCAGCACGCACAGCCGAACCAGGGGCTGCGCTCGTGCGCGCCGCGGGACTCCAGCGGGTTGGGGTAGAAGAACCGGTCCCCTTGCATCGAAACGCCCGAGAGAGCCGCGTTGTAGAGCGTGCGTTCCAGGATGTCGAGGTACCGGGCGTCGCCGGACATCAGGAACATGCGATGGTTCCAGAAGATATTGGCGAACGAGGCGCAGGTCTCGCAGTAGGCGGTCAGGTTGGGCAGCTCGTAGGGCCCGCCGAAACCTTCGGAGCCGGCGGCGGCGCCGATCCCGCCGGTGACGTAGAGCTTGGTCCCGACGACGTCCTTCCAGATCGTCTCGATGGCCTGGATGTACTCCATGCTGCCCGTCAGGGCGGCGACATCCGCCATGCCGGTGTACAGGTACATCGCCCGCACGGAGTGGCCCTCGGCCTTGGTCTGCTCGACGACCGGGATGTGGTCCTGGGCATAGGCGCCGTAGAGCTTGCCCTTGCCGTTGGGACCGCGGTTGCCCGTCCGGCCGCGCTGGTCCAGCAGGAACTTGGCCAAATCCAGGTACTTGGCGTCGCCGGTGACGCGGTAGAGCCGGCACAGGCCGATCTCGATCCCCTGGTGGCCCGGCGGATCGGTCCGCCGGCCCGGGCCGAAGACCCGGCACAAGTAGTCCGCACTGCGCGTCGCGATGTTCAGGAAGACCTTGTCCCCGGTGACCTGGTAGTGGGCGACGGCGCCTTCCAGCATGTGACCCAGGCAGTATTGCTCGTGCATGTCCTTTTCGTTGGTCCAGCGCTTCTCGGGTTGCTTCTGGGGGAGGGAGTAGAAGGTGTAGAGATAACCGTCCTCCCACTGGGCGCCGGCCATGATGGCGATCAGCTTGTCCAAGTACAGCCGCATCATGACATCCGGGTGGACCTGGAGCGAATAGGCGGCCCCCTCCATCACCTTGTAGACATCGGAGTCGTCGAAATAGATGCCCTGGTGCTTGCCCTGCTGGAGGCCGGCGGCCTTCTGGAAGTTGCTGATCCGGCCGGTCTCCTCGCATTTCTGGAAGCAATACGGAATCGTCACCGTGCGGTTTATCTGGAGCCGTGGCGTCCAGAACCCGTCCTCTACCTGGACTTGGTTGAACGGCACCGGCGTGACGTGGTAGTCCCGGTCGAGCGATTGCGGATTCGGGATTTCCGGAACGGCACCGGGCAACGGGCGTCCGCCTGCGGCGGAGTTGTCGGAATGCGGATTCGCGGCCCTCGCCCCTTTCGATCCGAAAGCTGTGACACCAACCAAGAAAATCATTGTGAGAACACGTCGACACTGTCCCATGATAGACCTCATCCAATCCAGTTGCCGGTTCGGATAGACGCTGATGCCTCGACGGACTTGAATGCCCTGCTCCAGGCAGCCATCGGTATTCAACGTCTCGCAAACCTGACGCGCCGCTCGGAGACAACGACAAAAGATCCTTGAATCCTCTGGCCATACAGGTCAAGGACTCGTGAAAGAACCGCAGTTTTCGAGGCAGGCCGCTCATCTTCCAGGCGCGGCAGGATCACACCGCGAGGAGACCGCCTGTCTCGATAAACCTTCTCGCCGAAATCCTTA
This sequence comes from Planctomycetota bacterium, assembly GCA_025459125.1. Taxonomy (GTDB): domain Bacteria; phylum Planctomycetota; class Phycisphaerae; order Sedimentisphaerales; family Anaerobacaceae; genus PLanc-01. Next base: position 1,500 of record JALORE010000043.1, on the reverse strand, counting down.
TCATTCGTGATGAGAATCCGGTCGTCCTCGGCCGCTGACTGGATGACCGTATCATCCGGGGCGCCTTGTGCCTGCTCGTACACGGAAACCACGTCGTGGTTGTGTTGCCGCAACCATTTGGCTACGGCCGGACCGGTACATTCGTCCACAAGGAATCGCATAGAGCGGGTCAGACCCCCAAAGGCATGAAATCGGTATCCTTGAGAGCCTTCGTGGCGAAGAGCAAACAGGCCTGAATATCCTCTTTGCTGAGGCCCGGATACTCCTCACGTATCTGCTCTTGCGTCATGCCATGAGCGAGAAAATTCAGTATGAAGTCCACCGTCAGGCGAGTACCGCGGATCACCGGCTTGCCCGTCATGAGGTGGGGATCACAAACGATCCGCTCCAGCAGTTGTTCGTCTTTCATAGCGTTGCCCTCGTAATGTGCATAGGAGGCAATACTATCCCAAGCCAGGCAAAGAGGCAATCCCATTGGCAGAATCAGCAGCCCCACCACGCGATCCATCGAGTTGGGACCCCTTCTCCCTTCTTTCGTTTCTTTCGGCTCGCGCTGGTCAGGTATGACGAAACGAAAGGGCCGGGGGCTCCGTTTCCCCCGGCCCTTGCCTGCTTGCCACGGAGGGACGCATGTCACGGCTGCGCGGGCGGATTCGCTTTCTCGTAGTAGGTCATGAAGACCTTCAGGTCCTCGATGTCCACCTTGCCGTCGCCCCAGGGCATCGGCCCGATGTCGCAGACCGACTTGCTCTTGCCCCAGTCGTTGATCAGCATCACCAAATCGACGAGGTCCACCTTGCCGTCGCCGTTGAAGTCCACGACTGGCACAATGGGCGCTTGGTAGTATTCCCAGGAGCTGTCCGCCCACCAATATGTGGGCGGGTCCCGCGAGATGATGAATGAACCAATGTCGTCGTCCGCGGTGTTGAACGTTGGCCCCAGGTTCACCGGCGCCTGCCAGGGAGCAGAAAGGCTGGCCGGTCTTGACATCCACAAATCACCCTTGCCATAGCCGCCAGCCCTGGACGAGCCGAAGAAGAGGACTAAGCCATCCGCGCGAACCTGGATGTCGTGGTCCGCGCTGTTCACGATGGGTCCGAGGTTCACCACGTCCCCCCAGAGATCGTTGGCGGTGGCGCGTTTCGCCACATAGATATCATTGTTGCCGTATCCGCCCGGCCGATCTGAGAGAATGTAGAGTTCCAGGCCATCTGATGACTCTACCCCGCCGTCGTTACCAGCGCTGTTTATCTTGGGCCCCAGATTAACGGCCTGGCCCCAAGGACTGGTCCTCGTCGCACGCGTTGACACCCATAGGTCGAACCCACCCTGCCCGCGCGACCGGTCCGAAGCGAAATACAGTCTCAGCCCATCGGCCGAGATGCGCGACCCGCATTCCACGGCTGGAGTATTGACCGAGGGACCCAGATTCTCGGGCGGGCCCCATTTGTCATTTTTCGATGCGCGTTTCAGCAACCAGATATCACAATTCTTGAAGTC
>JALORE010000271.1 GCA_025459125.1 Planctomycetota bacterium | reverse complement strand
CGGCCGTCACGGTCTTCGGAACATCCTGCGGGTACAGCGTAATCTGGCCCTGTGCGGTCGGATCCAGGGAGAGGTCCAACCAGCTTTCGGGATTGATGCTCTCCTCAATGAGCTGACGCAGACCATAGGCCATACCGCCGCCCATCATCCCGCCCATGCCGCCACCATAGCCGCCCATGCCACCCATGCCGCCGCCATAGCCTCCCATGCCTCCCATGCCGCCGCCCATGCCACCCATGCCGCCGCCCATCATGCCGCCCATGCCACCGCCCATCATGCCGCCCATGCCGCCCATCATCCCGCCCATGCCACCCATCATGCCGCCCATGCCACCCATGCCGCCCATCATGCCGCCCATGCCGCCCATCATTCCCATGCCACCCATGCCACCCATGCCGCCGCCACCAAAGCCACCGCCGCCTCCATAGCCGCCGCCACCGCCCAGGCCGCCGGTGCCACCCGTGCCGCCGCCGCCGCCCATGATGCTGCTGTAGTTCATGATGCTGGCGCCGGAGCCCATCATGCCGCCGAACATGCCCATCATCTGGCCCATCGTGGCGTAATTGGCCGCCTGGCCCACCAGATCGGCGATGTCGTAGACGCGGGTCTCCATCTTCTTCTGCGGCAGACCATACAACGTGGCAACGGTCACCACGCCCTTGTTCACGACGAAATCGACCGGGTTATCCGGGTAGGCCGGATCGGAAATGGCCTTGACCAGGTTCTCCAGAGCCGTGCCCAGCCGAATGTTCGGCAGTCCGTCCATGCCGATCTCGGTCGTCGGCTCCACCGAAACGTTCATCTGCAGGTCGCGCCAGAGCACCACGATGTTCAGCGGTGGCGTCACCGTCTTCCGCATGATGTCGATGGCCTCGCTGACCGGCGTCTGCGGCGTGAGCTGGGACAGATCGACAACCTGATCGAGTTGTTGATAGACAATCGCGTTGGCCGGGTCCAGTTGGAACGGCTCATCGGGTTTGCGCGTCGGGCGCTGCATCACCTCCCGCCAATCCTTCGGGTACGTGATCTCGTCGGCGTAGGGCACGCTGGCCTCCTCGGCGTCCAAGAGCATCTGAGCCCGCTGCGTGCGGCTGAGTTCGTCCACCTCGATCTGCCGGCGCATGTTGACCATGTCCTGGACCATCTGCTTGAGGGTCAGGGCCTCATCGTTGAGCGGATCGAGGTGCAACAGGGCCTCCAACTGGCCCAGGGCCGCCTCGTACTGCTGTTGCTTCGAATACGCCTTGGCGCGGGCCATCAGCTCCTTGATGCGATTGGCGCGGTCCGTCTCCGCCTGATCCCGCGTCCGCTTCTCGGCTTCGGCCGCCTGCTGGCGCCGCTCCGTCTCCACCACTTTGGCGCGCTCGGCTTCGGCGTTGCGGACCCGGTCCGCGGCCTGATTGAGCCGTTGCGTGTATTCCTTGTACAGGTCGTCGCCCAAGTAGAACTGGGCCTCATTCACGATGCGCTGGGCCTCCATCACGTGGTCCAGGGCCGCATTGAACTCGCCCTGCCCAATGAGCTTCTGCGCCTCGGTGACCGCGTCGTTGACCACGGCCTCCGTATGGCTGCGAATGATGCCCTTGCGCCGGTTGATCACGTCGATCGAGCTGTCCGTCGGCGGGGCCGTGGACTCCGTGGTCGGCGCCGCGGCCGTCGGCGTGGGCGCCGGCGGAGTCACGGTCGTCGCGACCGGCACGGGCGCCGGCGGGGTCACCGTCACCGGGGTCGGCACGACCGGCTCCACCGGGGCCGAGGGCGCCGTCACGGGCGCCGCCGTCGGCGCCGGCTGGGTCCCCTGGGAAGCCGCCAGCAAACGGTCGATCGTCGCGATGTAGTCTTCCGGGCGCCGGCCCTCCTGGGCCTGGAACAGGCCGCTCTTGGCCACGTCCACGAAGCCCTGGCGGGCGGCCGCGTATTCGCCCTGGGAATAGAGTTCGAGACTGCGGGTGTAGAGTTCCGCAATGCGCTCCACTTCGCTCTGTGCCGGGGCGGCCGCGCTGCCGGCCGCCGGGGTGTTGGCCAGCGCCGCGACGCCCACCGCCGGCAGGGTCCGCGCCGGCATCCCCGCCAGGGCCACCGATTGGCTGTTGGCCTGTCGGACCTCAATCTCGGCCAGGTAGCCGCGCACCGTCTCGGCCATCTGCGGGGGCAGTGCCTCGTTCTGCAGAACCTTCGTGAAACCGGCCTTGGCCCCGGTCATATCGCCGGCCAGGTAGGCCTTGACGCTCTCATAGTACTCCACGGCGACACTGCGGAGTCCCGCTGCGGGCGCACTGTCCCTACCTGCGGTCTCGGGCGCCTTCGGCGCCGGCGTCACCGGCGTGTCGGCCGTCTGGGTGGGCGTGGCCGTCGGCGTCGCGTCCCCCTGAAGCCGATAGGCGATCTCCTGGCGTTCGATCTCGGTGAGGACCTCGCTGCGCTGGATGCTCTCGAGCGCTGCGCGCGCCGCGGCGAAGTCACCCTTGCGGCGTGACTCCTCCGCGGCCTGCCGCGCCGCCACCACGCGCTGGCGCTCGACGGCCGCCGAACCCGCCTTCTGCTCCAGGGACTGGAGCGCGCGCTGTTCCTCCGCGTCCAGGTAGGCCTTGTATCCCTGGGCCATCTGGAAGGTCTTCTGTGCCTGATCGTACAAGCCGCGGTCGTACTGCTCCTGCCCGACACGCATCATGTACTGACCCAGATGACGCATCAGGACGTCATCTCCGCTCTGCGCTGCCTGTGACCATGTCACCGAAAGAAGGACTGTCGCACTAAGCAACACCGACGTAAGGATTGTGGCACCGATCCCCTGCCGCGCAGACTTCGCGTATACACTTGGCCTGTCCAAACTCTAACCTCCTGCCTATAATATGATCACCCTCTTGCGGTAAAAACCGTTCGTTGCTGGCTATGCACGACCTCCATTCGAAGGACGAGGACAGAGTTATGAGTCTAATCTATTAAAATAGCCAGTTTTTTGCAAGAGAAAAATTCTTGCCTAGATTCCGTGGCCAATAATACCTCGACGGGCACCCGTAGAAAAGGGGACATAGCAGGGACATGGCGGAAATTGGAGGACTAAAAATGGAGCCTTCGGATAGACGGGCTGAAAATGATACCCACGGTCCTGGAAGACCGGCGAAATCGCCCCCGGCGGCGGTCATTTTAGCGGTCGAGACATCCAGCCGTATCGGCTCCGCGGCCTTGGCCGTCGGGCCCACGCTCCTGGAGGAGTCCCAGTTCAGCGCCCCGATGCAACACAGCGCGGAGATCTTCCCGGCGATAGACCGGCTCCTCAAGAACCACGGCCGCACCCCGGACCAGATCGATCAGGTCTACCTCGCGGTCGGTCCGGGGAGCTTCACCGGCCTGCGTATCGCGGTGGCTCTGGCCAAGACCATGCACCTGGCGACCGGCGTCAAGATCGTCACGGTCGGTTCCCTCGACGTAGTCGTCGCCAACCTGTCGGACCTCCCCACGGGACAGTTCGACACGCAGGAGGGACCCACGGCCCTGCCCGAGCGGGTTGCCGCCCTGTTTGACGCCAAGAGAGGCCAATTCTATGCGGCGACCTACCAGCATCTCGGGTCCGAATCGGAGGCGCCGCCGGCAACCGATGCCGAGGACCCCGGCTACCGTATCTCTGCCTCTGACATCGGTTTATGGCGGAAGAGCAGTCCCGACCGTCTGATGACCGCTCCGGAGATCGTTGGCAATTCCCCCGGGCTCGGCGGGCTCGGCCTGCTGGGGGACGGGCTCCTGTACCAGCGGGACAAGTTCGCCACCGACCGCGTCGTCATCCTTCCCGAGCGATTCTGGGGCCCCCGCGCCGCCAACGTCCATCGGTTGGGCTACCAGAAGGCCCAGGCAGGCCTCTTTTCCGACCCGTTGGCACTCATCCCGCGCTACCTGCGGGGACCCGAGGTGACCCTCAGGAAGGGGTCCTGACGTGGCTTCCTCTGATGGAGGTCACCGGCCTCTGTTGCCACGGCCTCTCCCTGTGCCCGGATGCAGGCAATTGCCGACTGGTCGGGAGAATATTTTTGGATATTTATTCCCATATGAACGTCTTCTGCGATACGATAAAACCAACGATGGGCATTCTGTAGAACATCCGCGTCCGCGGCGCAGCCTCAGACCAGTCCGACTGGTATGCCCTCTATACTGTAGTATTCCTATGGAAAGGAAGGTCAATGAACATCTATGTAGGGAATCTCACCCCTGACACGACGGAAGACGAACTGCGCCAGGCCTTCGGGTCTTTCGGGGAGATCGCCTCGGTCAAGATCATTCGCGACGGCGCCACCGGCGAGTCGAGAGGATTTGGCTTCATCGAGATGTCTTCTGAGGAACAGGCCAAGGCGGCCATTGCCGAGATGAACGACAAGGAGCTCAAGGGCAACCAGATCCACGTGGAAGCCGGCCGGGGCAAGGCCGCCGCGCCAGGCTTCGGCGGCGGCCGGCGGCCGGGCGGCGACCGTCCCCGCGGCGGCGGTCGGCCCGGCGGCGGCAGACCGGGTGGCCGGTTTGGCGGCGGCGGCGGCGGCGGCCGGGGCGGCGATCGCGGTTCGGATCGGGGCCGGCCCCGCTACTGATAGGCACTCACGCGATTCCGGATTGCGGACGGCAGGCTTCGCAACGCGGCCCAAGTCCGCAATCCGGAATCCTTCGTAACCGGGGCGAGCCGCCCGGACCCGCAATGGGCTTTGGCTCCCGCGGCGGCGCCGAGAAGACATGAAGGAAGTGGTTCAACTCCTCGGCAAGGGCATCCGTGTTCGGAGCGGCGTCGGTCGTCAGCTTCGCGTCGGCGGCGCGCCACGGCCGGCGCAGTTGGGTGGACATGGCCCGGCTCAGGCTGATGGGGGAAAACTCCTCCAGTGAAAAGTCGTTCAGAACGATGCCGACGGGATACCACAGGAAGAGCAGCACGACGGCCGCCAGCAGCGGCTTTCGCAGCACCGTCCCCGCCAGAAATCCCAGGGACACGAGAAACGCCAGGACCAGTCCCACCATCGCCACCACACTGACGATCCCGAAGAACGTCACCGTATCCTCCGGCACCGGCCGCCGGGCCCGCAACGCTGACCGAAAATCTCCGCCCGGCCGGCGGTGGGACGCTGAAGTCCCAGCAGCAGGCGCAGCGTGGTCGTCTTACCTGCGCCGTTGGGGCCGAGCAGCCCGAAAACCGAGCCGCGCGGCACCCGAAGACTCATGTCGTTGACCGCAATGAGCCTCTGCCCGTAGATCTTGGTCAGATGCTCGGTGCGAATGGCCGGCTCCGCGTCAGGGCCCTGGGCCGCAACCAGATCCGCAGGCATGTGATCATCATCTGGCGTTGTCGACATAAAGGCCGCTCTCCTGACGGTTGGGACGCGTCCCAGCTCATCCGGACTACTCCTGCACGCCGATCTTGCCCAGGCTGTACCAGCCGTCGGGCCGACGGCCTTCGATGGCCAGGCTCACATCCGGCTCGTCGAACCGCTCGTCCAGAATGCCGATGTGCAGCTCGTAGGAGCCCTCCGGCGCATCCGCCGGGATCGTGACGGCGCTGTCGTACAGGCTGTCGCCGGGCAGCCACGAGCGCAGGTCTGCCTGGGTGACCAGGATGCGCTGGTCCGCGGGACGAACCAGCCGCAGCGCCAGCCGGAACGGCCGGTAGCACGGGGCTACGCCTTTGTTCTCCCACCAGGAAGTAAAGGCCAGCTCGCCCCCCGCTTTCACCTGCGACGGATAGGTGAACTTGCGGAGGACGAAGCGATAGCCCATCCGCTTGAGCCAGCGGTTCACCTGCGGCCACCACTCATCCGGCACCGCGGATGACTTCGCGTTGAACGAGGAGACGTGCCATTTCAGGGACTCGTCGATGATGTAGTCGATGTCCCAGCCTTTGTCCTTCCAGACCTGCATCACCCAGCACACTTCCAGGGTGACCGGGGCCTTCTTCCAGGCATCCTTCATCCCGAAGTTGATGATGGCCTGCGGATAGTAGTCGCACATGTGGCACCAGGTCGGGCTGAAACCGCCCATGTCCCCGAGACAGTCAACCCGCCAGCCCACGTCCCGCTTGGACAGGCCGTAGCGATTGGTCTTCTCATCCGTCAGCAGCATGACCAGAGGAGTCTTCCGGAACGCCTCCAGGTAGCTGTCCACCAGCCCCGCGCGGGTCTTCTGCGTCAACCGGTCCGAGCCCGCCCCTTCCCCCCAGGCGCCCACGATGGACAGATCCACGCTCTCCAGCAAGGGATGCCCGTCATAGCGGGCCCCGAGGGCCCGGATCATCCCGCCGAAGTGCTGGACATAACGGGGGTCCTCCGGGTTCGTGCGCCACTTCGCCACGAGTGGCTTCTCCTCCTTGCCGACCAGTGCCCGGTACCAGTCGGGAACATCGTTGTCGGCCCCGGTCCCGTAGGGCGCGATCCGCAGCAACAGCGTCTGCTGCCGGCTGCCGGCGGTCTGCAGCGCCTTGTCGAGGAGGTCCCAGCGGTACTCGCCCTGCAGGGGCTCGATGAATTTCCAGTACACCCGGAAATACGCCAGCGAGGTCATCGGATGCCGGGGATTCTCCAGCGTCCGGTCGAACGCCTGGTAGACGATCGGGTACCCTTCCGTCCATTTCGTGCCTTCGTTGAGCTGGTCGCCGTTGAACCGCTGGAACGTCATGAACCCGATCCCGGGGTTGACCAGCACGTCGTCGATCTCCTTCGGCCGGACGGTAATGGTCCCCTGGGATCGCCCCACGGTCGGCGTCAGGGAGATCGTCAGCAGGAAAAGACAGCACGCAGTACGCATTCGTATGCCCTCTCTATGAACGTCTTGCTCCCTACTGTATGAGAGTCCTGCCTCCATTTCAACCATTCTGCCTCATCCCTCTTCCCGACTCTGCGATTGCCTGGCTCGTTGCCGGCCTCAGACGTGGCCTACCGTCTCGTGACACCCAACCGTCCATGGTGTCATGGCGCGCGAAGAGAAGCAATCTCAACCGTTGGGCCCGTCCCAGGCCCTATTGGCTCCGTCTCGTCGCCCACGTGATCGTGTTGGTCCCGGTCTCGAGGTCGGCGAGCGGACCGCAGACGGGCGGGTCGAATTCCCGGCCGTTGATGTCGCGGTCGACGGCGATAGGTTTTCCGTCGCGGTCCTCGATCGTCTGACCAACGGTCGGAAAGACGCCGACCAACTCCGCATCCACCCGCGGGCCCTTCACCTGGAAGGGCGCGTCGTTCACGGAGAACAGGATGGTGGCTCCGCGCGGCTCATCTGTGATCGCCAATCCCGTGACATGCCGGTCCATGACGCTCTTCTCATCGCCGAAGGTGCTCTTCTTCGCTCCTTCCAGAAAGACGTTGAAGTCCGACGTATAGCCGGAGGCGCTTTTGACATCGTCCAGACCCTGGCGGACGAAGAGGTTGTTGTACCACTTGTCGTCCTGGGCGGTGCCCGGCTTGGCCCCGACCGGCTGCGTCGTGTGCGGCCGGTAATACTGGGAGCGCCGGCCCGTGTCGGGACGATAGTCGTACCTGCAATCGACGAACAGGTTGTGCGCGAACACCGTGGCTTCGGAATTACTCTGCACCGGCTGTCCGATCAGGACGTTGTTGTCGACGAGGGTCGGGCCATGGTCCATCTCCAGAAAGACCGTCGCGGCCTCGGTTCGGTAAATGATGTTGCGGGTGATGCGGGTGCCCTGGTTGCCGAAGTCCATCCAGATCCCGAACGCACCCTCCTTCTGCCGATAGACGCCGCGGATCAGATTGTCGCTGACGACGGTGTCCACGCTGTTGTGGAACTTGATGGCGGCGGTCTCCCAGCCGCCAAACTCCTTGCGGTAGTTGGTGTCCTCGATGAAATTGTGGGCGATCAGGCAGCGGGTGGCCCCCTTCTGGCCGGCGATGCCCGCCTGGCCGCAGCGCCGAATGACGTTGTGGCGGACGATGTGGTCCCCGAAGGCGTCAATGTCCTCGTAGTCCACGTCCGGCGCATGGCCCAGGATGATGCCCACGCAACGGGCGTGGACGACCTCGCAGTTCTCGATGATCCAGTTCCTGCCCATACGAGTGCCGACGGCGCCCATCTGCAAGCGCAGATTGGGCGGCGCCCAGTTGGCGGCCGCGTGGGCGAAATGAAAGCCATCGACCGTGATGTACCGCAGGCCGGTGATCTCGGGCATGAAGATGCTCTCGCGCACGTTGATCTCGGTGAGCTCCGTGTTGGGATGGGCTGTGCCGAAGTTGGCGACAATCGCGGTCATGTCCCCATCCACCCGGCAAAACCACGTCCGTTCGGTCTGGGTCACCTCCTCGGGCGTCTGTTTTTCGTAGAACGCCTCGCCGTTGAGATAGACGTCCCCGCGATGGTGCCATTGGCCATAGTTGAGCCAGCCGCCGGAGACCTGCAGGTCGTAGGGGTTGTACGCACCGAAGAACGTGTTCGGCAACTCGAGCTTCCAGACGCCGCCGGACCCGGGCCGCCAGGACGTGATACGTTCGGAACCTTTGACAAAGACCTCTTCGCCGGGTGCAGCCCGATAGCTGATACGGTGCTGTTCATCCGTGCCGCCCCGGGCCGGCTTGACCCATTCCCGGTAGGTCCCGGCGTGGACGATCACGGTGTCGCCCGGCTGGGCGAGGGAAGCGGCCCGGATGATCGTGAGATAGGGTTGGACCTCGCTGCCGGATGCCGAATCGCTCCCGGTCTTGGCCACGTGGATCTCACGCGCTGGCACCGGCCGCGTCCCCGAGACAATGACGATCAGTACCGCACCCAGCCGAGCCAACGTCCTCATGTCGAAGCTCCTCTCGCGCACCAGCGCTTCTATGATCCCATGCTGCTTGTTTACGCCTGCCACGGGTGTCATCATACCACAGTGTTGCCGGGGCTTGCGAGCTTGGATGTTCACGGGTAGATTCTCCCGTATGAGATCGAGAAGAATCAAGCGGCTGGCACTGGGGGCGCTGACGATTCTGGTGCTCGCGCTGGGCGCCAAAGTGGGCACACGCTGGTGGATGCTGCACCGCGTGACGAGGTCCCCGCACGGGGCCCAGAGAATCCCGACGATCACCCGCCTGCCGCGGCTTCCAAACCTGTCGTGGAAGTACTTATTGCGGGACCCCGGTGAAGGAGAAAGAGACCAGCTCCTCCGGGACATTCTCGCCGTGAAGCTGAACACGTATCCGCAGGAGCCCCTGCCCTTCCCGCGGGCGGGCAGGCACCGGACGATGGGGTTCACGCAATTTGAGCCAACCGAGGCCCAGATCGCGATTCTGGCAATGCATTACGATGTGTTCTATCTCAGTGGGTCCGCAAGCCATCGCATCTCGATCATCAAGCGCCACAATCCCCGGGCCAAGGTGCTCATGTACTTCGCCAGCAGTCTGACGAGGGAATCCCAGCTTCATGACGCC
>JALORE010000270.1 GCA_025459125.1 Planctomycetota bacterium | reverse complement strand
CCATCGGCGGCAGTCTGCGAAATCTGCGGTCGCATCCTCGGTTTCGTTTCCCCCTTGGTGTCTTCGTGTCTGGGTGTGAGTACCTCTTCCGGTTGGCGGTGGCCGAGCCTGCCCTGCGTGGAGTCGAATGGGCCGGCCTGGGCAGCTTTCGCATATTTCGCGTGGTTCGCCGTTGAAGACCCGTTACGCGTGGGTTGAGAACCCACCCTACAATCCATGGTCTGTCCTCCCTCCTCTGCGGTTATCCTCGTGTTCGAGGGTTGAGCTTGCCGCGCCGCGGCGCAGCTCGGCATGACACGGCGAACGCACGTCACTTATCACCACGGCTGCGTCTGCCGGAGCCTCTTGTGGGTGAACTTCCGGGCGTTTGGGCCGGGCGCGAAGGGATATGGGATAAGCAAGAACGCACGTTGTCTCCAGCTCATCACTTGCGCCTGATCACTTGTCACTTCTCACCGCTACCGCAGCTTCTTGTGCGTAAACTTGCGGGCGGTGGGACCGGTGTAGTCGGCGACGATCTGGCCTTTGCCGTAGAGCTTCCACTTGTAAATGACCAGGCCGTCCAGGCCGACGGGGCCGCGGGCGTGGATCTTGTTGGTGCTGATGCCGACTTCGGCGCCCAGGCCGTAGCGATAGCCGTCGGAGAACCGCGTGCTGGCGTTCCAGAAGACATCGGCGGAGTCGACGAGATTCATGAAACGCTCGGCTTTTTCGCGGTCGGCGGTGATGATGGTATCGGTGTGGCCCGAGCCGTAACGGTTGATGTGGTCGATCGCCTCATCCAGGCCGTCCACGACCTTGATCGAGAGGATGTAGTCGAGGTATTCGGTGGCCCAGTCCTCGTCGGTGGCGGGCTCGATCGGGATGATCGCGCGGGTGCGGTCGCAGCCTTTGAGGCGGCACCGGCAGGCTTCGAGGGCGGTCCGGGCCAGCGGCAGGAAGGCCGGGGCGATGTCGGCATCCACGAGCAGGGTCTCGGCGGCGTTGCAGACCGCGACGTACTGGCACTTGGAATCGACGGTCAGGCGGACGGCCATATCGACCTCGGCGTCGGCGGCGACGTAGACGTGGCAGATGCCGTCGGCGTGGCCGAGGACCGGGATGTTCGTGCTGTTCATGATGTGGCGGACGAAGGCGTTGGAGCCGCGCGGGATCAGGAGGTTGATCTGCTCGTCGAGGGCGAGCATGTCGGCCACGTCCTGGCGGGTCTCGAGCAGGTGGATCCAGCCGGCGGGCATGCCGGCCGCGTCGCTGGCGGCGGCGATGGTCTCGGCAAGGACGCGGTTGGTGTGGGCCGCTTCGCTGCCGCCTTTGAGCAGGACGGCGTTGCCGCTCTTGAGGCACAGGGTCGAGATCTGCACCAGGGCGTCCGGGCGGGACTCGAAGACCACGCCGATCACGCCGATCGGGCAACTGACGCGGTAGAGCTCCAGATCCGTGTCCATTTCGACCGCACAGAGGGTCTTGCCCACCGGGTCGGGCAGCTTGATCAGGCTGTGGATGCCGGCACAGACGTCCGCAAGTTTGCCTTCGTCGAATTTGAGCCGCTTGAGCAGCGGGACCGCCAGACCGTCCTTCTCGGCCGCCTCCAGGTCCCGCTGGTTGGCCTCGATGATCTGAGCCCCATTCTCCTGCAAGGCCTTGGCGATCTCGTTCAGGGCGGCATTCTTCACCTCGGTCTTGACCGCCCCCAACCGAATCGACGCCGCCTTGGCTACCGCCGCCCGCTCCGAGATCTTCATTTTCCTTGACATTCTTACCTGCACGCCTTAACCTGATTCGACAATAGAAAACAAGTGATTATACGCCGTCCGTGCGAAACAATCAACCGACGCACGCGGGTGTTGCTTAGTGGTAAAGCACTAGCCTTCCAAGCTAGCTACGCGGGTTCGATCCCCGCCACCCGCTTCCTCTGCACGCAGGATGGGCGGGTGTTCCACGGTTTCGAGGCTGGTTTGGGTCTGGCGACGCTTTTCCCTTGCTTTTCTCGGTCCTTTCGGCCATAATGGCGCCAAGGAAATGCGGTTGGAGTCTGCCGACTCCGGGGCGATTTGGGGTACTTCCCAGGGACCCGGCGAGGAGTCCACAGCAATCATCCAGGGATGAAGCACGGGCAGATCGTACGCCTCTGCCGCGGCGCGCCGGGCCAGGGCCGGAATTGCCGAGGGGCTGGGCTCCGGGCGTGCTATGATGTCGGCCGGGATGAGGAGGAGATGATGGGTTCTCGCAACTGGTTTCGCGGTCTTCGGCTATTCCTGGGATTCCTCGTGGCGCCGGCCGTCGTGCCACTGACTTTGCACGTCGCCCTCAGCGTCACGATCGCCGGCCTCGGCCTGGACCTCACGGCCCAGACCACCCGGTCCCTCCGTGTCTTCGAGCTGACCTTCGGCGTCGGCATGGTCTACTTGTGCATGTTCTGTTTCGGCCTCCCTTATATCGTCCTGCTCGCGAAGGCCGACCGTCTCAACGTCCGGACCATCATGATCCCCGCCTTGATCCTCTCGTGGGTCTACTCGGTGCTCGTCTACGCCGTCCTGCAGCAGGATTTCTCCTTCGCCGGCACCGTCGCAGCCGCCTGCGTACCCGGCGTCCTGCTCGCGGGTCTGTGTTTCTACTTCCTGGCCGTCTGGCGGTCCCACGGGGGAACCGTCCCGATGAGCCCCCTGCTGGAGGCCTATTCCACCCCGCCGCGGCCCACGCTCCAGGTGTAGTCCCGCCCACGGCCATCCCGTATTTTTCCTTCCCTGCGCCGGCGGTTTGACCCATAATACCGCCGACCGAGGTCCCAAGGATAAAGGAACACAAGGATGGCAGACAACATGAGCACCCGATCCTCCCGCTTTCGGTTACCCGCGGCCGGCACGATCCTGCTGACCCTGCCCTGGCTCGCCGGGTGCGGTCACTCCAGCATCACCAGCCTGCGCCAGACTCCGCAGCGCGTGCTGGCCTTCGAGGTCCCGGCCGACTGTGCGACCGTCTACACGCGTCTCGCCACCCGCGCCCACCAGCGGTACAGCTACACCCCGGTCGTGACCTACCAGCCCGCGGTCAGTGCGAGACTCGCCCCCGCCCGCGACTCCGCGGTCGTGACCGTCTGGAACGCCGGGGGCCTGAGCCTCCAATGCATGCTGAACGCCGACCTCCGCGCCCTCGATCCCGCCCGCACCGAGGTCCACATCGCCTGTGCCAAGGCCGCCTACCAGAAGGAAGCGATCCTCTGGCGTCACTGGGCCAACACCCCCCTCGACCCCGCGTCCGGCGCCCCGAACGAAGCACCGCCACGGCCGGAGGACGGGGGACCGAAGACCGAGGGCGGAGGACAGAAGACGGACGACGGCGGACAGACGAAGGAAAGCGGAGCCTCATAGGGGCGGAAGATCCTTCGCTTGGAACCGCCTGCCCATGCAAAGGGCGGACGACTGCTGACGAAGGATGTAGCCCAGCCGCCCGCGGCTGGGGAATGCCGAGCCGTCACCGGAAACGCGGGGGCGCGGTGCACAGGGAACCGTGTGCGGCACCTCTGACCTCGAAGCGATCACGGCCCGGCACGGCGGCAGCGTGCGAAATCGGGGCTGGCAGCGAACTCCGCCGCCGCGCTCTCGACACACCGGTAGAAAGCCGTGGATGGGCCATTGCGGATGTCCGTGCACGCGGCGGCCACGGTCTGGTTCAACACCGTCCGCCCGGTCCCGGTCTCCACCAGCGAGAACGCGAGCTTCGTGTCATACGAACCGCTCTTGCGCGTCCCTTGTTTCGTGATCTCCACGAACTCACATTGCAGGGCCAGGGGGTGCTTCTGAGCGAGAGAGACACGGGATTTCAGGACTTCGTCGTGGGTCACCAACGCGGCGGGGATTCCCCGGGCGAGCAGCGCCTGGCGCACCGCGCGCGCCAGGCGTTTGGGATCGGGGGCAATCGCCTCCGGTTTCTCCCGATCGTCGCCGACGCCGACCCGGACGATCACATCGAGGCCGGTCGGCGGCGGCACCAGCAGCGTGGCGGCCTGTTCCAAGCCTTCCTGATCCCGCTCGGTGAGCGTTGCATCGCTCCGCGCGAAGTACAAGCCGTGAACGGCGGGAGGCACAATCACCACGGCCATGTCCGTGTCGTCCGTCAGCGAGAACTGGCGCTGGAATTCGTTCCTCTTCCCGAAGTACACGTAGTGGGAGCCACGGACCTGGTGGGAACCGGGCCCGAGCCGCAGCGCGTGAACATGAAAGCACTTGGGCAGGGTCTGCCAACAGCGCGTGTCGGCGTCGGGCGTCATGGCCCCGGCGGTGCCCTGCATGAGCCCGCCGATCAACGCCAACCCCAAGCCGCCGATCCCGCCGGCCTGGCTTCCCACCTCGGTCAGGTTCTGCCCCAGTCCACGGGTGGTGGCGCGCGAGGCAGCCTTGCCCCGGAGAATGGCGTCCATACGCCGGCCGCCGCGCGTCGTCGCCTGAAAGTCCACATCCACGGTGGTGGCGAGGAGCCGGTCCTCGCCCAGGGACTGCTCATCCAGGTAAAGATCCGGCATCGGGCTGGCGGCCGGGTCGGGAACGAACAGGATCATCTCCGCCTCGGCGCCCGTCCTCACCTTCCGGACGCATCGGCCGGAGGGCACGAGAACCAACACGTTGTAGTCGCCCGAGTACAGGGGACCCAGCGGGGACGCGGCGTCAATAGACTCGATCCGTCGATCCAGGGTGGCACTCAGAGCATCGATTTCCGCGCGGATCTGGTCGTCCGTCCTCTTGTCGCCCAGCTTTCTGCGCTCGGCGCGCGACATCTTCAACAGGGCCAGGAGATCCGCGCGTTTGGAGACATCCTCCCGCACCTGCAGGGACGTCAATCGGACGCCCTTGGCGGCCGCGTCGCGGCGGGCACGAAACGCTTCCTGGTCCCCGCGCAGGAGGCAGCATTTCGCTTCGAGAGCGTGGAGCAGGGCGATATCGGAATCGAAGAGATTCTCGGAAGCGTCGGAGTCCGCCAGGATCCCCGATTTACAGGCGGCCAGAGCGTTGTCGTAGTCACCCCGGTCCATCAAAAGCAGAGCCAGGAGCAGATAGGCGGCGGCCTGCTCGTACGGATCACCGCGATAGACCTTTTCCGCTTCGGCCCCGAAGGCCGACACGGCCCGTTTCTCTCCCTCGGCACTGCGGTAGGTGTTGAGCAGTTCATCGACGTGCCGGAGGTATTGCTCCGCCTGGGCCCCCTCGCCCCGCGCGAGACTGCACATGGCGCTTTCGTTCAGGTACAGAATGACACTCGGATGCACCGACCGGCCCAGCTCGGCGAACTGGCGGTCCGCCTCTTCGTAGCGACCGCACCAGTAAGCTGTCCGTGCTTCGTTGGCCAGACTCTCCATGCGGATCGCTTCCTTGAGCCATTCCCGCTCCTTGGCGCAGAGGGTTCCGCCGGCAAGCAGCAGGAGCAGAACGCACGTCCCCCACGCCGGCCCCCTGGCCGTCAACCCTGTCGACGCACCCGTCATGCGAATCACCTCCCTTGCGGCAGTCGTCGTGGAGCACGGCCCGGGTCAGGGCGACGGCACGCCCTTCTCTTTGACCAGGAAAGCCACCGTCTCGCTCGCGAATCGGTCGGCGCACTTGAGCAGGGCTTCCTGCGAGACCTCCACCGTGGGCTTGTTGCCCATCGTCTCGCTGACTTCCACCGTCTGGGTAGCGATCCGCTTGCCTTTCAGCGCGCTGTCGGTGACCCGCACCGAGCCGTTGATGACGAATTGGTAGGCACCGGTCTTGATGCCGGCGATGGTCGAAGGCACGTACCAGCCCCACTGGGTGATGTCGATCACGGTCTGGAGCTGGCCCTGTTCCCGCACCTCGAAGTGCTTCTCCATCTGTTCGCTGAACCGCTGGCGCACCAGTTCTTTCACCGTCTCGCCCATGATGCCGCTCATGGCTTCCTTCATCTTCCCGGCGCGTCCCGCATTCACCACGGCGCCCAGCAGGCCGCCCTGCCCGGAATCCCGCATCTGGGCTTTCTCCGGACACTTGCCGACGGCAACCGACATGGGGGGCTTGGTCTCAAAATAGGACCGGGCAATGGGCTTGGAGCTTTGGCAGCCGCTCGCCAGGCAGAAGGCCGCGCACAACGACAGCAGACTCATCCTTCGGGTCATGACCTATTTCTCCCTATCCTGCAATTCCGGGTCACACGAGACAGTACACCGGTCGGACCTACTTCAGTTCCGACAACGTGACTTGGTAAAAGGCTCCCGCGGCGACGGGACAGATAACACGGTAGTCGAGCGTGGCTCCCCGCAGCATGGACAGCCGCTGCCAGTTCGTCTCGTACACGGGCGGGCTGCGGTGCCCTTCGCCCGCCAGCGGCTTTGCGTAAAAAGTGGTCTTGGCCGAGAGCGGGAAGTCCGGTCCGCGCAGATCCCAGAAGTGCTGGCCGCCCTTGTCGCGCAGACCGACGCGGACTTCGAGCAGCCCGGCCTGGTTGCGCTGGGCCTGCTCGTACACCACCTCGACGTAGTCGGACAATGACTTGGTGCCCAGTACGCGGTATTCGGTGGGACGAACAAAGACGATCGTTCCCTCGTCCGCCAACTTGCCCGGATTGGCGCGGTCCACGTTATGGACACTGCGGCAGCCCACCGCCACCATCCCCAGCAGCAGCAGGCTCGTGAAACGGCTGCATCCTACTCTTGTCATGGTCTTATCCCCTGCCCAACGCTCAGCGGTATACGGTGCCCACCTGGCTGGCACGTTTCGACTCATACGCATCTTCCCAGAGCACCTCGTTGCTCCGCGGGTCCACCAGTTGGAAGCTGACGATCACGTAATCGGACTTGTAGGCTCCCTGGCTCGATTTGCTCAGCGCGCGAATCTCCCCGGTCAGGATGAAGTCCGCGGCACTGAGCCCCGAGGCGACCCGGGCCTCCAACGAGACCATCTTCTCACAGAAAATGGTCCCATCGGCCCCATTGACCACCTGGCAGTTGAACCACTTCGTCACATTCGGATTCTGCCGGGCCTCGAATTTCAAGGTCTCTTCGTCGGTATTTTCCTTGGTGTACGTCTGGCCAAACACCTCGGTCTTTTGTTTGAGCCGCAGTTCGACCTCTTTCTTCCCTTCCGCCACCTGGATCGACTGGGCAATGAACTCGCCCCCGAGCAGGTAATCGACCCCCAGGTCGGTCGTCGCCGCCCGGTTGGCCAGCGCCTGCTGCGCCCGCTGACTCACCGGCTCCGACACGAAGACGACGCGTCCCCCGGATTGTTCCGCGAGACGAGCGCGCAGCAACGCCAGGAAGCTCTCGGCGTTCATGCCCGTGATGTTCGTATTCTTCACGGAGCCGACCGCCATCCGGACCGGGCCGGGCCGGTCGCTGCGCCGCACGCTCTGCAGCACGTGGCCCGCGATCTCGTCGGCCGCCGCCTCCCAACCGGTCTGGTCCCCCTCCCGGAGAATCTGCCGCCGCACTTGCTGGGCGTGGTCCTGCATGAAGAAGCGGACACGGCCCTCGGATACGCGGTTCAGCTCGATGCGCAGGCGGGTCAGAAAGATATCGCTGTCGATCAGGAATCGCGTGCTATTGCGCACCGGCGCCAGTGCGATCCGTGCCGTCTCCCCGTGGCCGGCAATCGCCGGAGTGGACAGGAGCCCCGACGTCATCTGCTGCGCGATCGTGCGAACGTCGCTGCTTTCCAGGAAGGTGCCTCCCGTGTCATCCTCTTGATCCGGGTCGAGGATCCTGGTCCGCGAGGGTTCCTTGACCTCCGGGGTGGCGCAGCCGGCCAGCAGGACGACACAGACCACAATGGGCAATGTCGCTACATGTCTCATGGTATTCTTCGCCTCGAACGATCGTTCCGTTCCGATTCCCACACGGCCAAGGCCGGCCCGTGCGCAGTCGCTCCAGCCTGTCATTCCCAGGAGGCACCATACCCTCGTGCGCCTCACGGCCTCGCCGTCTTCAAGCCTGCCGCCTATTGTCAGGCTCGAAACCGATTCGTCACTGCTTCATCCAGGGTGCCGATCCCAGGAAGTGGACGTATTATGGCGATCGTGACCTGAATACGCAATAGGAAAAGGGGCGACAAAATGACTTTTTTTCCGGAGCGGAAGTGACAGGCGATGCGCAAGCACCCGGCCGCGGGGAGCCGTCACGTACGGAGTGTAAACACGAATACCTCGTCGCGGCCATCGTTCAACGGACGCCCGTCCAAGTCTGTGATGATGGATGGACTCAGAGAGTAGGGAAGCGCATCGCCCCATTCGTTGACCAATTGGACACTCTCGCCGGAGACGTCAAATCTCCAATAGTGGTTCGATATGCACCCTGCCAGACAGTCCCCCCAGCCCCGACGGAACACGTAGCTGCTGGGCATGGTGGGGTAGAACCCTGACGTCGTGATCTCATCGCCGTCGCCGATGAGAGAATTGGGCTCCACATAGCGAACGCCTTCCGCGCCACTGTACAACAACGCCAGGCATTCCGGATTGTAGTCCTGTTCGAAGTCCAGGCGTAATGCGTTGAGGACCAGGGGCGTCACGGTGACGGGGCCATATTCCTCGTTCAGGGCGTCCAGGCCGTGGTATTCGCCGTGGTTGAAACGCGCCATCGCCTCTTCGGTCAGACCGATCAGCAGTTCACCCGGCACCCACCGCAGCAAGTGTCCGATGGCCGT
This sequence comes from Planctomycetota bacterium, assembly GCA_025459125.1. Lineage (GTDB taxonomy): Bacteria > Planctomycetota > Phycisphaerae > Sedimentisphaerales > Anaerobacaceae > PLanc-01. The sequence goes on along the minus strand of JALORE010000270.1, from coordinate 745 downwards.
CATCGCGGGGAAGGCTTCCCGAATGGCACGCAGGTCGGCCCGGATCTTCTCGTACAGTTCCGGCGGCGGCAGTAACTCCCCGGATATTTCCAGGCTCAGTAATTGAGCATCCCGGTCCGAGGCGGGTCCCGCATCCCCCGCCAGGATGACCTCATAGGCATCGTCCGCCAGGACGACTCCGGTCAAGTCCATGATTGCCTGCGTCCCGCCCACCAGGACGACGCTCGCCGGCGTGATCACCTGCTCGTTGCCGTCATCGAAGGAGCCGTCGCCCCCGCTCGCTTTCAGCCGGAACGTGTACTCATCCAGCGATGAGGCATCCAACGGCTCGCTGAATCGCACTTCGATCTGCGCGGGCGCTGCAGTGACAGTTGCACCCGGCAGCGGTGTACTCATGGCCAGAGAGAGCCCGACCGGAGGCTGGCCCGGCTGGAACTTGCCCTCGCCTTCATCCCAGTAGTAGTGCCCCGCGACCCACAGATCGATCGTGTCCAAAAGCTCGAAATCACCCACCTGGCCGCCGACCCATAAATCGATGTAGTCCAGCAGCTCGAAATCCCCCACTACCTGGTCGTGGTCCACGTCTGCGAGGTGGCACGTCTGCCTTACGATCGTTGTGTCGCCGCCCGTAGCGGTCTGCACGGGGTTCCCTTGCGCATCATTGTATTTCACATCACCCGTGAACGTCTTGGTTCCGGATTCGGTGGCCGGATAGCTGAGTTGGTACTGAATGGTCGTGTCCGCC
>JALORE010000269.1 GCA_025459125.1 Planctomycetota bacterium | reverse complement strand
CGAGCTGATAGCAGCGGTCGCCCGGAGCCTCAAGATACCCAGTGAGGTCTCTGATGACGCCCCGCGAGATTCTCCAATCGCTTGAGGAATCCGCTCAACGAGGGAGCAAAGCACAGTCGTTCAATATGACGATCAACATTGTCGAGAACCAGAATATAGCAATCGTCGAGTCTGGAGGTACAAAACACATGGCTGCGATGGATTTGTCGTCGGCGCCAACTGCGGCTGCGTTCATTCTCAGCACAGCGGCGCCGTACGCGCTGCGTCAGATGACCGAGGGGGCGCTCCGGGAGCTTGGCAAACAGGGCCTTGTCAAGGTCGAGGCCAAGGCCAAGGCGGTCTGGGAGCGTCTCCGGGGCATGTTCACGGACAGGCCACGCCTGGCAGCGGCCCTGGCGGAGTATGAGAAGGCCGTTCGAGAGAAGGGGACAGAGACCGAGCGGTCCGAGGCGAAGATGAACTTGGAGAACGATCTGCGGACGCGCTTCACCCATCACCCCGACGAGTTGACAGGGCTTCTGCCACTGCTGCGGGAGTTGTTCCAGGCGCTACCGGACAAGCAGATGACGAACCATGCTCCCCAGATCGTGAAGGACGCAAAGAACTCGAATGTCCTCCAGGTTCAGGGGGACCACAACAACACCATCATTCAAGGGTAGCCCGGTTCAGTGCCGGAAGTGGCGTTTGCCGGTGAAGACCATGGCGATGCCGTGCTTGTCGGCGGCGGCGATCACGTCTTCGTCCTTCTTGGAGCCCCCGGGTTGGGCAATGGCCGCGATCCCCGCTGCGGCGGCCTGGTCCACGTTGTCGGGGAAGGGGAAGAAGGCATCGGAGGCCATGGCGGCGCCCTTGGCCTCGTTGCCCGCGTGCCGGATGGCGATCCGGCCGGACTCGACGCGGTTCATCTGGCCGACGCCGACGCCGAGGATCTTCTTGTTCTTGGCCAGCACGATCGTGTTGCTCTTGGCGTGCTTGGCGACCAGCCAGGCGACGCGCAGGTCCTCCAACTGCTCCGGTGTCGCCCGGGCTTTCGTCGGGAAGGTCAGCACCGTGGGCTCCCAGCCGACGAGGTCCCGCTTCTGCAGCAGCAGGCCGCCGACGATGTAGCGAACCTCGTATTCGCCGGCGTCGATCCTGGTCCGGTCGAGCGGACCGGTCTCGATCAGGCGGACCCGGCTGCCCCAGGTCTTGAGAGTCCGGATGATCTCGATGGCTTCCTCGTTGAACCTGGGCGCGATGATCACCTCGGCAAAGAACCCTTCGGCGCCGAGGGCCTTGCCGAAGCGGCTGTAGGATTCCATGATCGTGCGGGCCAGCTCGACGTCGACGGGCCGGTTCAGTGCGACGATTCCGCCAAAGGCGCTGACGACATCCCCTTCATAGGCCTTGCGGTAGGCGATGTTGATGTCCGGATCGACGGCGCAGCCGCAGGGGTTGAGGTGCTTGACGACCACCGCCGCCGGTTCGTCGAACTCCTTGACCAGCTCGAACGCGGCATTGGCATCGAGCAGGTTGTTGAAGCTGATCTCCGTGTCGCCCACCATGAGCCGGCCGTTGGCGACACAGGGCTCCGTGCGGCGGGGCAGCTTGTAGAGAGCCGCGGTCTGATGGGGGTTCTCGCCATAGCGCAGCGTCGCTTCCCGCGTCAGGGCGAGGGCCGTCCGGTCCGGGAAATCGATGCCTGCCTGCTGGTTGAGGTACTTCGCGATGGCGGCGTCGTAGGCGGCGGTCAAGCCGAAGGCGGCGCGGGCCAGCTCCTCGCGCCGCCGGCCGCCGACCGCGCCGTTGCCGGCGCGCATCTGCTCCAGCAGCCGCGGGTACTGCTCGGGACTGGTCACCACCGTGACGAACTTGTGGTTCTTGGCGGCCGAGCGGATCATGCTGGGACCGCCGATGTCGATGTTCTCGATCGCCTCCTCGAGCGTGCAGCCCGGGCGGGCCACCGTCTGCTCGAACGGATAGAGATTGACGCAGACCAGGTCGATCGGCGCGATGCCGTGCTGGCGCATGGCCTCGACGTGCTCGGGCTTGTCGCGCAGAGCCAGCAGCCCGCCGTGGATCTTCGGATGCAGGGTCTTGACCCGGCCGTCCATCATTTCCGGAAAGCCGGTAACGCTGTCGATGCTCGTGACCGGGACACCCGCTTCGGCGAGACTGCGGGCGGTGCCGCCCGTGCTGATGATCTTGACGCCCATCTGGGCGAGGGCCTTGGCGAAATCGACCACGTCCCGCTTGTCGGAGACGCTGATCAGGGCGGTCTTGATTGTGATATCCATCTCTGGCTACTCCCTTGCACGTCGCCGGCGCCCCGTTCGCCGGGCGACGCTCGACTGACGATCGAACCCTCGACTCACTGAATCGGCTCCAGGCACACGACGCGACCGGTCTCGCTCGCGAGGTAGAGGCGTGCGTCCGTGGTGTTGGTCGCGTGATGGGCCACCGGGGCAAAGTTCACTGCGAAGAGCTTCTTGCCGGTGACGTTGTCCATCACAACCAGCGTGCGGTTCCGGGAAATGACGTAGGCGCGCGAACCCGCTTCCGCCAGCAGATCGAGGCCTTCCGGCAACGACCAGGCCGCCCGGCCCGATTGTTTGGCCAGGGCCGTCAGACCCCGGCCCACGGCGTACTGATAGACGAACTCCCGCGTCACGCGGGGCGAACGATCCAGGATCGCTTCACATTGATACTTCCACGCCAAACGGGCGCCCGTGTCGTCCGCGACGTCGACGCGATAGACGTTCGTGTCCGTGCTGGCGAAGTAGAACGACGACTCGTCGCGGACCACGGCTCCGGCCACCGCCTCCGGGGCTTTGAACTGCCAGAGTTTCCGCGGGGTGTCGGGCGCCATGCCCACGAGGTTGCCGGCGTTGGTCCCAAAGGCCACGAAGCCTTCGTCCGCCACGATCGTGGTGATCAGCGAATCGTTGTCGGCGGTCACCGGGAAGACGTGCACGAGGTCCTCCGCGCGAAAAACGTGCAGGCGGAAGTCGGCGGCGCTGACATAGAAGAACTGGCTGTTGCGAGCCGGGGGCGCCACCAGGCTCAATCCCAGGTCGGTGACGCGCTGTTCCTGGCCGCTGGCAACGTCGAGTTCGACGAGCCGGTTGCCGATGACCGAGATCAGGCGGTTCTCATACGGGACCAGCCCGAGCACCGGGATACCCGGCGCCGCGAGGGGACGGCTGAAGATCACCTGGCCCCGGGCCCGATCCAGCGACCACAGGAAGTTCCGGTCGGACTGCAGATAGAAGCGGTCGCCCAGCAGCGTGAGTGCGGCGAAGGCCTCCCTTTTCTTCAGCGGCAGCGTGTGATCCCAGACGGTCTGGAGGCCGGCCTGCTCGAGCAGGCTCGGGGAGATCAGGGCGGGGGAACGGTCCGGCTGTGGCGCACGGGTCTGGCGGTCGCCCCCGCAGCCCGAGAGCATCCACCCCAACATCGACACTGTCAACCACGGCCCAGCCGTCGTTCTCATCGCCCTTCGCATGTCCCAACTCCTCACAAAACTACATCCCGTCATCGACGTATTCAGCCAGGTCGACCTTGTGCTCGGCCTCGAACTTGCGCATATCCTCGATCCGCTCGATGTCATCCTGAATGCGGTGCGCCAGCTTGAAGATATAGGGCTTCCCGGCCAGGCGATTCCGCAAGTCATCGAGCATCGGTTCCCAGGCGCCGCCGTACAGGTGCGTCTTGAGGGCCACGAGCATCTTGTGCTCCTCGCTGAGCCGGCTGACATAGTCGCGGACCGCGGCGGTCTCCCAAACGCGGTCCTTCCCGTGCGGGAGCTCCTTCCCGACGTTTTCGTCCGGGCTGTTGCTCGTGCGGACCGGTTCAGCCATAGCTCCCAACCCCGTCCCTCGGCACGCCCGCTCGAAACGTCTCGCGACGAAGACGCCCGCGCTTCCCGCGCGAGCCGGACTCTGTCGAACCGAGGCTCTCGAGGGGCCGTCCGGGCACATGTCACGGTGACTCAAGTCCCCCGGATCGTACCGCCTGCGGGCAGAAAATTCAACAAAAAAAGTTGTGCGCGGCTCTTGACATCACCCCAGACATCCTGTAGAGTATCAACAGACAACTAAATAAGTCTTCAAGCCCCTGGGTAGTCTCGCTTCCTCTCCCTCCGTTTGCTCAGGGGCTTATTTTTTTGCCCCGATGTTTCCGCCGCCGTTCCGGCAGGCGCTGAGGCGCAGCCGAAGGACCTGACTGCCGAAAAGGAGGTCTCTCTCGTTCCCAGGCCGGATTCTTCCCTGCGCGCCGGATGACAAGAGGAGCACACGAATCACCCGAATCCATGTGATGAAGACGGGTGGCATCGTCCAGCGCAGCGCGTTTGTAGGGGCGCCGTAAGGCGTTATCCTGAATATGCCCTTGCGGGCACACTACAAACCGAGGCTTGCGGCCTTGACGATGCCACCCGGTGGTTCGCGCGCGCCACATCGTGTGTGGGCCCGTGCCGCCCCACCCGGCGCACAGGGCGGGACGTGCCGGCCTGCGAGTGGCTCTCTATCTGTCGCCGTGGACCCGCCGCAGGTCATTTTTCGGAGCCGGCGGCCGTGACCGCAGCCTTGGCGTCGATCATGCCACTGCCGTAATGATCGTTACGGCCGTCTTTATAGGGCTCGTCCCCGATCTCCTGACAGGTCTGCCGCAGGATGACGCGGACCTCGTAGGCCGTCAGCTTGGGGTTTCGTGACAGCATCAGGGCGGCCACGCCGGAGGCCAACGGGGTCGCCGACGAGGTCCCGCCGAAGTCCAGGCTGTAGTTATCGGAGCTGCTGCCCCGGGAGCCCATCAGGTCCGTCGTCGTGATGCCCTTCCGTCCGCCGCTGCTGGGAGCCACGAAGTCCAAGTCGGGCCCGAACTGGCTGTAGTCCGAGCGCAGGCCGAAGTCCGTGCTGGCCCCGACGGCGATCGTATAGGGACTGCTGGCGGGAAAAGACACGCCCGGCTCCGGCCACGCCACTCCCGAAGCCTTGGCCATCAGCATCCCGTCCACGAAGAACCGCACCTCGTCGCCCGAGCCGAACCACATCTGCGGGATGAAGTTGGACAACGTCGCGCTTCCGCGGGAGCCGCTCCAATAGAGCGGGCTGTCCGGCCCCAGGGTGAGGACCTCTTCCCCGATGATGGTCCGCGTCTCGGCCGTGAAGGCCATGACACACAGCGGTCCCGCGACCCCGAAGCCCGCCTCCCGCATGGAAATGTCCACGGCGAGGTTGTAGTTGGGGTCGTAGGTGAATTCCCGCGTGAAGTCAAAGCGGATGAGGTTGGTCGTAACGCCGTTGTGCAGATGGAAGCTGGTGCCGGTGTTCAGGGGGACGTTGGCGCCCTCGAACACGGTGGTCCAACCGGACTCGTCCCATTGGGCCTGGTCGTACCGGTCCCGGCCGGCCGCGATGTGCTTGAGCCGGATCGTCAGTTGATCGATGCGCTGGGACGGGGCATACAGCAGCTCGAATTCCGCGAACTTCAGCTTCCGGATCGGCGGCGGGTACCACGGATTCCAGCCCAGCTCGTAGTGATTGCAGATGAACTGGGTCTTGCGGTCCTGAGGCAGGTACAGGGAGCAGAACGGCCAGTAGTCGGTCGTAGCACCCAGGGCGTCGCCGATCACGCTGGGGTAGGATTCCTGCATGGAGGGCCACAGGTAGAAATCGATCGCGCCGTCCTCGGCGCAGGTCTTCGCAATATCGAGAAAAGACCGGCCGTAATGGCTGAGCGGTCCCGGTCGCACCGCGTGGGAATTCTTGCCGGCCCAGCCGGTCATGGCGTGGTTGCCCTGATTGTCGTTTTGCACGGCGACCCATTTCGCTTCGCCGCCCGTCTTCCAGTCGGTGGGCAGACCCCAGTCCTTGACCAGCTCGACAGTCCCGCCCGGCCAGACGATCGAATCCAGCCAGACCGTGTCTTTGCCGTCCGAGCCGCCGCCGTCCCGGACCATCTCCCAGCGGTAATGATGCGTGCCGGCGGGGATACCATAGATCCGGTACTGCATCCAGCCGGAGCCGCTGTTGCCGGCGGCGCAGAGGGTGGGGCAGCCCCTGTCGTTGCGGCCGTGCTGAACCGCGAATTTCAACGCGGCATAGACCAGGTTCGTCTCGGGGAAGCCCAGCGAGATGGAGATCACATCCGCACCACGCCAGCGCCCGTGCCCGTCGGCGGTCTGCCCGGCGGCATAGTAGAGCGCCTCGGCGCACGCCCGGTTGAGGATGTCCAGGGTGCTGTCCAGGGCGTCGTCCCGGATGACTTTCAAGGGCATGAGCTTGCAGCCGAAGGCGCAGCCCACGCCACCCTTGCCGTTATTGCCGGTCGCCGCGGCCACGCCGGCCACCTGTGTGCCATGATCATCCCACAGAGACGCGGGATTCGGATTGTTGTTGTCGTCGTGAAAATTCCAGCCGTTGACATCGTCCTTCCAGCCGTTGCCGTCGTCGTCCTGGCCGTTGTCGGCGATCTCGCCGGCATTGGAGGGCAGGGCGCCGATCAGGTCTTCGTGCCGGCAGTCCATGCCGTCATCGAGGAAGGCGATGATGATCTGGTCGCTGCCGGTCACGATGTCCCAGGCTTCGGGCGCGTTGATTTCCTTGAGATGCCACTGGTTGGGATCGAAGAGAGGATCGTTGGGCCGCACCGCATGCTTGACGGCCTGGCTGATGAAATCGGGCTCCGCCCACTCGACCGCCGGCTCGTTCCGCAGCGCGGTGCACAGAGCGAACAACGCACCCGCCGTAACCTCGGGCACGGCGAGGACGTACTGATCGGCGGTGCCGCGGATCGGCCGGTCGAGCGTCGTCCCCAGCTTGCTGTTGAGAGCGGCCAGGCCCGCCAGATCGTCCTGCTTCTTGAGTTTCACAACGATCTTACCGGTCGGGATCATCTCCAGGCCGGAGTCCTCGTGGACATAGACCGGGACGACGGCGCCGGCAGTGGCCTTCTCCAATCCGCTCATGGATTGGGCCTGCTCGTCCGCCGACCGGAACCTGCGGGTCTGGTAGACCGTGATGTCCGGCCGATCGATCCGCCGCTCCAGGCGGTACAGACGGTCGGCCGTCTCGATCTGCCTGAGGTCCGAGACGGTCGGAACGCCCGCGGCCGGGACCTGGAGAACTGCCACTTTCTGCTGGGACCGCAGCAGCCGGATGCGACGCGCTTCGATTTGCAGGTATTCGCCGGCATCATAGGTCCCCGACGCAGTGTTGGGCCGGGACAGGGGGGCAGGCTGCAGGACCGATGGCCGGAGCGCCGGAGTTTGGGCTGCCGCGCGGCCGACCAGGGGCTGCGGACCGACCACCAGCCAGCCACCAACCGCCAGAATCTGGGCCAGAATGGACACTCGCACGATATGACCTCCGACTCCCATCGCGATCCTCCTCCTGCACGTTGCACAGTAATCGGCAGACACTTCTTGTAGGACAGAGCGCAAAAGCAGAGCTTCCTCGCTCTTGTCCGTACTATACCCTGCCGACGGAGAAAGGTCAAGAGAAACCTGCCGGGGACAGGGGCCTGGGGCCTGCGCCCATGGATTATCGGTCGCTGGCATCGATAACGCCGGCAGCCCCGCAGGTCAGCCAAGACTGAACCTCCGGGGCCGCCGGGTTACAGGGACAGGATTCGCAGGCCGCTTACTTCGGCTGATAGGTAATCACCAGTTTGGCCGCCTTGGCGGGATCGCCGTTGAACGACCAGAACCGTCGTTCGTCCCCGAAGGACATCTGGTTGAACGTATAGATGACCACCAGGGCATTGTCCGCGGTCCAGCCGGGCCGGTTCACGATTTCCTGGATGACCGCCGCGATGTCGGGACTCTCGTACCAGGCATTCGCCGTCCAGGGGTCGTCCTCCGGTCCCACCCATTTCCAGGCCTTGGAGGCCGTCGTGGTGGGCAGCGAGCCGACGATCCGGCTGTCCGTGGCGAAGGACCCGGCACTGTCGGCCGCCTCGCCTTTCAGGAGACCGTCAACGTCCGCCTCCAGGCCGGCGGAATGGGCACAGATCTTCAGTGTCGCCTTGTTGATCGTGGAGCCCTGCGGGATCTTGACCGCGCGGAACCGCAGGCCGACCACGTGCATACCGACACCCAGCCACTTGTCCGCCAGGGTCTGGCTCGTGCTCCCCTTGGAAGAGAAGGCGTCGTCCGTGCCGTCCGCGATCTGGTATTCAACCGTCATTTCCTTGACTACGCTGACGGCCACCGTAGCGGTATTCGACCGGCCCCCGAAGGGGGCGGTCCCGCCGTCATCGGCGCAGAACGTGAAGCTGTCGTGCCCGAGGAAGTTCGCGTTCGGGCGGTAGACGACCTTGTCGGCGGGCAGCTTGGCCGGGACCGTGGCGATTTCCCCGCCGCCGGGGAGTTCCAACCGTCCCTGCGCGGGCTTGGAGAGGACCGTGAAGCTGAGCGTCCCGGGCGGGTTGGGCTTGCCGTCATCGGCCGCTTTCAGGGTGATTGTGACGGACCCGTTGAACGAGCAGTTCGTCTGGACATCCGCCGCCGTGGGCGGGCCGGCCTGGCTGGAGGTCAGGTTGAAAGATCCCGTTCCCGCGATCCGCTTGACGACCAACAGCGCCGGGCCATCGGCCGTCGGTGTGTATTGCACAACTTCTGTGCCGCCGGTCTTCGCCTGCGCACTCGATGCCAGAATGACCGGCGTGCCGGTCGCGCTGGGAGTCCCGCTGTACAGGTAGAGGTCGAAGTCGGCTGCGGTGGGGTTGGTGAGGGTCGTGGAGATGTCGCAACCCTTCTTCAGAGTCACGGTACGTGCCCAGACGCGCTTGGCGGTCGTGTTGCCGCCCAACTCGGCGCCGGCGGCGGCGCCCCAGGTATAGGTCTGGCAAACCGCCTCCACGGCGGCATCCGCATTGAGCACGCCGTAGCCTTCGTGCTGGTCCTTGCCGGCCGGGAACCCTTCCGGGCCCGCGGCGGCTCGCTCCAGCGTCGGGTTGAACTGCTTGCTCTCCCGCTGGGCGTTCGTCTCGCTGGCGGTGGCGCACAGGATCATCTTGACGAAACGCGGATGGTCGCTGGAGCCGAACTTCCACTTGATGCCCTGCGTCTGCATGGCATCGATGACCAGGGCCGCACAGCCGGACGCAAAGGGGGCCGAGAAGGACGTGCCGACGCCGCTGGCGTAATCGTTGGGCTCCTTATCCATGCCGATGCCGTCCGAGGTGCCGCTGTCCGCGGACAGCAGGCCCGTATACGTGTAGGAGCCGCCGGGGGCGACCACGTCCGGTTTGAAATCCTCGCCGACATTGGCACGGGGCATGATGAACCCGTACGTGGAGTAACTGGTCACCAGGTTGTCATCGTTCGTGGCGCCGGCGGTGATCACCAGGCTGGCCCGGGCCGGGTCCGCCATGGTGCGCAACAGCTCGAAGCTGCTGTTGGCGCCGTTG
>JALORE010000268.1 GCA_025459125.1 Planctomycetota bacterium | reverse complement strand
CTCTGGATCAGGGCCCGGACCATGTGCCGCCCGGCATCATCCGTATTCCAGTAGGCAAACTGGTCCGGCGGCATGTCGAAGTAGATCGAGTTGCCCACCTCCAGGCCCACACCGGGCCCCATGGGCGTGGTCTGGGTCGTGTTCAGGAACCGCATGATCTCCCAGTACACGTGCCGATCCGGCGTCTCGTCCAGATCGCTGCAGATCGCCAGCATGGCGCGGTAGGGATACGGAAAGGGCCGCAACTGCACGTCCGCAGCCGCCGGATCAACCTGGTGTCCCGTGTCAGGTCTGGGAACTACGTTCCTCACGTGCGCGACGCCTTCCTCACGAATACCGATGCCGGGTCTCGATCCCACGGGTCACACCAGGCTCTTGGTGCTGGAGAACTCCTTGATGATCCTGGCCGGATTGCCGGCGACCACGACCTGGGGAGGGACGTCCTTCGTCACAACGGCTCCGGCCCCGATGATCGCGTAGTCCCCGATCGTCACGTCCCGCAAGATGACGGAGTTGACGCCCACGAACACGTCATTGCCAATCCGCACTGTCCCTTGCCCCTTGTCCGTCGGGTCGATTCTCTTCTTGGCGCGATCGTGCGACAGGATGATGCATCCATGCGTAATGGTGCAGCGATCACCGATGATGATGCGTCCACCGCTGACATCCAGCTTCGCCCCCCAACTGATCATGCAGTCCTTCCCGATCGAGACGCCTGCCGCCCGCAGGCAGGCGATGCGCAGATCTCCTACGACCGAGCCGACGCGTCTGACTGACCTTCTGATGATCTGTGACAGTCCCATATTCACCTTCGCTGGAAGCTCTGCACTGCTCGTACATACACGTCCCGGGTGCGCGCGGCGACTTGGGCCGGGTGAAACCGATCCAGGGCAATCGCGCGCCCTTTCGCGCCCAGGGAGCGACGCAATTCATCGTCCGTCAGGAGTTGTCTCAACCGGTCGGCAATCTCCTCAGGATCATCGGGATCGACCAGGAAACCAGACTCGCCCTCGCGCACCATGTACGGCATCCCGCACCGGTTCGACGTCACGACCGGGACGCCGGCCGCCATGGCTTCCTCAATGGCCATGGGGGAGTTCTCTTCCAGAGAAACCAGGGCAAAAACCGCGGCACGGGCCATCTCCTCTTGTATCGCGGCATAGGCCGCTCGGCCCAGCAAGGTGACGTGCGGCGCCAGTCCGTCTTCCTGGATCAGATGGCGGACGCGCTCGAGGTAGTCTTTGTCACCTCCACCCGAGAGCCGCAGTTGGGCGTTGACCCCGGTCCGGAGCAGACGGGAGAAGGCCTGCACCAGCCGGAATGTGTTCTTGCGCGGGTTGATCGCCGCGGCACAGAAGATCCGGCCCGGCTCCTCCCGCCGGGGCAGGTGAAAACAGCTCTCCCCGATGGGATTATCGATGTTGTGAATGGTGCCGGAGACGATGCCCGCCAGTTGCTCCCGCACGTAGGGACTGATCGAGATCACGTGCGGCTGATCCGCCCAGCCCCGCAGTTCGACCTGCTTCCACAGCCAGGACCGAATCCGTGGAAACCGGCCTCCCGAGACGCGTGTGTCCCGGTAGATCTGGCCGTGGATTGTGAAGACACGGGGGATCCGTAATCCCTGGACCATCAGCCCATACACATCATGGGCATGCACGACGTCGGGAGCGAGCGCCTCCAGATAACGTCCCATCTGGCGCCGGCCCGGACCGATCGCATTGCGCAGCGTCGTCTTCCCCAGCCGGGGCAGACGATGAACGTGGACGTTGCCCCAGCAACTTTCCTGCGGCGCCGAACCTTCAGGATCCTCGGTGACGACGTGGATCTCCATCCCTTCCAGATGGGACAGTCCGCGCACCAGATGCACGGAGACGGCCTGAACTCCACCGCACGGGTCGTCCGGATGGCGCGGAAAATCGGTGACGACAGCGACGCGCAGGTGCTGCGCGCCGCCAGCCGCTTTCCCCGACACACGCTCGGCGGCCGTGTCTTCCAATCCGCTTACCTCCAGGGGTGGATCCGAACATGGTCTGAGCATAGGGTCACGCCGCCTCCGCGGGACACTCCACGCCGGCTTCCAGAAGCTCCCGCAGGGCTTCCTGGATCTCGACCCTGGGCTCCCACCCGAGAACACGCCGGGTCTTCTCGATATTGGCACAGAGATGCATGCGCTCGACTTTCCGCGTGAGATGAGGACTCTGCCGGATCGTGACGGGCTCACCCAGGATGTTCTCGCACATCCTCACGATGTCCTTGACGGAATGCTCCCGCCCCGTGCCAATGTTGAAAACGTCGCATCCCTCCTGGCGATGATCCAGGGCGCACATCAGCCCCCGGGCCAGATCCGCGGTATGAATGTAGTCCCGTTGCGGCTCCAGATTGCCCAGGGCCACCGTTCGCTCGCCCCGGATCAACTGGTTGATCAATTGCGGCACCAGGTGCGGATTCGTCTCGTTGGGTCCGACCGCGTTGAAAATCCGGGCCGCAATACTCGGGGCCCCCGTGTCCGCACTGTAAAGCCGGACCAGTTGTTCACAGGTGTGCTTGGAGATGCCGTAGATGTCCAGGGGCCGCGGCACATCGGTCTCCACACAGGGAAGGTCGCCAATGCCGTAGACCGCGGCCGTCGAGGCGATTACCACCATCTCCGGCGGCGCCGCCTTGCAGGCCTCCAGCACGCTGAGCGTGCCCTGCACGTTGATGTCCAGGGCCTCCAATGGGTGTTGGTTGCAGTAGGGGATGAAGTGAATCGCCGCCAGATGGCAGACGCCCCGCGGACGCACTTCCTGCACCGTGGCACGGACGGCCTCGCAATCCCGTATGTCCACGTTCACCAGGCGGGCCCCGGGCCCGAGGGCATCCACCAGCTCGCGACGTCCATTACGGAGGCTGTCGATCACGACGATGTCCTCGCCGCGCTCAACCAGCAGCTTGCAGAGCATCGATCCAATGAATCCGGCGCCTCCCGTTATCATGATTGACATGACATAACCCCTTCATTGACACATGATGAGCCGTTCATGACCTCCCTGAACACGTTCTCGAACTTCGGCATGACAGCATCCACTGTATGGTTGCACAAATAGTACTGGCGGGCGGCCTGCGACGCCGACTGCCAGCATTGGTGATCGTTGAGGAGTGTGCGTATTCCCGCCGCCAGTCCCTGCTGATCGGAGGCCACGACCCCCATGTTGTTCTCCGCGATCAGGCCGTCCGGATCGAAGGTGGACACGATCGGCAAGCCGTGACTCCATGCTTCCAGAAACGTGTTGGGAAAACCTTCGAAGTCGGACGTGCAGCACATGATCCGGGCCTGCCGGTAGAACTCCGACACCCGCTCCCGCGCCGCCGGGCCGTGCAGCACCACATTCCTCAGGGTCTTCGCACGCTCGCAAACTTGACGGCAGTACTCCGTGTCCGCCGCCGGCCCCACAAAATCGAAAGGGATATCCGGACAAGCCTCGGCCAAATCCAACAGCCGATCGGGACGCTTCACTTCACATATTCTGCCCAGCCAGAGCACACGCTGCGACCCGTTACGGTCCCGCTCCTGGCCGGCATACTCCTCCTCGGATGGTCCCGGACACGGCATGGGGATCAGCACCGCATTCCGCTGGAAGCCGGTCTGCAGCATCTCCCGCTGCCTGCGCGTCTGGACGATGACCCGGTCGGCACGCTTCAATCCGTACCGGTACAGGACCCGCTCGCGCAGCTTGTGCATCTCGGGCAGCCGGGCGTCACAATCGGGGTCGCTGGCGATCGAGTAGACGAACTTCCGTCCCTGCCTGCGGCACCAGAGGGCAACCTGACCCGTGACATACTCGCCACAGTTCTGATAGTAGACATCGGCATCCGCCCGTTTCAGCGCCGCCACGAGACTGGTCCACTTCGGCCAGAAGAAGCGCACACCCTTGATCCCCGCCTCTTTGCGACACATCGTGAGGATCCGCACGCCGTCGATCTCGGTGCCATCCTGCTGGCCTTCATCCCACGTCAGGACCCTGACGGCATGCCCCCGTTTGGCAAACCATCGTGCCATGAGTGCGGTCTGCCGCTCCACGCCTCCAATGAAACCGTGGCGGCCCCCGACAAATGCCCCGTAGGCCAGATGGGCGACAAAGCAGATGTGGATCTTCCCGCCTGCGGTGGTGGAGCGTTCCGACCGCGCGTCATTATGAAGAGCGTCGTTTTCCATAACACCAGGCAATTCAATCCTCTCGCCTGAACTCCAGATGCTCTGCGGAAGCACTGTACCCAACGTTCTCCAGGAGCTTGGCATATTTGAGCCTCATCTCGGGAGGTATCCAGAAACGTGTACAACGCCGACTCGCAGGTCTGACGGCACCACTCTTCTTCAGGAACTCATAGTCTTCTTGCGGCCGATGTCCGACGATTCGCGCAGGATTGCCTACAACAATGGCCCGTGAGGGAACATCTTTCGGTACGACGGATCCCAGGCCTACAATCGCTCCCTCACCAACCGTCACGCCCGGCAGAATCGACGCGTTCATTCCAATCCAAACGTAGTCCTCCAACACCACGGGCTTCAGGATGCGGGTCTCCCCCCACGGGATGCTCTCGGCGCCGCGATGGTGATGGTCTAACGTCAGAATAGTCGTATTGGAGGCCAAAGCGCAGCCGTTACCCAACGAGAGTCCACCGAGGGCGTCGATATAGCAGTTACTTCCGATGAAAACCCCGTCACCTATGCTCATCCTGTCGGGAGATCTTATGAAGGCGCCGGGCCCAATCGTGACATCCGTCCCGTAACGACAGAAACGCTTCGGATGATACCGTCGTTCCTCAACGTAGTTGTAGTACCAGTAGCCTCCGACGGCGATCTTGTAGACCGGGCACCAGGCGAACAACTTGTGTAGCAGTCCGTTAATGGCTTACGCCTGAGAAGAACCATCACTGGAGTGGGTACACGACCTTCTTCAACGCGGCAAGGTAGGAGAACGTACGCGTCTTGATTCGATCAGGGATAACGTACCGCCAATACACGACGGCCAGGATCACAGTTGCCGTCCCCCCTGCACACAACAGACCGACCATCGGTTGCTTCCAGAACACGAGCCGGACGGCAATCAGACAGACGGCAAATGGCACCAGGTGGACAGCCGGTCGGGCGACCACCGACCAGAAATACCTTGCCACGCCGAGACCCAGTTGCGAACGCACCAAGAGCGGCAAGTACACGACGTTCATGATCGTCAGGGGAAGCGTGACCGCGATCGTCGCACCAACCAGACCCCACGACAGGGACTTGAGCGTCAGCACGGTCAGAACGATGGAGCATACGGAGGCGACCAACTCTGCCACACTGGCACGACCGTGTACATTCAACCCGACCAGAATCATCCGCAGGGGTGTCTGCGCCATGGCGGTCAGGAAACCGACGGCCAGGACGGCCGGAACCACGCCGTCGGCGTAGCGGGGCCCCATCCACAGTTGCATCACCGAGCCGCCGAAGATGGCCAGGAATAGGACCATCGGCAGGACCAGGTAAAGAGAATACCGGACAGACTTGATCAGCAACTGCCGGACCGCCTCCAGGTCTCCCACGCTCTGCAACGAACTGGTCGTAGGGGTCAGTACCATGCCCATCTTGTTGACGAGCGCGTTCACGTGACGCACCAACGATTGCGGCCGGGAATAGAGGGCCAGGGCGGCGGGTCCAAGATAACCGGTTATCAAGACACTGGTGGTTTGGAACAACAGCATCTGGGAGATGCTGGGAAGAAGTGTCTTGCCGCCGAAGAAGAAGATGCTGCGAATCGTCTCCTTTCGAACCAAAGAGAGCCGCAGGCGCAATCCACGGCACACCCGATGCGCCAAGAGCACGCGTGTTACGTCCGCCGCTACCCCTCCCACGCAAGCGATTACCGCCAACACCCTCAATCCTCCACCGGAGAGCACCGCCACGATCATCCCGGCAATGGTGGCCGCATGCCAGGCACTGTCGTTGACGTTGTGGAGTGCCCAGCGGTGACAACCGGTCAGGACCCCGTTAAAGGCGCCGAAGGCGACGCGCGTGCAGAAACTCAAGCCCAGGAAGAAGACAATCCATTGAGCTTGGAGAGCGTAGGGCCCCAGCCGCGGGCCGAACAAGTGAGGCAACAGCAGGGATGCGGCGATTGTCAATCCGAACACCAGGGCTCCCGCGATGGTCAGGATGCATGTCGCGGAACTGACCACACGGTTGATGCTCAGAACGTCACTGACCGCACGATACCTGGCCACGTAGCGATTGACAGACGCGCCGACTCCTGCCTGCACCAGTTCGAAATAGCTTACCACCGACCAGGCGAAGTCCCAGACCCCCAGAAGGTCCTGCCCCAACCGCCGGTCGATCAGGCGGGGCATGACGAAGCCCGCGACAATAAAGACGAAGTACGTGGCCCAACTGAAAAGGACATTCGAGACCAGTCGCTCCCGGCCGGTCAGATCCTCGGCCATGCCCTGGCTTACAGGGCTAGCGGAACGATTTGTCTGCTCGACGGAGGCGGTCGGCATTCTTCTTTCCCTGTTCATGTACAGCCGTAACGACGGTTCATGTCGCCTGCGGCACAATCAAACGTAGCGAGTTCCAGCTCGGTCAACACCGATTTCCAGCGTTCGTCCAGGGAGATGCTCGAGGTGCCGTCCAGGCGCATGCCATTGCCGATGACATGATGCTCCGCGTCGCGGAAACGGCCGGCAGTTCGGGCATAGTCCGTCCCAAGAAAATCATGAATCCGGCACAGTACTCCGTCTGTGTCGCGGCACAATTCCTCATACCGGACCTGGATCCACTGCGAACGATCGAGTCCCACCAGGAATTCCTCATACCGGACCTGGATCCACTGCGAACGATCGAGTCCCACCAGGACGTGCTCGGCCGCCTGCAGGCAGCGGCGCCACTCCTGCGCCGCCCTCCGCATGGGTAAGGAAGCCGCCGTCGCGTCTGCTGTCATGCCCCGACCGCCGCGCCGCAGCGCCGGTTCGCGGGAATCGGCGAATTCATCCTGCTTCATATAGGTCAGCGCCACGGCGCGCCCATCCCGAACCAGGTGGATCACCTTGAGGTTGAATTCCGGGATCTGGAGCAGGAACTTCAGCCGATGGGCCAGCTTCGAGGAATCGACCAGGATGCGTCCGCCGGATTCCGCCAGTACCGCCGCGGTCAGATCGTAACACCGTGTCGCGATTTCGCGTCGCGCTGCCTGCCAGCCGGGAGACAGACGCAACACCGTGTCCCTCAACAATTCGAGCATCCTGCCACGGTGCTCGAACTGGAGCAGACGGTTGATGACGCGGCCGGCCGGAAACTCAAACTTCGTGCCAAAGTCGTCCAGACGAAACTCCGGATGCCGGTCCCGCATCCGGGCCGCAACCTTCGTCCAGAAGGCACACTCCTGGATGAGTCGGCCGCAGGAACAGCGGTAGGTATTCACATCCCCCATGCGGCCCGGGGCGGTTTCACCAATCGTGGTGATGTCCGGGTGGGCATTCAGCAGCATCGCCAGCAGCGTGGAGCCGGAGTGGCTGGCGCCCAGGATATACACATAGTCAATGCGTGGCCTCATACCGACAGGAGGATGCCCCTTATCTCGTATAGACGATAACCACCGTGCCGCAATATCTCTTCAGACACGGCAAGGCACGGAGCAGCATGCGATCCAATTTCTCCGTGCCGTGCAGGAGCCGTCTGGCCCAGGGTCGCAGTCCGCCCTGCCGCTCCAGTTGCCGCCGGAAGGCGGTCTTGACCTGCGTCAGCAGATTGAAGTGCTGAATGTGTGTCCGGGAAAAAGGCTGACCAAACTGCTCGATGTCGGGGTATTTCAAGGGCCGGCCGCCGCACTTGATCCATTTCCGACGTCGCAACCACCGGATCGGCTTCAAGAGGGGGTTGTAGCCCAGCCCCTCCTCACAGAAGACGACCGATCCGCCGGGTTTCAAGATGCGCGCCAGCTCGTGCGGGCATTTCGGATAATCGATGACAATGTGCAGTGCCGACTGGCAGAACACCGCATCGAAGAATCCATCTTCATAGGGAAGAGCTTGAGCATCCAGAACCTCGAAGTGGACCCGATCCGCCACGCCGCTCAGTTTCGCACTCTCGGCGGCAATATGAATCGCCTCCGGAGAAGCATCGAAGGCCCAGACCTCGGCCCCACACAGGGCAAAGTACAGCGCGGTGATCCCGGTGCCACAGCAGTAATCCAGGATCTTCATCCCGGCGCAGTCCGGCGCGCCCACGGCACGCAGGCCATACTGGACCTCGCGGCCATTCAGATACCCTCCCTGGTCCACGTCCACGGCATAGGCCAGGAAACTCTCCACCTTCTCCTGCGTCCATCGCTCGGCTTTCCATCCGGCCGTGCGATAGTGATGGTCGTAGTTCTGGGCTCTTTGGGCCACAATCTCAGGCGAACTCATTTTCGTGATTTCTCGCATTACCGCGGCGGTCTCCAGGATTCCTGGGAGCGGATTCTCGTGAGGAGCACCCTCAACCTGCATCGGCAGAGACGGCGACCATAGGCACCGGGGTCATCCCCAGTGGGAGTTCTTCTACGACCAGGCCTGCTTGTGCGCGCTCTTCTTCAACGTGCGCTCGCAGCATCAGAAACGTCGCCGCCCACATGCCCAGCGTGCTCACTCTCGGATAGTAGTGCTGCGCTCCAATCCCCGCAAATATTTGCGCCAGGATCAAGCCCAGTGACAAGCCCCCCACGGCCGTGTACAGGCGGTTGTCACTTCGGAACAATGCCGCGGAATAGACCAGCAATATCCCCCAGAAAACAACGATCGGCAGCGACCCCACAATGCCATTCTCCAGCAGCGTCTCCAGATAGACGTTGTGCGGATGTGCAAAAGGCATGTCCATCGAGAGTAACTCATCATAGAGACCGGTGCGTTGCATCGCCAACCGCCCGTATCCCACAACGGGCGACTCGCCGATCTTCTCAATGACGTGCGGCCACATCACATTCCTGCCTGAGGTCATGGCATCCTCATCCGTAGTCGTTTGCCCGGCGGCATCGGTCTGGCCAAATCCGGAGAGCATTCGGGCCGTGGCGGCCGGGAAGACGACCGGCAGCAGAATGACGACGACGGGCGCCAGGGCCAGGTACTTGCGCCATTTCAAAACGCAGAGGAGGAACCCGGTAGCGCCCCATGCGATGAACCCGGCTCTGCCGCCCGTCAGGGCCTGGCCGTAGGCAACCACTCCTGCCGCCAGCAAGCCCATCGCCCAGTACTTCTTATTTCGGATCAGCGGCAGCGCTGCCAGCACCGCCCACGAGGCACCGGCCAACATGGCCGAGATATCGCAGGCGCTGTAACCAATGTACCTGCCGAGTCTCATGCGCAGGCGGTTCAGCAATTCCCCATCGCCAAAAGCCGCGCCGGGCGGCATGAATCGTGCCACCTGAACAGCGACAATGACATACAGGACAAGGATGCAAACGAGGGCCAGTACAGTGCGACGGCGGGTTCTGCAACCATCGAAAAGCAGGAGCGCCGGTAAGCCCCATTTGATCGTATTGATCAGTTCTTCACTGATCAGGTTCTTGAGCGGATATCCTTGAATGTAACTGCGATCCCCAATAGCTCGAAACACACCGATCAAAATGACAGTTAGATACAAGAATAACAGCACACCGATGTGACGCGGGATATCCCACGTAAGTCCCTCCCGCTGCCGAGAGGCCGCCCAGGCCAGCGCGATGACGACAAAGAGCATATTCCACGTGTTCAGCCCCTGGATGCCGAACATGGTCTTGGGCATGTCCTCATGCTCGATAATGGCCATCAGCAGGATCAGGCCGCAGAGGCTCTTGAACCAGTCCTTCCAGGCATACACGGAAAGACCCGCTACGACGGCGTACAGGGCTAGGTGACGAAAACTCATGATGCGACGTTCAAGAAAAGGGAGTCTGCCGGCGTGTCCACCACGCCTCTCATCGCTTTACGGCTCGCAACTTCCCGGCCAGGCGTGGAGGATCCAGCCCATTTCGTACGGGCGGCTCTCGTAGTCCACGGCCGTGGGCGGAAAGAGACAACCCAAGCCGGGCACGCGGAGCCCCGGATGCAGGCAACTGGCGGCCGCCTGCAGACCCCGGACCAGCCGGCGCGGCTCGCGCCGGGCGATCTTGCGCCAGATGACCTGACGCTCCTCGTCGATCAGGGAGCCGGGCTTCTCGGGGGGGCTCACCAGCCATTGCAGGCTCTTGGCCACCGCCGCCGGATACTCCGGGCCACCGGCCTTGGCCAGCGCGAAGAGAGCCATGGGCGCCATGGCCTCCTGGTGGACCGCGTAGACCGGGTAGTTCTCGACGACCCGACCCGTGTGGCAGTCGAAATGCCACCACCATTGGCCGGCCGGGCCCTGCAACTCGCACATGCGCGCGGCACAGCGACACGCCGTCTCACGGGCCCGGGTGTTGCCGGTGGCCAGATGATAGTAAGACAACGCCTGGATCGGGTAAACGAAATCGGCGAAGCAGCTCACGTGGGCCCGCAGTTTCGGTGCGGCATACCCGGCCGACCAGTGCGGGAAGAGAGCCGATTGCGACTGGAAGGATGCGAGCAGGGCCTGGGCCGTGACGTCCGCCTGGGCCGGATCGCTCTTCTGCGGGTCAACCGCCAACGCGGTGAGCGCCCAGGACAATTCCACCATGGGATACGGGCGCTGCCCGGGCTCCCTTTGTCGCAGGGCCCGGATGGCCGCAGCCGCTCGGGAATGATCCAGCGCCTGCGCCGCCCACGCGGTGAGCGCGACTTCCCCCAGATCCTCCATGCGCTCCAGGTCGTCCAGCAGGCGATCACAGACATCCTGCGGACTGTGACGACCCAGGATCTCGGTTGCCACCCGCCGGTCCTCGCTCGCCAGACCGATCAGGACCGTCGCGGTATACCGGCGACTCACGCCCTCCAGAACCTCGCCGGCACCGTTCTTGCGCAGACGAAAGGCGAAAAGCCGTTCTGCCGGGCGATACATCCGGGGCAGGGCATGGAGAGCGATCGACCGCAGTCTGCCGATCGTCGCGGGATCGATGGATGCCTGGGGCACACCCTTTGCGCTCGTCTTCACCTCACGACTCCTTCTTGCCCTTGCGGTTCCGACCGTACCCGTGGCCGTAACCATAACTGTATTCATATCCATAGCCGTATTTGTGACCACCGGGGCCGGTCGAACCCACGAACACCATGCCCAGGATGCGAGCCCCGGCGGAGCCGAGACGGGTCAAGGCATCCGCCACCTGCGCGCGACGGGACAACCGCTCGCGTTCCACGATGATCGTCCCATCCACCTGTCCCGCCAGGATCACGGCATCGGCCACCGGCAAAACCGGCGGACTATCCACCAGGATGAGGTCGTAGCCTGCGCCGTTCGACAGCTGATCGAGGCAGATCTTGAAGGCGCCGTTGGCAAACTCTTCCACCACCAGCGTGTCCCCGTTGACCTTGCCGGCGGGCATCACGCTCAGGCCGGGCGTCTCCGTCGGGAAAATATGCTGGGCGTCGATCCTGCGCTGCTTCAGCGAATCCAGGAAACCGCGTTCATCGAGCAGCTTGAATTTCTCCGAGAGAGACCGCTTGTGCAGGTCCGCGTCGATCACGAGCACGCGCTTGCCGGCCTGGGCCATGCTCTTGCCCAGGGTCATCGTGAAGCTGGACTTGCCGGTCCCCGGCGTGGCGCTGGTGATCAGGACCGACGTGCTGCCCCGTTGATCCAGCCGCGACAGCAGCGCGGTGCGCATGGTGCGCACCGATTCGCCCAGCACCGTCTGGTTCTGGAACACGTCGTCGCACAGCAGGCCGGCCGGTTTACGGATCTGAATCAGAGGCAATTGCCCAAGCAGCGAGAGCTGCAGCGGCTGGGGCATGTCGGCGACGGCATGGATGGTCTGGTCCCGGCTCGCCCGCAGGAACGCCACGGCGCCGCCCAAGCCCAGACCCGCCGCCAGGGCCATGATCGTGAACACGATCCGCCGGTCCTGGGTGGGTTTGCTGGGTGCGAAGGCCTCCGTCAGCACTTCGATCGATCCGGGAACGCCCCGCTCCATGTTCTTCTGGTCCAGGCGCTGGCGAACCGCGTCGTACAACTCGCGTTTGGCACGCAAGGCGTTCATCTCGCGGTCCAACAACTGGGCGCTGTCGAAGAGCTTCCGAAACTCCGCCTCTTCCTTCGCCAGTTCCGCCTGCACCAGTTGCTCCTCATACTTGGCGCGGGCCATCTGGTACTCCAGCGGGATCCCCACCAGCCCGGATTCGGAGCCGGTCGGGACGGTGCCTGCCACCGGCGGCCTCTGGGTCTGGTCGTCCAACTGTTCCTCGCGCAAGCGCAGCAGTTCCTGCGAGAACTCCATCTCCTTCGTCAGCCGGGCGCGGGCCGGATGTGTCGGGCCGTACGTCTCCATCTGGT
The DNA here is from genome assembly GCA_025459125.1 of Planctomycetota bacterium. Classification (GTDB taxonomy): domain Bacteria; phylum Planctomycetota; class Phycisphaerae; order Sedimentisphaerales; family Anaerobacaceae; genus PLanc-01. The sequence goes on along the minus strand of JALORE010000268.1, from coordinate 3,810 downwards.
GCTGAATGGCGCGCACATTCACATCGAGCCGGCGCCACTCGGCATCCGCATGGTATTTCAATTTCTCCGCCGCGACGGCGACCGGAACCGTCGGCACGCTGTTGCTGTCCTTGGGGGCGCTCTGCTTCATCTCCCAGTCCAGCAGCGCCATGCGGTTGCGCAACTCCTTCAGACGGGCTTGCGCCCCGTCCAGACGGATCCTCTGGCTCGAGACCAGCTCCTGCGGCGTCTCCGTACCCAACTGCCGGCGGAGCTCGGCGCAGACCTTCTCGCGTCCCTCAATGTCCGTCTGCAGCGAGCGGTGCTGTTCCAGCAACTGACGCGACAGCACATCCTCGGTGGCATCCGAGGCTTCCCCGATGTAACTCACATATCGGTCCAGGACCGCATTCACGATGAGCTTGGCCTCCGTCGCGCTGGCGTCGACAAAGGAGACGTCAATAATCTCGGTTCGTGGGCGCGGCCGGACCGAGAGGCCGTCCCGCAGTCTCTCCATGTGTGGTGCCGTGTTGCCGCGCAGCCGCTCCATCAACGTCTGCGAAGGTTCTCGATACCAGCGGGTCTTTTGGACTTCCGGCAGATCCAGCGCCCGCTGCAAAACCGTCAGGCCCCGGATCAGGGAAACCTGCGTGTTCACGAAGGAGTCGTACAAAGGAATCATCCCGTTTTCTTCCGTACGGAAGACCAGGCGCGGGACAATGGGCCGGACGCGCACCTCGGCCCGCGCCTGGTACTTGGGCACGATCAGCATCCAGATCGCCACCCACGCGGGAGCCGAAATCAAGACGGCGATCAGCAGGACGGTCCATTTGAACCGAACCAGAGGCACCAGGAGACCCAGCGCGGACGAGCTCGAGGAACCGTGCCGAGCCATTCCGGCAGCCCAGCCCGGCAGCGACGAAGCCCCGGGAGCCAGCGGGACAATCCCCGTGCGACGACGGACCTCCGTGGTCTGGACCTCCTCGCCCGGTTCGTCTACATCCTTGGGATTGCGCGCGATCGGATCAGAAGGGGCGCCAACCCCGTCGACCAAGTCCTGCGGCGGTATCGTATGCTTGGACCGATGCGTCTGCTCACTCATGTTGCCACCATGTCACTCCCTTGTTGGAGCCTCGCTGCGCGTGGCGTCGGGCGTCACGATTCCGTATTGGCCTCCCGGGCCCGGACGCGGGAGGGGCCGGCATTGCAGAGCCGGGTGCCGATGACGCGCAGCAGGAAACGGAGAAGGATTCCCTGATGGGCCAGTCTTTTGCGCGGTTCCAGGGCGAATCGGAACAGAAACTCCGTGCCCGTCATGCGGAACACGGCGGGAGCCCGCCGCAGATGACCCGCGGCGATATCGATGCTGCCGCCGACGCCCATGCAGAAACGTGCGTCAATCGCGTGCCGGTGCTGCGCGATCCAGTACTCCTGTTTCGGCGATCCCATGGCTACAAACAGCAGATCCGCCCGGGAGGCATTGATGCGCCGCACCGCGTCTCCCGGATCGGTGAAATACCCGTCCTGCCCGCCGACAATGCGCAGACCGGGATACATCTCCGGCAGGCGCGCGCAGGCGGCCGCGTTCGATTGGGCGGAGGCTCCCAGCAGGTAGACTCCCCACTGTTTCTCGGCGGCCAGCGACAAGAGCCGAAAGAACAAATCGCAGCCCGTGATCCGGTTGAGACCTTGTCCGCACAAGATCCTGGCCGCGATGGAGACGCCGATGCCGTCGCAAATGGAGTACTCCATTTCGCGCAGGATGTCCAGCAGGGAGGGCTCGCGCCAGGCCCGGTGGATCTTGAGGGGATTGATCGCCACACAGGAGGATTTCCGCCCCGACTCGATCGCCTGCGTGATGCACTCGAGCGCGTGATCGTAGCTCTCAAACGGGGTCACCGGGACCCCCATCACGCTGAGCGAAGCGGGCAGGCGAAACAACCGTTTTGTCAAAGGCGCATCTGCGATCATCACACGGCTCCTTCTGAATTGGGATCGATGTCCAATCTCCACGCGCCGGCCGGCGCCTCACGCGCCGTTCCCATCCGCCGCCGCCGCCGACTCGTCCAGCAACCGTCCAAACAACAGGGCCCGCCGGCTGGCGGCCTCCACCGAGCCATCGATGCGGATGCCGGCCTCCAGTCTCCGCGTGAACTGCCGGTCACCGTTTCCGAACGGAATGGTCATCGTGACCGTTTTCGACGACTGGCCCCGCGTCTGGGGTGCCGACCACGATTCTTCCTCGATCCGGCCGTCGGCGTGCGTCGTCTTCAAGGAAATCCAAGCGAAATCCATACGCTCGGCCGCCTCACAGAGAACCGTCCACCATTCCTGCGGATGGTGCACCTGCCGGAACCGCAGTTGCAGCTCCTCGAAACGCCGGCGGTCGGTGTGTTCTTCGGACCCGCGCTGGTACTTCTGCCGCAGACGCGTGAGTGTCTCCCCCACCCGAATGACCCCCACCAGCCGAAACAGCAGGATGTTCACCAGCGCCACGCCGCCGAAGACAATCAGTGAACTGGCACTGTTGCGGACCATGGCGAGGAGCCCGACACCCGCAGTCAAAAGGGTCAGCCCATAGACCAGAATCACCGCCTGCCTCTGCGGCAAGCCCTGCCGGAGCAACAGGTGGTGGAAGTGGCTCCGATCCGGGGCAAACAGAGAGCGATGCTCCGCGTACCGCCGCAGCATGGCGAACAGCGTGTCGAAAATGGGAATGCCCAGCGCCAGGGCCGGCAACGTCAAGCCCACCAGGGCCGCCGATTTGGACACGCACATGACGCTCGTCGCCGCGATCGTAAACCCGATGAAGAGACTCCCGCAGTCACCCATGAAGACTTTGGCGGGGTTGAAGTTGAAGAACAAGAACCCGGCGAGACTGCCGAGCAAAGCCAGCGCGAAGAGGGCCATCATCACATCGTTGCTTTGGTTCGCTGCCTCGTGCAGGGTGCTGTGGTAAATGGCGAAGACGGCAATCACGCCACAGGCGATGGCCGCGATGCCGGCCGCCAAACCGTCCAAGCCGTCGCTCATATTGACGGCGTTGGTGATTCCCACGATCCAGAGGATGGTGATGGGCCAGCCCAGCCATCCCAACTGGACGTCGAACCCGTCGGTCAGACCGATCGTCCCAATCCGCACGCCCACGAGACACAGGGCCAGCGCGGCCAACAATTCGGCCCCGAACTTGACCCGGGCCGGCAACTGCCGGAGGTCGTCGATCAACCCCACCAGGAAGATGGCGCTCATGGCGACGAGCAGCACCACCAACTGCAGCCCCGCATCGCGGAATTTCTCTGCTACCTGACGGTCGATCAGCGGCAGACAGAGGATCAGGCTCATTGCGGCCACGTAGATGGCCACGCCGCCGATCCGCGGAATCGGACGGGTGTGAACGCTGCGCGCACCGGGCTTGTCCACCGCCCCGACCCGCCATGCCAGCCGAATCACCAGCGGCGTAATTAACTCCGCCAGGAAGGCAGAGCCGAGAAGAACGCACATGTACGTTACCACGCCCGCTCCAATCCCAAGCCACGCTCAGACGACCATGGATCCACCCACGGCACAAGTTCCGACTGCCCGCAGGCAGACTCCGTCCCCGTCGGTGTGCACATCCACGACGATAGAACACCACCACTCGGCAGTTGCAGAACCTCACATGGCAAGAACGTGAGAGAAATGGCACGGAACCCGTTGTGACGGCGCCGACATCGCATCCCACCGCCTACACCATCGCAAAGGCGTGCCTTACCCACCAGCACCCAACACTGCCTATGTTTCTTCCAGGACCACACATGGCGTACCTCTCAAGCCACCCGGAATGCACAGCCG
>JALORE010000267.1 GCA_025459125.1 Planctomycetota bacterium | reverse complement strand
TTGGCGATCTTCGCGTTTTTCGCGTGATTTCGGCCTTTTGCGGGTTTGAAGATCGCCAACCCTGGAACTTGACGATCTTCACCGGCGGCCGCCGCACCAAACAAAGCCAATCGGCCGCGTTACCTCGTCCAGGCGGCGGTTGTTCCACGAGGGGGCGGCGGCTACAATGGAGGCCGGTGGCAGTCGAACGCTGTGGGCGGGGCTGCTGCGGATGGATCGACAGTTGTTGCGGCCATGAGGTGGAATATGAAGGCGCGGCTCGCCACGGAAGTCCTGATCCTGTTGAACCTGCCGATGCTGCTGGCAGGCGCCGGGGCGACGGCCCCGGAGGTCCGTCCGGCGGTGCCCCTGCTCAAGAGGGAGACGCCGGGGGAACGGCCTTACGAGATGGGCCGGGCCGGCCGCAAGCCGCCGCACGTGCCGCTCGTCAACTTTGATTCGCTCGCCGGCTGGCAGGTGGAACTGGCCGAGGGGGCTGTCGCGGATCTGGCGGGCTCGCGGAAGCAGCGCGTGTGGGACTCGCCGGTCGCGCGGCTCGTCTACCGGGGCACGTCGAGCAAGAGCATGGTCATCCTGCGGCCGCCGGCGCCGGTGGCAATCCCCGAGGGCGTATCGGCGACGACGATCTGGATCTACGGCAACAACTGGGCCTGGGCGCCCGAGCGGGGGACGCCGCAAACGACGGTCACGCTGCTGCTGTTGGACAAGGACAGTGAGACGCGCACGCTCGATCTGGCCCAGGTGCGCTGGAAGGAGTGGTGGCTGGTGCACAAGGTCCTGCCGGCGAGTCTGCTCGAGAAGAAGCCGCTGCGCTTCGCCGGCCTGCGGGTGACCGGCGGCTCCAATGAAGAGGATCGCGACTTGTTCTTCGAGGACCTGGTCTTCTTCAAGGAGGACCCGGCGCCCCTGACCTTCGCGCCCCGGCCGCAGCGCGGGATCGATCCGTTCCCGGGCCAGTCGCCCGGCGCGAACACCGGCCCGGGCCGGCTGCCCTTCCCCACGCGCGAAGAGACGATCCTGCCCGAGAACCTGGCGGACGACTTCGGCACCCAACTGGAGCAGGCGGGCGACTCCTGGCGGTTCACCTACAAGGACGCTGAGACGCAGCTCGAGTACGAGATCAAGCCCGGCGCGCAGTTCTGGGAGCCGGTGCTCGTCAAGCTCAACGGCGCCGTCGTGGGCAAAGCCCTGACGGAAGCGGGGCTGACGTTCGTGGCGGAACCCGCCGAGGCGCGGCTGATCGAGGTGCGCAGCGTGCCGGTGAAGGCAGCCGAAAAGAACGCCCTGCGGCACGACTACGAGCAATTGGAGGCCTCCTGGCGGGCGACGGTCAACGGCGCCGAGGTCGTGATCCGCTCGGCGGTCCGCCTGTGGCAAAAGAGTCTCGTCGTGGACTGCTTCTGCACCGGCGGGCTGGCCACCGAGCTTTCGTACGGGCGGCTCGAGGGCGTCGCGAATCCCTCGCTGCTGTCGCTGCCCTACATGAACTACGGCGGGCATCACCTGAACGTCCTGATCTCCCGGGGCCGGCCCCCCTGCTTCGCCTCGGTCTGGATGGACTGGTATCGCTCGAACGCCTCCGCGCCCTATGCGGTGGACAAGATCGAAGGCGACCAGGTCCAGTTGAACGGCGGCGTGCGCTACCTGCCCCGGACCGACGGCCGGCGCAACGATGTCTTCGAGCGGTTCTTCGTGACGTTCTCGCCGGTCTTCGAGGAGACGCTGGCGACCATCGACAATCCCCCCGCGAGAGGCGGGCGCGAGGCGGCGACGCGCTTGTGGCAGGAAAGCTGGGGTCCGGCCGACTACGCGCGCGAACACGAACGGTCGAAGACGCTGCGGGCCTATGGCATCGAGAAGCTGACCCAGTGCAACCACGAAATCACCTGGCGCGATGGCGGCGAGAGCTTCACCTTCCGCGAATCGGCCGCGCCGGGCAGAGGCGGCGATGAAGCCCTGATCGACTACGTGGCGGCCCAACGCTCGCTCGGCTGGCGGTCGGGCCTGTATACCAACTACACCGATTTCGCGCCGGTGAACGCCTACTGGGACATCGATCGCGTGATGCGCCGGCCCGACGGCAACCTGGTGACCGCGTGGCCGCGCTGCTACTCACCCAAGGCGCTGTTCGCCGTCGAGGCGGACCGCCGGCTCGCGCGGGTGGTCCAGCGCAAGTTCGGCACGAACGCCGCCTATACCGACGTCCATACCTCCGTCAGTCCGTGGGACCGGACGGACTTCGACGCCCGCGTGCCGGGCGCGGGGACCTTCGCCGCGACGTTCTACGCCTACGGCGAGCTGCTCCTGCACGACCAGGGCGTCTACGACAACCACTGCTGGTCCGAGGGCAACCACCAGTGGCTCTACGCCGGCCTGTGCGCGGGCAACTACGGCCTGACCTACAGCAGCCTGCGGCTCTGGGAGTATCCCTACCTGCCCCACTTCGACCTGCTCAAGATGCACCCGCTGTCCGTCGATATCGGCGTGCCCTGGACGAGCCAGTTCTTCACCGGTAAAGCGGGCTGGCAGAAGCCGGAGAACATCGTCACCAGCATCGACCAGTTCCTGGCGGCGACGATCGCTTACGGCCATATCGGCTGGCTCGTCGAGGAAACGCACGGCCTCCGCCAGACCTGCCGGTCGTACTACATGCTCCAGCCGCTGCAGTCACGCTATGCGATGCTCAAGCCGCAGGAGATCCTCTACGGCACGGAGGACGGCCTGGTCAGCTCTTCCGAGGCACTGCTGACCGGTGACTGGCGGAAATCGCGGCTCTTTATCCTCTACCCGAACGACCTGCGCATCTGGGTCAACGGCAACGCGACGGAACCCTGGCAGGTCGCCGGGATCGCCCACGAGCTGCCGCCCTTCGGGTGGCTGGCGATCGGAATGGACGGCTTCTTCGAGTGTTCGGAAACGCTCGACGGGCGGCGGTACGACCGCGTGAGCGCACCGGAGTGCGTCTTCCTCGACGGCCGCGGCCGGTGGCGGCGCTACGATGGGATCGGGACCGCAGGCAGTGTCGCGGTCCGGCGGGCGGAACGGGGCCGAGGCCTTTCCGTCATCACGGTCGCAGAAGTGGATCACCTGGCGATCGCCGAGCCCGAAGGGACATTCGCTCCGGATGACGTGCGTACGATCATCGGCGCTGTGGCCCGGGCGCAGGCCCTCACGGTACGGGCCTTCGATGAGAGCGACAAGTACCTCGGCGAGATCGCGGCGCAACAAACCGAATTGGGCTGGGACATCCGTCCGCCCGGCTCCGCGGTCCGGCTGGAGATCGCCATAAAACGGTAGGGCTCCATCCAGGCTGGAAGGGTAAAGGGAAAAGGCCTGCGAAGCCGTGGTATCGGGTGGCATCGTCAAGGCCGAAGGTTTTGGCGATGGTCTGTCGCACCGGCAATCCGCCAGCGGCAAGCTCCGAGGACTCCGCTTGCCGCTGCCACCCGGAGCTTTGGTTCGCAGTGTGCCCGTGAGGGCATCGAAGATAACGCCTGACGGCGTCACTACAAACGAGTTGCCCGCGGGAGTTGGGCAAGGACGAATGCGATGAATGAGAAAGAGCGATTGGCCAGAGAGCATATCGACGTCACGCGCCGCCACGTCCTGGAGCTGGGGACAGCGGGTGCCGTCGCCCTGAGCACATCCCGGCTGTGGGCGCAGGAGCCGGGCAGGGATTCCGACCGACCGCTGCGCGAGGCGATCGCCCAGCTCGAGTACCTGACCCGCGAGGAGGATTTCCTCAGCTTCGGCCGGGGGACGCCGCCGCCGCACACGCTGGGGCCGGAGAAGCTGCGCGAGGTCGGACTGGCACGCCAGACCTGGCAGTTGGAGGTCCTGCCCGATCCCGAGAGTGACGCCAAAGTGGAACAGCCGCTATCCAAGGCCATGGGGACGGCCCTGACGTGGGATGGGCTCATGAAACTGGCCGAGAAGCACGCGGTGCGGATCTTGAGCGTGATATCCTGCACCAACGGCAAGCAGCCCTGTGGCATGGGCTTGTGGGAAGGGGTCCCGCTGCGGGACGTGATCTGGCTGGCCCGCCCGACCGGCAACGTCCGGCGGGTCTTCTACTACGGCTATCACAACGACGATCCCCAGCAGCGTTTCCAGAGCTCCCTGCCGATCGGCCGGGTCCTGGAGGACCCGCCGGGCGAGCACCCGGTGCTGCTGTGCTACAAGCTCAACGACCAGTGGCTCACGGCCAAGCGCGGCGGGCCTGTCCGCATGCTGGTCCCCGGAGCGTATGGCAACGCGTCCGTCAAATGGTTGCAGCGCATCGTGCTGACCAATCATTACCAGGCGAACGACACGTACGCGCTGTGGAACAATGACACCGACAGCGCGATCAAGACCTGCGCCCGCTTCATCCATACGCCCAAGACAATGAAGGCGGATGAGCCGGCGCCGATCACGGGCCTCGCGCAGGTGGGCATGTCCGGTCTGAGTCGAGTTCAGTACTGGTTCTGTCCGCGGGGAGAGATCCCGGCTAGAGACGATCCGTACTTTGCGCGGGCCGACTGGAGAGAAGCGACCATTCTGCCGCCGCCGCAACAGTGGGGAGCGGCGCTGCCCGAAGGCAAGCTGCCGCCGGTCCCGCGGCAGATCGATTCTGCCACGGGCCAGCCACACGCGTGGCCGCTGCGTCACACGATCGTCCACTGGGCGGCACTGCTGAAGGTCGAACGCGCCGGCGAATACGACCTGCGCTGCCGGACGATCGACGCCAATGGCGCCGCCCAGCCCATGCCGCGTCCTTTCCCGAAATCGGGCCACAACGCGATTCAAGCGGTGAAGATCGTCGTCACTACGCCTTGAGGGCCGCGGTCATCCGCTGCAGCGTATCGTCGACCTCCTGCGGTTTGAGCATGCCGATCGTGACGGCGTCCACCAGCCCGTTCTGGAAGACGTATTTCAGTGAGGCGTCCTTCTGCTCGGGTCCGGTGAGCTGGCCGGCCCCGAAGATCTTCATGCCGAGGACGACCTTGCCGTTGGCGCGGGCCTGCTTGAGAATGGGGGCAACCTCTTCGGGCGAGGCATCCATCTGGGCCTCTTTGCCCACGTTGTTGATGCGGGCGAGAATGACGTCCGTCCAGGGCAGCGCCGCCGCGGCTTTGATGGCGCTGACGTCGTGACAGGAAACGCCGACCGCCCGGACGACGCCCTTCTGCTTGAGCTCGGACAGCTCGTCGCGAATACGCGCGTAGGTCGTGGGCCACGCGCTGTCGGTCATGCAATGGATCAGGCAGATGTCGAGGACATCACGATTGAGCTCCTTGCGGAAGCGGTCCACTTCCTTGATCGCCCCGCCGGAGGGCATGTTCCAGTATTCCTCCCGCGGCCAGATTTTGCTCAGGGCGATGTACTTGTCCTGGGGGACGCCCTTGAGGGCCCGGCCCAGGTAGGGCATCGTGCCGTACAGGTCGGCCGTGTCCACGAAGGCGATGCCCTGGTCAATACTGTGCCGCACCAGCTTGGTGAAGGCTTCCTGTCCCAGGCGCGAGTGCTCGGAGGAACGGCCGCCGCCATTCCAGCCGGTGCCTTGGGCAATGCGGGTGGTCTTGATGCCGGTGGCGCCCAGGGTCACGATATCCGTGGCCTGGCCCCCGGCCGCCTGACCTTGCGCGGCGGCTTTCTTCTTCCTCTGGCCCTTCTTGCGCTCGGCGGCGGAGAGCCATTGCGGCTCGACCGCGAGAATCCCCGCCCCGGCCAGGGCAGTCGTGATGAATTGACGACGGCTGCAGTCATGGTTCGTGTCGTTGGCAGGCAGCATCTGGTCGCACATAAGGTCGGCTCCTTTCATGGTCGATTCGGTGTCATTCAACTCCATAGTATACCGCTGGGCGCGTCGGACTCAAAGCCGTTTGATCCGGACGTTGCGGTACCAGACCGGGCGGCCGTGATCCTGGAAGCCGATATGGCCGACGCGGGCAAAGTCCTTGATGGCTCGTTTGAACTTGTTCGGCGTGTCGTCGGGATTGCGGCCGGCCTCGGTCCACTGGTCCACGTTCATGTCGATGACTTTCGCGCCGTTGAGGACCACCTCGACCCGGCTGCCCCGGCAGGTAAGGGTGCAACGGTTCCATTCGCCGGGAGGCTTGATGGCATTGCGGCTCGGGGCCACGCAATCGTAAACCGCTCCGGCGGTGCCGGTCTTGTTGACCTTGTCGCGTCCGTAGGAATCGCTGATCTGGATTTCCATGCCGGTGTAGACGGGATCCTTGAGATCGGAGGTGCGGAAGAAGATGCCGCTGTTGGTGCCCTGCGTGACCTGAAACTCCAGGTCGAGGATGAAATCCCCGTAGGTGTCCTTCGCCCAGAGATAATCGAAATTGTGCTCCTTGCCGTCCACGGGGCGGGTGACGGTCAGGACGCCATCCCGGACCACCCAGAAGTTGTCGGGACCGGTAATCCAGCCCGTCAGGTCCCTGCCATTGAACAGCGAGACGAAGCCGTCCGCGTCTGTGCCGGCCGCGGCATCCGGAGCCGCCGCCGGCCGGCGGGCTTTCTGACCCTTTGCTTTCCTGGCCTTCTGACCTTCTTGCGTCCGCTCTTTCTGCGGACTGCTGGCGGGCACGCTGCGCGCCGACCCGGCCGGGCGGGGGAGCTTGCGGATCAGGACGTTGCGGAACTGGATCAGGCTGGAGGCGGGACTCAGCTCGCCGGTCTTGGCGTTGACACCGCCGTGATGCTGCAGGCCGACGGGCCCGCTATCCGGCAGGCCCGGAACCTGGGCGTTCTCGATCACGAGCTGATTGTTGAGCATGACCGTGACCCGGTCGCCGAGGACCGTGATGTCGAACGAGTTCCACTGGCCGACGGGATTATCCGCCCGCACCTTGGGCACGGCGGCCGCCCGCTGCGCAGGCGTCAGGCTCTCGTCGAGCCGGACGGACCACAACTCGCCCGAGCCGATCGGCCAGCACCAGATATTGACCTGGCCCTGGCCCAGCCCGCGCAGCAAGATGCCGGAATCCGCGTTGGGGGTCGGCGTCACGATCACCTCGCCGTTCGCATCGGTCTGGTAGGAGCCGTCGGGGAGGATGGTGCGCATCGGGTACTGGCCGGTGGTCTGCTTGAACCGCCACTCGACGTGCAGGGAGAAGTCCTCGAAGGACTCCTCGGTCCAGAGGTGCTTCTCGCCCTTGGCCTCGGACCGGGCGTCGTAGTCGATCACACCCTCGACCACCTTCCAATGACCGTTGTCGCCTGCGGGCACCTTCCAGCCGGTGAGGTCCTTGCCGTTGAAGAGGACCCCGTACTGGGGCCACGCTCGCCAAGTGGGATAGGCTTCTTCCGGGGCCAGCTTGTGCAGCAGGGGCGGTGTCGGCGGGTTGCCATGATTGAAGAACACGTACAGACCACCCTTGCCGGCGATGATGATGTCGTTGCGGCCGTCCTTGTTCAGGTCGGCGACGTTCAGCTTCATTCCCGCGCTGACCACGTAGTTCGGCGGCGGATTGAGGCCCCCTTCCTCCGGATAGTACGGCAGGTGGTTGTACGACAGGATGTGCCGCTCGAAATTGCCGCTCTTGAGGTCGTACCAGAACGTGTACAGCGGCTCGAAGGCCCCGATATCGTGGCCATGGTGGGCGAAGAGGCGTTTGCCGGTCACGATGTCCGGCTTGCCGTCACCGTTGAGATCGCCCAGGGCAAACGTATGGACCTGGCTGAAGTCGGTCTCGACCCAGCGTGTCGTGAAGGTGCGCTTCCCGGCCCCGTCCACCTCCTGCTGGAGCCAAGCCAGACCGTAGGCGTGGGCGGAGCCGATGATGATGTCGTTATGGCCATCCGCATCCACGTCGTGAACCAGGATCGGATGCGAGCCCGACCCGCCTTTGCCTTGAGCGGGCTGGAATTCGTAATCGGCGTGGAACGTCCAGGGCGTGTCGGTCGCCCGTGCGGGCTGCTCGTACCAGCCGACGGGTGTCACAATGTCGACACGCTTATCGCCGTTGACATCCCCCAGGCCGTTGCCGTGGATGTCGCCCTGGGTGCCCACGATGTGCTCCACGAACCACGGGGCCTTATTGATGTGCTCCAGCCAAGTCATGCCCTGGCCTTTGACGAGGGCCCAGTGGTTGCACAGGATATCGTCGTCGCCGTCGCCGTCGATGTCGCCGTGAATGACGCCTTCCATGTTCACCGCCTGGTGGATGCGCGTGGATTTCCACACCACGTCCTTCTTGCCGGGGTTTTCATACCAGAAGGCGCCTTTGAGGAACATCCAACCGGAGCTGACGATGTCCATCTTCCCGTCAAAATTGACGTCCATGGCGAATTCGCTGTTGTCGTCGGTCTCGGGGCCATTGGTCTCGGCCCCGTCGCGGAAGTTGGCATGCTTGGTCCACTGGGGCGCCTCATACCAGTTCCGGCCGCAGGCGATGTCGAGATCGCCGTCGCCGTCAAAATCGAGGACCGACGCACACTCGCAGAACGGCCCGAACCAGTAGCTGTGCCGCGCCGGATCGTGGACCGGACCATCGATCTTCAGCGGTTTGAAGATGATCTCCTCGGCCCGCGCCGGCAGAGTCATCGCGAGTACCATCACGACCAGCAACCATCCACGATTCACCATGGCAAATCCCCTTTCCGTTACGTGTGGTCGTCCGGCGGTTGCGCGGCTCGTTCGGAGTACCACCTTCAGGCGGGTCAAACTCTTCCTATCCGCTTCTCTGGTCTTGAGGCGGCTCAGAGGATTCAGACCCGCGTAACCGCGGTACTCCGAACGGAGAAAACGAGCTGCGCAACCGCAAGCGCTGACCGATCCTCTAGGCGTGATACTTGGCCAGCAGTCTGCGGAGGTTCTGGATATCGGTCTTGATCCGCTGCATCGGCCCGACGGTCGCTTCGTCCTCGATGATGTACCACTCGGTGCCGCCGGTGCCCTCGCAAATCTTGAACATGGTGGGCCAATCCACTTCGCCCTCGCCGACCACCGGGTCCGGCTGGCCCTTGCGGAAATCCTTGATGTGCACGGTCGTCAGCCGGCCCGGGAACATCTGCATGTACTTGGCGGGATCGGCCCCGGCCCGCGCGATATGGCCGATATCGACCTGCAGGATCACGTCCTGGCTGCTGTTCTTCGCGAAGACCTCCCAGGCGATGAAACCGGCCTTGGCGTCGAACTCGCCGGCGTGGTTGTGATAGCCGACCCGCATCCCCTGTTCCTTGGCCTGGGCCGCGAGTTCGGTCATCTGCTTGGCGAACTCGATCACGGTTTCCTGGGACTTCGTCCGCATGCCACTGGGCGCGATCAGGTACTTGTTGCCAATCGTCTTGTTGAACTCGATGGTCTTGGCCAATTGGTCGCCCATCATCGTCGCCACGGCGGTGTGGGTCCCGCAGCACTGGAGCTTGTGCTGATCGAGGAGCTTGCGAATCTTCTCGGCGGGCCAGTTGTAGTACCCGGCGAACTCGACCCCGTCATAGCCCATCTCGGC
>JALORE010000266.1 GCA_025459125.1 Planctomycetota bacterium | reverse complement strand
CAGAGCCGCCGCCGAGCAGAACAGTGCTTTCAAGAGTGCCATAGGTCCCGAAGGCCCAGCAACTACCGGCACCCCCTTGATCCTGGACCGGAGTGACATAGCCGAGAGTGCGGAGATCGTAAGCGGCGGGGAAACCCAGGAGATCAAACGGGGAAGTGGTCGGTGCGGCAGCGGACGGTTGTACATCCACACCGGCAAACATCTGGGTGTGCGTGACAGGATTGACCAATGAGCCCGACAGACCTGCCGCGCCGGTATAACTACCGGCAGAGCCAGGACTTGCATCAGAATCGCCGCCGGCCGGGGGACCGCGCGCCTCAATTGTCAAGGAGTCAGACGTCGAAAAGCTATCCTGCGGACCGGTCGCGGTCAAAGCAGGCGATGGACTTTGCAGGGAGGTCGACAGTACCTGTGACTCCGTCTGTACCTGAGAAGCGGCTCCTGCCTGGTCCAACTCGGTCAGGGTCAGCTCGGCCACACCGACATCAGCGTCTGCCAGCAGCAGCATCGCATCGGGGCCAGACCCTGGATCGATGCCATCCTCGACGCCCCCAGAACCCTCGGCTTCTGTCCCCGAATCCTCCACCTGGAGGGTGACAAGCGGCGTCTGTTCTTCCTGAGTCGACGGGTCTTCCTGGTTCAGGTCGAGGATGATGGTGGACTCATCGGCTGGGCTGCAGAGGGACAACAGCACGTCGGAGTGGCCTAAATCCGCGTCAAGCAGCAGTCTGGGCTCGAGTGACTCAAAGGAAGGTGAGCGCACGAACGGAGCGATCTCCCCGTCTCCCCGTGTGCCCCGAATCCAGCGCCCTAGGCAAGCCAGCGACATAGCCCCTTCTCTCGCTGCCAGCCCCTCCTCAGAAGGGCCGTATGCGGCGGCATCATGCCATCCACGAGGTCTAATGACCGCAGGGACACGGTGCCAACCTTCAGTGTCCCCAGTTTACACCCGGAATGATAGTCGAGTCAATACGTATAAATACGTATTTTTGCGAAAATATACAGTTTTTTTTGTGGACCGTTGCGTCCATGATCTGCCGGTGACTCGAATGCCCGTGGCGAAAGTAAAGAATTACGCATCCGCCACAATAGACGTGTGCTGCTGTGAGTCGGTACAATCTACGTGCATACGATGTTATGCATCGGCATAGGAAGCACTTCCTGAACTCTGGGACGCCGTTGCGGACGAGGAGCTACAGTGGTTACGCATCCGCGTACTGCCTGGAAACGCCATGGCGATTGGAGAGAAATGGCATGACTACATCACGTTTGCGCTGGGTTCTGTTGGTCGTGGGCCTGGGGCTCGAAGTCGGCGTCAGATGTTGTGCCCAGGGCCAGGCACTGCCGGCACGGGAGCGATTGGAGGGAGTGAGCACTCCCGCAGGGGCACAGGCGCCGGGGGACTCGCTACTACAGAAATGGGAGGTTCGGCTCGCCGCCGGCCGGACCGATTCGAAACTGAATCCGCGGTTCACGCCGGTCGGGACACGCCTGGCGCTCACGCCAGCCACGATCGAAGGGCTACGCGGCAGCAATCATGTGGAAGGACGCCTCCGCTTGGGAGCCGGCGGCCAGGACGGATCGGGCCAGCGGTTCGCCCTGACCCGCAGTCAGATAGGAGGCTGCTATGATCTGCTCTTCATCGACTTCGATCGGGATGGCTCCCTGACGAATGAGAAGCCCATTTCCTGTCAGCCCTCTCAGACGCGAGGCAAATGGTGGTCGACTTTCCAGGCGTCGGTGAAGGTGGAACACCATGTGGCGGGCGACATCCTCTGGCAGGACTATCCGCTGAACTTCTGGGTCGTCGTCGATGGCCCCGAGGAGACGCCATCGATCATCCGCTTCACCCGCAGAGGGTTCCTGACAGGATCGGTCCGTCTCGCGGGCGCCGACTACGATATCATTCTCTCCGACGGGAACAATGACGGCCTCCTCGGGACCGGCGACTTCTGGACGATTCAGCCCGCCGAAGCGATGCCGTCTACGGACCACCGGCGGCTGGGCGATTTCGCCTGGGTCCAGGGCCAGGCCTACAAACTGGACCTGGCGGACTCCACCGGCACCCGGGGTTCGCTGGTTCCCTTCGATCCGGGGATCACGCAGACGCAGGACGAACAGGCCCGGGACATGTACCGGGAGGACCGGGCGGCTCCCCGTGCCACCAGTCCGCTGGCCTTCCGGCATGACGTGGAGCAGGCCATCGCCGAGGCCAAGACCGATCAGACGCCCTACTTCCTGGATTTCGAGACGAGTTGGTGCGGGCCCTGCCGACAGATGGACCAGTTCGTGTACACCGCCCAGCCGGTGGTAGACGCCGCCCGAGGCATCATGTGCATCAAGGTGGACGGGGACCAGCGTCAGGACCTCGTGTCCCGATACCGAGTCACAGGTTACCCAACCGGCATTCTCTTCGGTCCGAACGGCGTCGAGACGACGCGGTTCTCGGGGTATCGCAACGTCAAACAGATGACCGCGCTGTTGCAGACCCGCCGGCCGGCGTCCGACGACAGGCAGGCACCTGTCGAGCGTGTGGAGCCGCAGCGGCGAGACACGTCCTGGAAGGCCCCGGAAGAAGAGACGAATCGCGCCCGCCGGCCGTCCCCTGCGTCCGGCGTGACTTCCGGCGACAAACTCCTGCGCGGGACGTACGCCTGGGACCTGGATCGGGGTGACGATCAGGACCGGTCCGCCGTGGATCTGTGGTGGGAACACGTGGACGAACGCCAACGGTACCTGGTACCCCAGAATGGGGCTCAGCTCGCCGTGATCAAAGGCAAGGCCTTCGCGACCGTGACACAGGATGACGTGCAGAGAGCCAAGTTCACCGGCGACAGGCTCTCGGCGTCGGATGCGGCGCCGCTGATCGACGTGGGCACCATCCTGGCCGTGCGCACCGCGGAAGGAAACCTGGCCAAGCTGGAGATTGTCGGTTTCGACACGCTCCAGAGCGGCGGACGATCTTACGTGAAATACGATCTGCGGCTGCGTTACGCTGTTTACCAGACCGGTTCTCGCGGTGTTGCAGTGCAGCCGGCAGTGCCGCAGGAACGAACACGTACCGCCCCGGCCGCCGAACACAGTCTCAGCGTTGCGGTGAATGATGCGAAGCTCCACGCGCGTCTCCAGGCGGGCCTGGCGGGATTGATCGAGAGCCAAAAGGTCACGAAAATCGAAGTCCTCCGGACGCAATTGCAGCGGGACCGCTATCCGCTGGCTCTGCCCGCCACCGCCACCGAGAAGATACCGCTGGCGGACTTGTACGAGCGCTGTCGCAACGGCGTCCTGGTGGTGAGTCATCTCTACCATTGCACCCAATGCGGCCGACAGCATCCCAGCACCGCAGGCGGGTTCGTCCTCGCCGCCTCCGGGGTGATCGTCACCAACTATCACGTCGTCGATCGACCGGAGTCGCTGGCACTGGGGGCCATGACGGCCCACGGCAGCGTGCACGCCGTGAAGGAAGTGCTCGCGGCCGACAAGGAAAGGGATATCGCTATTCTCCAGCTCGACGGCTCGGGGTTCACGCCCCTGCCCCTCGGCGCCGGCGTGACCATCGGAGAGTCGATCGCCGTGATCGGCCACCCCGTCCACCGGTACTACACCTTGACCACCGGCATCGTCTCGCGCCATTTCGCCACGGAACGCAACGGGCGGGAGGTGGTCTGGATCGCGGCGACGGCGGAGATCGGTCCCGGAACCAGCGGCGCCCCGCTGCTCGACGACGCAGGCGCCGTGGTCGGCATGGCCTCGCAGACACAGTTCATCCCTTCCACGAAGACGGAGAACCACCAGCTCACCACCCCGACGGCAATCGCCTGGTTCACACCGGTCGATGCCATCCGGCATCTCCTCCGTCCCGGCGGGTAGAGCCCCCCTTTCCCTCTATCGTCGGTCGTTGCCCGACGATAGAATATGGGCTTGGTGCGTACCGAGAAACGAGGAGATACGACTTTTGAGGGCGGCCATGAACATCGACCTTCATTATGGAACCGGCCACGTTTCGCTCCAGGTTCCCGATCGCAACGTGCAGGAGATCATCCGGCCGTGGCAGCAGACCCAGGCCGGGGATGCGCTGGCGGGACTCCACCAGAGCGTGGCGCAGTACGCCGCGGCCTTTCGGAAACAAGTCGCGGCCAAACGCGTGTGCGTGCTCCTGGACGATGGGTCGCGGGATGAGCCGCTGGGGGATGTCCTGCCGGAAGTGTGCGGCTTGCTGCGCGGCGCCGCGGCGGTGCAGTTTGTGATCTGTACCGGCACCCACATCGCGGATACGCCCAAGAATCAGCAGATCCGCCGGGAGGTCGAGAAGATGAGCCGGGACGCGGGGCTCGCCCCGATCCGCGTCCACGTCCATGACTGCAGGGCCGACCCGTTCCGGGACCTCGGCCGCACGAGGCGCGGGACCCAGGTTCTGGTCAATGTCCTGGCCGAGGAGGCGGACGTCTTCGTCGTCGTGTCGGACGTGAAGGTGCACTACTTCGCGGGGTATTCGAATCCCGTGAAGAATTTCGTGCCCGGCATCAGCGCCTTTCGCACGGTCGAGCAGAATCATAGCCTGGCTCTGCTCGAGGCATCCACGTACGGGACACATCCGTGGCATCCGGACCCGGCCTGCCGGAACCATCCGCTGGCCGAGGACCAGTTGGAGGGCATGAACCTGATGACCCGGGGCCGTCCCGTCTACGCGCTGGTGATGATCAGCACCGCCGCGCAGCTGAACTGGGCCCGGTTCGGGCCGGTTGAGCAGGCCACCGCCGAGTCCTTCCGCATGACGGACGAAAAGAACATCCGCGCGGTCACGCCGGCGCCGCGGCTGATCGTCTCGCCGGGCGGATTGTCCAACGACGAAGACCTGTACACGGCCCAGCGGGCGTTGGAATTGACCAAGGTCGCGGTGAAGGATGGCGGCGAAGTGCTGTTCCTGGCCGCCTGTCCGAATGGGGTGGGCGAGCCGCAGACCCTGGAGAACTTCTACAACCGCCTCACGGCTCCGCTCGAGGACGTCATCCGGTCGATCCAGCAGGACTACGCCCTGTACAGTCATAAGCCCTATAAATTTGCGTTGATGATTCAGCGTTTACGGCGGGTCTGGATGCACTCGCAGATTCCGAATCCTCTCGTCGAAGCCGCCCACCTGTCTCCCGCACCGGACCCACAGGCCGTCGTGGACGGCTGGCTCGCCGAGCAGCCGGACACCAGGATCATTTTCGTCGACGGTGCCAACAAGATCGCGCTGCGAACCGTGGCCGGGTGAGTTGCCGCCGCGCGGCGGTTGGCCCGGTCCTGGTGATCCGGTGACCAGATGTCCCTTCTTCCCGGCCAACCCGATCGTGGCCTCCGTGCCGGAGTTGAATTGCAGGAAATCGGATTCGATTCCGTCGCGAACGAAATCGTTCTGTCGGATGCCATGTGAAAGAGCACCGCAGGGCAGGTCCCGCGAAGTCAACGGTCCTGGCCGCAGTATCAGTGCTGTTCGAAGATGCAGATGCCGTGGCGCGGGATGTACTCGGCGAAACCACCGCGCGGCGGGTTGTCCAGGGACGACGGGGGAAATGGATGTGCCTCTACCTCACTGCCCACCTTCTCCATGACCAGGGCCCTCGCCGTCGCCCGTTCGTGGATATCCCAATGTTCCCCCCTCCATGAAGACCGCGACATCAATGTCGCTCCACTCGTCCGGTGTACCCTCAACATGGGAGCCGAAGAGACAGGCCGCCCGCACCATACCGAGGGAAGACAGCACTTTCACGGCGGCTAACGCCCGGCTTTCTATCGCAGCATCAACCGTACGCATTGGACCGTCTGCTCCGTCTTGCCCAGGACATCCCGGGCAAGCTCTTGGGTAATGGTTGCACCTGCCGCGGTCATCGCTTCGGGATAACGGGACTGGAAATGGCAGCCCGATAACTGCCCCAGGAACTGGACCTGTTCGGGACTTGATTCGATGCGCGCGACCTCCGCGAGGCGAGGGAGGTTATGGATGCGAGGAGGTAGCTTGCCTGTCTTCTTCACGATCATAGCCTTCAGCGTCTTTTCCACCGCCTGCAGGCAGCAGAAGAGCACGTACAAGTATCGTCCGGCCTTGAACATCGCGTCGGCGGTGTCCAAGTCGTACTGTGCTCGCTCGCCCCATCGTTAAGACAGATCGTCCATACCGTTACTATGCTGGCAGGTACCAGCATAGACAACGGGAAAGGCCGCCGACTGGGGCTTCGCAATTGCAGGCTACCGCTTGCAGGGAGGGGCGGTTTCGGCTATAAGAACGGGGTCTTGGGAAGAATGGAATGGTAGCATAATGGAATGGTGGAAGCCTGGCTGCGGCCGGATTTCTCCACCCGTTGTTCCAACATTCCAATATTCCAGTATTCCAGTACATCTTCAGGCCAAGGAGCACGAGCTACATGCGATATAGCCAGTTGCTGATCCCGACGGTGAAGGAAGTGCCGGCGGAGGCGGAAATCACGAGTCACAAGCTGATGATCCGGGCGGGTCTGATCCGCAAGGTCGCCAGCGGGACGTACACTTATCTGCCGCTCGGGTGGCGGACGCTCAAGAAGATCATCGCCATCGTGCGTCAGGAAATGGACCGGGCCGGGGCGCAGGAGATCATCGTGCCGTGCCTGCAGCCGCTGGAGCTGTGGCAGCAGACCGGCCGGGACCAGGACTACGGCGAGACCATGTTCCGCATCATCGACCGGCATGGGCGCGGCAACGTGCTCGGACCGACCGCCGAGGAGGTCTTCACGTTCCACGCGGCCGCGGAGCTCAACTCGTACAAGCAGCTCCCCGTCAATCTCTACCAGATCACGCCGAAGTTCCGGGACGAGTTCCGGCCGCGGTTCGGCGTCCTGCGGTCGCGCGAGTTCATCATGAAGGACGCCTACAGCTTCGACGCGACGCCCGAGAGCCTGCACCAGTCGTACATGGCGATGTACAACGCGTACTGCCGGGTCTTCCAACGCTGCGGCGTCGAATACGTCATCGTCGAGGCCGAGTCCGGCGAGATGGGCGGCACCGGCTCGCACCAGTTCACCATTCCCTGCGCCTCGGGCGAAGACACGATCGTTTACACCGCCGACGGCTCCTACGCCGCCAATCTGGAGAAGGCGGCGGTCGATCCCCTGCCGAAAGAACCCGCCCCCGCCAACGTCCCGCCGGCCGAGGACGTGTTCACGCCCAACGTCGGCACGATCGAGGCGGTCTGCGGCTTTCTCAAGACCAAGCCGAGCGAGATGATCAAGACGCTCATCTTCGATTCGCGTGGCGAGGCCGTGGCCGCCCTCGTGCGCGGCGATCATGAGCTGAACCCGGAGAAGCTGACACAGGCGCTCGGCGGAGCCCACGTCGAGCTGGCCGCTCCGGAAATGATCGAGCGCGTGACCGGCGCCAAGGTGGGATTCGCGGGGCCGCGCGGACTGGCGAGCCGCGTCTCCAAAATGGTCATCGACCACGCGGTGGCCGGGATGGCCGTCGGGGTCACGGGCGCCAACAAGACCGATCATCACACGCGTAACGTCCTCCCGGGCCGGGACTTCCTGCTGGAAGGCGACAACGTCCTCGTGGCGGACATCCGCCTGGCCCAGCCGGGCGATACGCACAAGGGTGTGCCGGTGCTGTTCAAGAAAGGCATCGAGGTCGGGCAGGTCTTCAAGCTCGGGACCAAGTACAGCAGGAAACTTGGCGCCAATTTCAAGGACGAAAGCGGAGAGCTGCATCCCTGCCTCATGGGCTGCTACGGCATCGGGATCAACCGGATCATGGCCTCGGCCATCGAGCTGTACAATGACGAGAACGGCATCATCTGGCCGATCTCGATCGCGCCGTTCGAGGCGATCGTGACGCCGGTGAACCAGGACGATGCGGACGTGGTCCGGGTCTCGCAGGAAATCTATGACAGACTAACGACGGCCGGGGTCGAGGTCCTGCTGGACGACCGCGACCTGCGGGGCGGCATCAAGTTCAAGGACGCCGACCTGATCGGCATCCCGGTCCGCATCACGGTCGGCAAGAAATCCGTGGTTGAAGGCAACGTCGAGGTCAAGCTGCGGTCCGAGCCGCAGAGCGAGAAGGTCCCGATCGACCAGGCCCCGCAGAAGGTGGTCAAGATGATCAACGGGCTGAAGGAGCGACGGAAAGTCTGAGGATGTGGCACTCCTTCCGGAGTGATCCCGATATCCTGTTTGGCCGATGGAGGATGGTGTGCATGGCACACCCTGCAAGGAGAAAACCGATGAGCAACGAATTGACGCGTAGGAGCCTGATTCGCAACACGTCCCTGCTGGCCGCGGGGGCCATCGCCACCCGGTTCAGCGGCGCGGCGGCGGCCGCGATCGACCTGGACAAGATCGAGACTGTCTGCACAAAGGGACGTATCAACCAGTCCGTCAGCCAATGGTGCTACGGCAAGTGGTCGCTGGATGAGTTGTGCCAGGTCTCAAAGAAACTCGGACTCAAAGCCATCGACCTGCTGGGGCCGAAGGATTTCGCCACGGTCAAGAAGTACGGCCTGGTGGTCTCGATGGTCAACAGCCATTCGCTGCCCGATGGGCTGGCCGACAAGAAGTTCCACGATGCTTGCCTGGCCAAGCTGCGGGAGACGATCGACGCCACGTCCGAGGCGGGCTTCCCCAACGTGATCTCCTTCTCGGGCAACCGCCGGGGCATCCCGGACGATGTCGGCATCGAGAACGCCGTCGAGGCGCTCAAGAAGATCGCCGGCTACGCGGAGCAGAAGAAGGTCACGATCTGCCTGGAGTACCTCAACAGCAAGGTCAATCACAAGGACTATATGCTCGACAAGACCGCCTGGGGCGTCGAGGTCTGCAAGCGGGTCGGGTCGGACCGGGTGAAGATCCTGTACGACATCTATCACGCCCAGATCATGGAGGGCGACATCATCCGGACGATCAAGACATACAAGGACTACCTGGGCCACTACCACACGGGCGGCAATCCCGGCCGCAACGAGATCGACGACACGCAGGAGTTGAACTACCCGGCGATCATGAAAGCCATCGCCGAGACCGGCTTTCAGGGCTATGTCGCCCATGAGTTCATCCCCAAGCGCGACCCGCTCGAATCCCTAACCTACGCGGCCCGGATTTGCGACGTCTGATCCCGGCGTCGGGCCGTGGCAGACGGTGCTAGTGTGCCCATCCTGGAACAGGGAGTGCCGGGTGGCATGGTCAAGCGGAGCCTGCGGAGCTTGGCGATGCCACCCGGGGTACCGGCTAGCTTTGCACTGGCCTGGGGTGTGAGCGTACATCGGCTTGCGTGCGATACGCGGGACCGGCTATACTGTCGCGCTGCATGTGGGAACTCAAGGAGCCCAAGCCCGTTAAGCTGATCGTCGGAATCCTGGCTTCGGATGAGCGCTGCCTGGCCGCCGCCAGGGAAAGTCTGGGGCCGGCCCTGGGAGGGACGGATCTCATCAGCGAGGTCTGGGCGTTCGACCAGACGGACTACTACGCCGCGCAGATCGGTC
>JALORE010000042.1 GCA_025459125.1 Planctomycetota bacterium | reverse complement strand
GGTGGTGGGTGGCAGCGGCAAGCGGAGTCCTCGGAGCTTGCCGATGGCGGATAGGCAAACCATCGGCAAGCTGCGCTTGCCGCTGCCACCCGTCCGGAAAGTCGATTGTCAGGAAGCACTACGGCTTTGCCAACGCATCAACTTTGCTGTCCAATTCGCTCAGGCCGAAGCCCTCCGCCCGGACGATGTGGCCTTTATCCGTCAGAACCAGCCAGGGCAGCGACCGGACACCCCAGGCGAAACGGGCCTTGCTCTCGTTGCCGGGGATCATACCCACCGGGACGGTCACGACGTTTTGCCGAGCCCAGTCCTTGAGCTTGGCTTCGTCGGCCGGGGAACCCTGCACGGCCACGACCACGACGCCCTTGTTCTTCAGCTCCTCAACTCGCTGGGCCAGTTGCAGGACGATGTTCCGCGAAGGTCGCTGGTCCAGGTCGAAGAAGCAGACCAACAGGCTCTTGCCGGCGACGGCCTCGGGGGACAGGTCCAGCTTCAATCCCTTGAGGTCCGGAGCCGGCTGGCCGATTAGAGCGGAGGCCGGCGCCGATCCTCCCACGGCCAGCAACTCCAGCACGCCCAAATCCAGCGGCTCGTCGCTGCGGCCGCCGGGTATCTCGGGGATGGTAAAGGGATGCGTCAGGACACCGAGACGCTCGCCGCGGAACATCCGGGCATACACCGCAACGGCGTAGGCCGTGAGGTAGAAGCAATGCTCCCCCGCCGGGATGTTGTCGGCGCGGAAGGTCCCATCCGACTCGATCTTGAACGCCCAGTACTGAGTGGCACCCTCGGCGGATGAACTACGGAGATAGTAGTCCAGGCTTTGCCAGTCGAGCCGGGCCTTCACCTCGTCCGGAAAGACCACTTTGCCCACCACCGGGCGGCCGGTGCCTCCCACTATGACGTTCGTTGTCTGCCCGGCCTTGATCTCGATGGGCACGTAATCGGTGAACCGGCCGGAACGATCGCTGATCCGAATCTCCCGGCACACCTTGCCCTGCCCGGGGGGAACGCGTTCCAAGACAAAGCGACCCTCTTTGTCCGCCACCGTGCCGTACTGCCAATTGACGCGCGGCATGCCGGTGGCGGACGGGTTGTAAAACAGAACCCGGACTTCCTGGCCGGCCCCGGGCTGGCTGCCGATCAGGACCTGGCCGGCCACGCGTCCCCAGGGCTGCAAAGTGACCTTTGCGGATGAGCCCCATTCATCCGCCATCACGTGGGTGCAGCCCTGCTCGTGGAGCACCAGGAGAGTGAAGGGTTCCGTCTGGGGGGGCAGAGCAAACCGCCCATCCGGCCCGGTCTCCACGAACACGCTCTCGCGCTTCATGGCATTGCGGCCGTTCTGAATGAAGAGCGACCGGACGCCGGTGCAGAGAATCACCTCGGCGCCCGCCACGGGCGTCCCCTCGGGCAGACAGACGATTCCGCTCAACCCCGCGCCTTTCTTCAGGGCGATATCGAACGCGACCTCACCTTCGCCGTCCTCGAAGGCGCGGGAGACCTCCGGCAGATAGCCCTCGGCCTCGACGCGGATCAGGTGACCGTAGCGTGGCTCGCCGAAAGTGATCTCATAACGGCCGTCAGTGAACGCCTTGGTCACGTCGCGCTCCCAGAGAACCGGCTGGCCGCTGCTCCAGGCGATCCCCGGAGTAATCGTGAGTCTGGGGATCGACTGACCGGTTTCCTTGTCTGTCACGCGTCCGCGAATGTGCAGCACCGGGTGCATGGTGACGACATATTCCTGGTCCGAGGCGGTCATGGGGTTGCGGCGTACGCTCATGTAGTTCTGCTTGCCTATGTCCACCAGGACTTCATCCGCAGGCGCCTCCTTCCATTCGAATCGCCCCTCGGCATCCGTGTCCACGCGCCACTGCAGGGAACGGTGCCCGCGCCAGGTATCGGCGGCCACGAAGGCCCCCGCCACCGTCTGACCTGCCTTGTCCACCAACCGTCCCCGGAGGGTGCGCCCCGGCTCCAGACGGAAGTCCACCGGCCCGCTCTCCCTGGCCACGGAGATCTGCTTGAGATCGGGAGCGTAGCCCCGGGCCTGCACGGTCAGGACCATCTCGCCCGGCCGGGCGTTGCCGAACTGGAACCGGCCCTCCTGGTCCGTCCGGACGCTGGGATACGAGGAGCCGAAGCGGTCGGAGCCCTGGGCCACGGCGACCCCTTCGATCGGCCGGCCTTCGATATCCAAGACCCGGCCGGCCACGGTGATGCCTCTTCTCATGACCATCACGCCGGTCATGTCACGCAGCTTCTCGATCGGCGGCTTGGGGGTCTTGCCGTACATCTCGTCACTGACATAGTCCGAGTGCTCCAAGCGAATCCAGACCTCGTCCAGCTTGGCCGGCACGATGTTGCACTGCCAGTCGCCTTTGGGCCCGGTCTTCACACGATGATCGTAGAGGGCAACCCGTTCGATCCCGCCCCGGGAGGGCACCAACAAATGCACAACGGCCCCGGCCACCGGCTTGCCCTCCTCATCCCGGATGAACCCTCCAATGGTCGTTCCTGGCTCCAGCGCCAGGGTGTAACGCTCGGGGATCTGTACCCCGGGTTCTGTCGCACGCCAGGCCACCTGCATGGGCACCAGGCCCGATTGGCGGGCAGTGACGCTGACGTACTCCGTTTGCTGCAAACCATACTCGATTTTGCAGCGTCCCTGCTCATCCGTGACTTCCTTTCGGCTGTCACGGCCCAACCGGATCTCCAGGTTCACACCCGCCAGAGGCTCTTTCGTCTCCCGACTGACCACCTGGAACTCCAGGACCCGACCCGGCTGGGCCGGCATATCCGCGCCCGCCCTGCTGACTACTGCCAGGGACAGCAAAACCACCGTAACCATAGTCACCTCCATCATCTGTCATCTGTGTAGGGTCGAAGCATGCCTCGCCCACAGGGCACACTACAAACCGCGACAGCTTTCACCTGGCCTATTTCACAGCATCCGCCTCTTCGATCTTCTTGTTCAACTCGTCGAGCGCGAAGCCCTGCGCCCGGATCACGTGGCGCCGGTCCGCCAGGATCAGCCAGGGCAGCGACTCCACGGACCAGGCGAATCTCGTCCTCCTTGTATCGCCGGTGATCGCGCTGATGGGCAGCGTGATGCCCTGCTCTTTCACCCATTCTGCCACGGCGGAGGCGTCCGCCTCGCCCGCGCGGACCGCGAGAATAACCACGTCCTTCTGTCGGAGATCGTCCGCCTGCTGCGTCAGGACGGCCAAGGCACGGCGGGAGGGCCTTTGCGTCATCTCGAAGAAGCACAACAGGATCATCTTGTCCCGGGCCTCTTCCGGCAATTCCCGTCCCAGGCTCGCCAGGGCAGGCAAGGGTTTGCCGACCAAAGACGGCGGCCTGGCAGCCACGGCGGACGGCCGGGATCCCAGCACGATCGTCACGTCCGTCGCGCCGCCTTCGGTCTGGAGCATGCCGTACAGGTTGGTTGTACCCATCGTGTTGGCCTGGATCTGGATGGGACCGGCACACACGTTGTGAAACGCAAACCGGCCGAGAGCGTCGGTCTCGGTCTGCCGATTCGGCTGGTTCCGCCCATAGCAGAAGACCCGCGCCTCGGCAACGGGATTGCCCTCACCATCGAGCGCCGTACCGGTGAGGTCCAGATTGGCGACCGCCAGAACCAGGGGCTCCACCGCGACCGGAGCGAGAGCGGCCTCGCCCCGACTCTCAGGCGCGTCGAGATTCATGGTGTAAGTCTGGCCGTAACCTTCGGCGGTGGCGGTGATGGAGTAACGATGGCCTGGCGGTACGGCGCGAATCTCAAAGGTGCCATTCGGATCGGATTTCGCAGCCTCTCTCAGGGCTCGGCCGGTGTTACCATTCCAGAAGGTCAGGGACGCGGTTGCGCCGGGAATCCCCTTGCCTTGCACGTCCGTGATCCGACCCACAAAACTCGCCCCGGGCTGGAGTTGGACCGCCAAGTCCCGCACCGCAGGTAGGTCTACCTCGACCGCCGCCGCGAGATTCCGCGCGCTGTCGCGCACGATGATGTGCGGGGTCGCCGCGTCCGGACGGGAGATCCCCAGCGCCTGCCAGCGCAGCTTGAACGCGCCCTGCGCGTCCGTGGCCGTGTCCATCGCATACCACGCCGGCGCCATCATCGTCATACTGACATTCGGGACCGGCCGGCCCGCCGGGTCCCGCACCACGCCCTTGATCACACCCAGCCTCTCGTCCGCCCCGGCGCCCCCGGCACGCGGTATAGCGCCTTCCCGGAAGGACGGGTCCTTCACGAGCTTGAACTCCAGCACGCGCGTGCCCTCCACCGGGATCGGTTCCGAGGTCGCGGCCGCGTAGCCCGGCGCAGAGATCCGCAACTGCACAGGCTCCGACTCGGCTTCCTCAAACCGCAGCTCGAAGCGACCGTTCTGGAAGTGCAGCGCCTTGCTGGTCCTGGCGACCCGCGCGCTCGGAGACGCGGGCGTCACCTCGAAATCCGCCACCGGCTGACCGGTCTGGGCGTCCACGACCGTGCCCTGTACTCGGGGAGCCGGCTCCAGCTTGACCACGTGCTCCTCGCGCGCGGGGAACAGGCTGAGGTCCCGGATGGAAGTATACCCTCCCTTCAGGACCGAGAGACGGACCTCCGTCTGGGGGGCATTGGTCAACCGGACCCGGCCCTCCGCATCGGTATCTCCCAACCATACCAAGTAGCGCGGGTCTTCGAGCAACGGGTGCCCCGCCACCCACGCACCGGCGACGGGCTGCTCGTCCGGCCCGACCACGCGGAGGGCCAGGGTCCGTCCCGGCTGGAGGCGGAGTTCCAACGGTGCCAGGTTGGGCTCGACGACGACCTGCTTCCACACGGCCGGATAGCCGGCGGCCTCCACGAGGACCGCGGTCGAGCCGCCTTCCCGCGTGGCATCCGCCTTGTCATTCCGGCCGCAGGCGAACTGGAAACGCCCCGCCGCATCGGTCACGACGTATGCATATTCATAGCGGTACATCCCGTACCCGCGCGGCGCCAGGACTACCGCCGCATGGGGCACGGGTTTGCCCTGCTCATCCAGAACGATGCCGCGCACCGCCAATCCCGGGTTCAGGACCGCGACGTGCCGGCCGGCATAAGCGTCCTGAAGCTGCTCCCCGGTCAGCCGACGGCCGGCGAAATGATCGCTTTCGTACTGGGGATGCCGGAATCCCAGGGAGACGGTCTCAGCGTCGCTCGGGATTCCCCCGGCCTGCCAGCGGCCGGCCGGGTCCGTCAGGACGTGCCGCCGGACACTCACCGTGCCGCCGACTTCCTGCAGATGCGTCTCGACCATCACCTGCACGCCCGCGACCGGACGACCCTGCGCATCCTGCGCCATCCCACCGATCGTCCGCGCCGGCACCGTCTCCAGGACATGCCGCTCCGGCAACGCCAGCAACGGGGCTTCGGCCGGCGTCCCGGAGGACCAGTTCGACCATGCCTGGCTAATGCTCACGTACCCATCCTTCTGGACCTGTACGCCGACCAGGGTCAACCGCGTCTTTGTCACACTGATCCGGCATTCGCCCTGGGCATCGGTGGAGCCAAGCAGCACGCGGGCCTGCTGACGGTAGGCCTCCTGCTGAACCTCGACCACGATCGTCGCGTCAGGAATCGGCTTCTGCCGGCTGCCGTCCACGGCCGCGACGACCATGCCGAGACTGGCGGCCTCGGCAGGGGTCGGCTCCTCGGCCGGCTCCAGGGTCAGGCGAATCCGCGTCGCGTGCCGGCGCCCATCCCACATGAGGGGCTCCAGGCCCAGATCGGCATACCGCATCGTTCCCTCCGGGCCGCTGCCGGCAAGGCCGGTGAAGACCGTCGGCCGATCCCGGGCACACGACAGCACACGGCCCTGGCCGTCCAGCAGCTCCGTGCGAATGCGCCATGTCGTTTCCACCGCGGGCGACCAGCCCACGCGGGCCGTAATCCCCCATGAGTTCCCGTACTTGGCCTCAATGCGGATCCACTCGATCACGGCCAGGCGCGGATGCTGGGCCGTCCCCGCGGCCAGATCCACCGCCATGTCGCGGTCGAAGACGAGGTCCCCGACGAACTCCCGGCCCGCCGCCGCGCGGCACCGGCCGGTCTGTGCCAGGCACACGCAGATCAGCCCCGCGCCAAGCAACCTCACCGCGCACTTCTTCATAGCTCGTTTCCTTGGGCTTTCGCTTCGAGTTCCTCGACACGAACCACCATAAAGACGATCCCCGCGATCGTTACGTATGCCGTGCGTCCTGAATTTGCCCGGCCGACCTCCGGAACAAGGACACTTCGGCGTACCCGCAGCAGAGGAAAACCGTAGTGGGTCCGACGGCGCGCAGACGAACCGCCCTCCGGCACCGGCAGTGTGTTGCACGACGTGACGTGTCGCCTTCATATCTCCCTTTCCGCACCGCTCGCTTTCCGAGTGGCGATCCGCCCGTTCCCGCTGGAACGGCCGATCGCGGCACTCAGTCTACCGGACGGCGCGCGTCGCGACAAGTCCATGGGGGCGAATCATCATTCGCGCCTCCGGCTCCGCACAGGCACGTGCTGTACGGGGCATATCACACACCGAGTTGATCCGGTCTCGGCGTTTCCGGTGGAACCTGCGATGGCCTTGCCCCGGATCGCCTTGCAGGGGAGGTGCGCTTGCGGTACAGTAACAGGAACGGGTCGCCGCGCCCTGGTGCGCGGCCGCCGGAGCAGTGGCCGAGTGGCTTAAGGCGACGGTCTTGAAAACCGTAAAACCGAAAGGTTTCGGGGGTTCGAATCCCTCCTGCTCCGTTGAGGACAGCCGATGACAATCCCACCCTTTCCATGCCGCGCGCTTGTGGTCCCTACGATGAACCAGGGAAGAGCCCCCCACCGGAATGCGTGTTTCTCGCAATAGACGGTCACCCCGGTACCCCCCACTGTTCGTTGCGAGACGTTCACGATTTCTGTCGTGGACGTCAACGAGTCCCCTACGGCCATTCAGCTTTCCAACGACACCGTGCAGAGGGACAAGCCTGCCGGGACCATGGTGGGAGAATTCAGTGCGACCGACCCGGACTCCGACGACACGTTCACTTGTGAGTTGGTCGCAGGCCAGGTTGGGAAGTGCAATCACTTCTTCAGCATCGTTGGCAAGACCCTGTACACCGCGGTCGCCTTCAACCTCGGCGGCGGGAACGGCCTCAGCATCCGGGTGCGCACCACCGATACCGGCGGACTGTGGTACGAGCGGGTCTTCACGATCAAGGTCACCGAAATCCCGCAGGCGCGTAAGCTGTAGGATCATCCACCCAGGGCACGCCGGCCTTTTTTGTCTTGCATACCTCCTGCTGCGCCCCCATAATGGGTCCCATAGAAACATCCGTGACGAGGCTGTGGCGAAGGCGTCCCAGCCTGACGACGACCGGATACGTCCAGCGCGGTCACACCGGGCGGAAACAGGAGTGAGATACCCGCCCAATGATGAGGGGCGAGGGGGAGATGCTTTCGGAAGGGGTAGAACGATGAAACGGACGCTAGGAACTGCGGTTGTGGGGGTTCTGTTTCTCTGTGGGTCTGTCGGGGCGGCCAGCGTGACCTGGATCGAGGGTCTCGGAGCCGTGGCGCCGTCCGAGTGGTCGATCAATCCACCCAACCCCTCCCCCACGAGTGTGATCACCTTCAAGGGACCCACCGATAAATCCTACGGCAACAGCTGCGCGGCGGCACGTGCCTTCGGCGGCACGCCCTACCTTGCGGTCAACACGGCCACGAAGACCATCGAACTGAAGTTCCAGGGCCCACCGCCTGTCACGTGCACCCTGCTGCTCAAGCCGGCCGTCGGTTTCCAGGGTAATTTCGGTCCTCTGGCCGCCGGGAACTGGACGTTCAAATGCACGAATACCCTCATTCCCTTCCAGCTCAATTTCACCGTCGGCGGAATCAGTGGCGGCGGCCATATTCTTCATGTCGACAAGAATGCCCCGTTGACACTGGTGCCGCCGGACGGCAGTAATTGGGCCAACGCCTACCGGAACCTGCACGACGGGTTGGCTGCCGCGCAGCCCGGGGACACAATCCGGGTGGCCGACGGCGTCTACGTGCCGGACGACGGAGCCGGCGTCACGCCCGGCGATCGCACGGCTTCTTTCGCGATTCCCAACAACGTGACGGTCCGGGGTGGCTATGCCGGCTTTGGCGCCTCCAATCCGGATGCGCGGAATGCCGAGGCGTACCCCACCATCTTGAGCGGCGATCTGAACGGCAACGACCTCTGGGGAATCCTGAACATTGGGGAGAACAGTTATCATGTTGTCTCCGCCTCCGGATCGGGCACCCTGGACGGAGTCGTCATTACCGCCGGCAACGCCAATGGCTCCGGTGACGATGGTTGCGGCGGCGGCGTCCTGCTGAAGTCCGCGAGTCTCAGGATCGACGGCTGCAAAATTCGGGGCAACAAGGCGGATTTCGGCGCCGGCGTGACCTGCCTGGAAGGCATCGCACCGGTCCTGATCAATACCGAAATCACCGGCAACTGGGCCTGGGTCTTCGGCGGCTGCCTGTACAACGACGACGCCAACGTGGAGATGACCAATTGCCTGATCACCGGCAATACCGCCGGCAGCGCCGACATCTTCGGCAGTGACGCCATCCTCAATTCCATGGGCAGTCTCGACATCACGAACTGCACCATCGCGGACAACCGGCCCGGTCACGGGGCCCCGGCGAACAAGAGAGCCATCGTCAGCTTCGTCTGGGGGCCGGGCTTTGTGGACACCCTCTCGATCAAGAACAGCATCATCCGCAATGGCGGCAGCGAGATCTGGAGCACCGAACCGGGGATTGTGACTCTCTCCTACAACAACATCGAAGGCGGCAAGGGCAGTTACAGCGGTTCCGGGAACATCGACCAGGATCCGCTTTTCAAGAACCCCGGAGCCTTCGGCATCGAAGGCGGTTGGTTCTTCGATGATGACGGATACACCTTGAAGGCGGGATCACCCAGCATCGATGCCGGGAATCAGGCCTACCTGCCCGCCGGGGTCACGGAAGATCTCAAGGGGAATACGCGGGTCCAGGGTGGACAGGTCGATCAGGGCGCGTATGAGGGAGTCGGACTGCCCCCCGCGGTCGTTCTGGTTCCCAACGTGGTCGGCCAGACACAGAGTACGGCGCAATCGATGATCACCAGCGCCGGACTGGTCGTGGGCACGATCAGCCAGGCCTACAGCAGCACCGTCCCTGCCGGACGCGTCATCAGCCAGAACCCGCCCGGCGGTTCCACCGCGGTCGTCGGCTCCGCGGTCCATCTGACGATCTCGCAAGGACCAGACCCCGGATCATCCTGGGTGTTGCGGCGGACGTCTGATATTGAGATGACGGTACCGAACCCCCCGCCCAGCTGGCTGATTTCGGTCAGCGGCTCCGGCTCCTGGACCTTCTCTACGAGCGGCACGACCGAGTACAAGATGGAAATCTCCAGCGTCGCCGGCGTGGGTGGTTCCTGGACCGTGAACCCGTCCACCGGCACGGTGCCCGCCGGCACGCACACGATCAACTACGCGATCCACGGCGTCAATATCAATGTCAGCTCGCTGGCTCCCGGAGACCGGAAAATCGCCGAGATCAGGTTCTACACCCGGTGAGAGTCAACCTACGCTCCCGGCGGGACTGGGCGTGTAACGGCGCCTGGCTGAAGGTCTTCGTTCGTAGTGTGCCCGTAAGGGCATAGTAGCATGGGCGTCACCACGAGCAGGTTCTGCGCGCTTCTCACCCACCGGCTCAAGCCGACTGCAGGGCGCGAACGAGAAACGCTCGCTCGCGTCGTGGCAGAGGAATCTCTGAGCGGCTCCGGTTATTGACAATGCCTGGGAGGAACGTTCATGTCGGGCCGCTATGAAATCCCGGCCGCGTTCGCAGGGCACGTGCGGATCGGCACCTGCTCCTGGAAGTACGATTCCTGGAAAGGGCTCGTCTACACGCCGGACCGGCACTATCGCGCGGAGGACTACCTGGCAGATTATGCGCAGCACTTCACGACCGTGGAGATCGACCAGTGGTTCTGGAGCCTGTTTCCCAGCGGGGCGAAGCTGCCGAATCCCGAGGTCGTGCCGCAATACGCCGCGAGCGTGCCGGAGGATTTCCGCTTCACCGTCAAGGCCCCCAACGCCCTGACCCTCACGCACCACTACGCCAAACAGCCCAAGGGCTCCGAGGCCCATGCCAACGAGCCGAATCCGCATTTTCTGGACGTGAGCCTGCTGAACCGCTTTCTCGAAATCCTCGCCCCCCTGCACACCCGGCTCGGGCCGATCCTGTTCCAGTTCGAGTATCTCAACAAGCAGAAGATGCCCTCGCTGGCGGCGTTCCTGGCACGGTTGCACGCCTTCTTCGAAAAGGCGCCACGCGGATTCCAGTACGCCGTCGAAACCCGTAACCCGAACTACCTCAAGGACGAGTTCGTCGATGCGCTGCGTCAACTCGGCCTTGGGTTCGTGCTCCTGGACGGCTACTACATGCCCCGGATCCCTGAGGTCGCCGCCCAGATCGACATCCGCACGGCGTCATTCTCGATCCTCCGCCTGCACGGCCCCGACCGGCCCGGGATCGAGAAGGAAACCGGCGGGACCTGGAACGAGATCGTCGAGCCCAAGGACGAGGGACTGGCCGCTACGGCGGACCTGGTCCGGCAGAACGTTGACTTCGGCCTCGACACGTATGTCAACGTGAACAATCACTACGAGGGCAGCGCCCCGTTGACCATCCAGCGTCTGCTCGACCTCCTGAGGCGCATCGCAGCCCCGGCCGCACACTAAGCAGATCCGCAAAGGTGTTCTGATGAAGACTATCCTCATTTCCTGAAAGCATCGGTTGACGTTGCCGGACATCCTGGGTAGGCTTATGCCATAACGCGGTGGGCGAAGGTCGCGATCGTGGGAAGGAGGCTGTGAATCAGGGCCAGAAAACTTCCCGGTGTCACCGCCTTGGGCCTGTTCGCCGCTTCCGTCCTGGCCGGGCTGTACGGCATCTTTCGATACTCAGCAGTCGCAGCGGGCCTCTATCTGGTCGGGGGTATCATCATCTGGCTGGCATTTGTCTATGCTTTCTGTGCCAGGTGCCCGGTCCATGAGCAGTGCAACCGGGTGGTCATGGGCCTAGCGGCCGGCCTGATGCCCCAGCGGGCCGCCGGGGCGTATACCCGGGTGGAACTGCTGGCCGTGCTCGCATTCTTCGGCTTTGTGGTCCTGTTCCCGCTGTACTGGCTGATGCGACAACCGCGGCTGCTCCTGGTTTTCCTGATCCTATTTGCCGGAAACCTCATCCTGACCCATTTCACCTGCTGCCGAGGCCGCGGCAACCGTTTCTGCTTCCTGCGGTACGAATGATGAAGTCCTCCAAACCGCGGAGGTCACGCCAGCGCCTTGCCCCGGCGGGACCGGACCCGTATGATGGAAGAGCCGCCGGGACGGCGACAAACAGGAGTATCCGTCATGCGCAAGGCACGAACAAGCCGGGTGAGCCGGACGGCTCTCGCCGCGGTGCTCTGGTGCTCGGCCGGACCGTTGTACGCGGGGCTGCCGTGGTTGCACGTCGAGGGCAACAAGATCAAGGATCCGCGCGGGCAAGAGGTCATGCTCCGGGGGATATCCCTGATCGATCTGGGCTATACCGAGTCGCGGCACGGCGGGGTCCTCCAGATGATCGACCGGATCACCGACCCCCACGATCCCCAGGGCAGCTCGCCCGGCTGGTATCCCACGGTCGTGCGCCTGCCGATCTGCCCGCCCGACGCCGGCAGCGGCGCCCCCCTGCGATGGCAACCGAACGAGGACAGCTTCTATCGGGACCTGCTGCGGCCGGTGGTGAACTCCTGCGCGAAGAAGAACCTCTATGTCATCCTCGACTGGCACTACGTCAGCGACACGGGGCCCAAGGTGGCCCAGACCAGCGCATTCTGGCGCTACATGGCGCCGCGCTTCGCCCACGATTCCCATGTCCTCTTCGAGCTTTTCAATGAGCCGATGAACCAGGTCGGCGCCGAACGGGAGAGTTGGCTGAGCGTCAGAAAGGATATGCAGACGTGGGTGGATATCGTCCGCACGTACGCCTCCGACAATCTGATCCTCGTCGGCGGGCCCCGGTGGTGTCAGATTCTGGCGCCGATGGCGACCGATCCCGTCGCGGGGAGTAATATCGTCTATGTGTCCCATTACTACCCCGTGCACTGGCTCGGGAACGACCGCAAGCGCGAGTGGGTTACGAATCAGCTCCAAACGTGCGCCGCGGTCCATCCCATCCTGATGACGGAATGGGGCTTCACGACAACGACGGAGACGCTGCTCAACGGGACGATCAGCAACTACGGCCGGCCCTTGATGGACCTGGTGGAGAGGCTGGGTATCGGCCATATGGCCTGGGCCGCCAGCTACGAGTGGGGACCACCGATGTTCCGGCGGGACTGGACGCTGCGCTGCGGCGAGGGCGAAATGGGCGGCTTCGTCAAGGACACGCTCTATCAGAAAAGAGACGACCGACCGCCGCAGCAGAATACCGGGAACACACCCTAGCGCCTCAGATGGTCGGTATCCGGCGAACGGGAGACAGGGAATTCCGCCGTCAGGCACGATGTCAAGCTCTGGGGTTTCTCGAGCAGGAGAAGCCGGTGCGACCAGAGGCCCTGCCCCGGCATCGAGGACAGACTAATCCACCCTGCGGCCGGACCGACGCGCCAACTCTTCGAAGGCAATGGCCGCACAGCGGGACCTGATCTCCCCATGTCGTTCAATGTCCCCTTCGACGATCCGCGCCAGCGTTTCGTCGGACAGAAGGTCCAGGCCCCCGCCCAGCGTTTCGATCTTCTGTTCCGGCTGTTCTGTATTGTCTTCGTCGTTTGTACTCATACGCAAGCCCTCTTGCTGCTATGGGCGCGGGCGGTCCATCGCTGTTTTCAGTGCCCCATAGATCGGACGACTGCCATCTGTCGGGGCTCTACCGGAGCCTCGACAGGGCGCTTCTATACGGTGTACGCAAGCGGACGGTTGGTGTTCGCGGGAAGTCGTCGACTACTCGCTGTCCGGGGCCGGGAACTCCCGGACCGGGCTGTAGCGCTCGTAGGTTTCGAAGATATCGCCGGTCCCGAGGATGCGCGGATCGCCCGTCCGCCGCAGGTAATCCTCCAACGCGGCCGCCAGGTCCTCCTTGACCGGCGCCGACGCCGGATCGTCCGCCAGGTTCCGCAGGCACCCGGGGTCCCTCACCACATGGTAGAGCTCCTCCGCCGGCCGCTTGTCCACCGCCAGATGGAAGAACCGCCCGACGTGGGCGTCCTCACGCTGCGCGATCAGATAATCCAGGGTCGGACAGCCGTCGATGTCATGGTAGCCGCCATGCGTCGGTCCCAACTTGCCCGGGGCATCGTACTTCTGCGGCGCCCCCGCCGGCCAGCGCTGGGGCTGGAAGTTGCGAATGTACAGATACTCGGGACTCCGCAGGCACCGCTGCGGGTACCCCAGGTTCTGATATCGCGAGCTCGAATGTCGCTCCCGCGCGCTGAATACCGCCGTCCGCGCAGCGTCCACCCGTCCCTGGTGTTTGCTCATCAGAATGTTCATGATGCTGTGCCCCGCCATCGGGTAATCGCCCGCCGGCGGCTTCACCCCCGCCGCGGCCAGAAACGTGGGCGCCAGATCGGTGAACCCGACCAGATCCTCCACGGTCCGCCCGCCCGGCGCCGCGGCGGGCCAGCTTGCCGCCATGGGGACGTGCACGCCGTACTCATACACGTTCGCCTTGGCCCGCGGAAACGACATGCCGTTGTCGCCCGTGACGACGATCAGCGTGTTGTCCAGTTCGCCGGCCTCCTCCAGCGCCGCGATCATCCGGCCCAGATGCAGGTCGAACCACTCGATCTCCGCGTAATAGTCGAGAATATCCGACCGCACCTCCGGCGTGTCCGGCAAGAACGGCGGCACCTCGGCATCGGCGAGTTTCTTGCCCTGCTTGAGCCCGATACCCTTGGAATAGACGCGGTGCGGCTCGTGCGCCCCGTACCAGAAGCAGAATGGCTGGCCGGCCGACCGTTTTGATAGGAAGTCCTTGAAGTTCGCTGCGTAGTCCACATTCGAAATGCCCGGCGGGCTGTCGCTCGTGAGCCGGCTGAAACTGGCTCCCGCGGGATTGCGCGTGCGTCCCGAGACCTCCCAGTTGCCCGGCCCCCAGCCTTTGCCGGTGTAACCCACAAAGTAACCGGCCGCCTCCAGCAGATCCGGATAGCACGCGTACTTCGCCGGGAATGCACTCGCGTGTGTCCCCGCGTGCTCGATTTGCCAGCAGTTGCGGCCCGTCAACAGTGCTGCACGCGATGGGCTGCAGCCCGGGGACCCCGCAAACGCGTTCGTGAACAGCACGCCGCTCTTCGCCACCCGGTCAAACGCCGGCGTCTTGACCCCCTGGCACCCGTACGCCGACGCGTGCCGCCACGACTGGTCGTCCGAAATCGCCAGGAGGATATTCGGCTGTTTCCACGTTCGCTCTTGCTGCCCCTCAACACACGCCGCCGGCGTCAACCAGGCAGCGCTCGCCCCCAAAGCCTTCAAGAACTCCCGGCGGGTATGCGTACGCATGTACTTCCTCCAACGTGTCGCAGAATCGTGAACGATTCTCCATCAAGGCCCTTCTCTGCCCATGCCGCCAGGCAGCTCAAAACGGCTGGTCGTAAGGCATGGTCAGGCCCGCCAGAGCGGCAATCTCGCCGGCAGACAGGACGCGATGGTACAGACGAACCTCGTCGATGGCGCCGGGGAAGAAGCGGGAAGGACTGTCGTGCTTGAGAACGCCGATGGTGAGCCGGGCCAGGGCCAGATCGAACCGGGTCATGTCCGTCGCGGAGCCTGCCGGCATACCATTGAGGTAGAGAGTCATGGCCTCCGGCGCTTTGACGAGCGCCGCATGATACCACGTACCGTCCGCACACGAGAAGGTGCTGCGGACCTCGGTGCCCCCGCTCGCGCCGAACGGGAACCGATGCAGAAAGCGAAAGGCCCCGTCGCTCCCGATCTCCGCCAGAATGCCGTGGCCACCGGCGGAGTCGTAAATCGAGAGGATGTTTCTTTGGCCCAAACCACCCTCGACGCGGAACCACAGGGTCGCGGAGTATACGGGAAGGTCAAAGGAACTCTCGACCGTGGCGAAGTCCGTGGCCCCATTGAGCAGGATGGCCTGCCCGACCTTGCCGGCGGCATACTGCGGCTTACCGGTGACCGTCAGATGCCGCGCTGCCACGCTGTCGTTCGCGTTGCTTTCGAACTGGTACCGGACCTGCAAGCCCGAGGCATCCGGGGCCACCGGCGTGATCAATTGCCGATCATGAGAAGTCAGCCGGATGTCGTCGACAAAGACTTTCCCCTGACCACCAACTCCTCCCAGCCGGTCAAAACCGATACTCAGCTTGGTGACGTTGCGGAGGCTGTTCGAGGTCAGATCGATATACCACGTCTGCCAGCCGCGGCGCTGCAGGTTCAGCACATCACCATCGTAGGGGATCCGGATATTGTTGACCTTCACGTACATCTGCTGGGCCACATTGTTGGGATCGCCGTAGAACCAGAGCGACAGGCCCTTGATGCCGTGGGCCGTCCAATCCTGCGCCGGGTCGAAGGTCCGCGTGGCCTCGGACAGGGATAGTTTGGTGTTGTCGTAGGCGAAAGGCATCGACTGCCGGCCCCCGTGGAAAATCGTCGTCTCACAAAACGTGCCGTTCCGGGCGGTCGCCAAACCGACGGTGGAGCCGTTGGATTTGAAATTGTCGGTGAGGCCGTCGATCCAGGTCGAGAAGACCTGCGCCCCATCCTGGTCCGTGTAGCTTTCGAAATCATCGACTACGAGCGTATCGGTCGTCGTGAAGGACCAGACATCGCCCTCCCACGATTTGGGTGTCTGGGCGTCGTTGACCTCGACCACCTTCCAATAGTAGCTCCGTCCCAGGTCAGCCGAAGTCTCATACCGCGGTTCGGCCACGGTCACGGCCGGAGCCGTGCCGTTGCGCACCGCCTCGCGATCCGTGCTCACGTACACCGCATGGGAGGACGCCTCCCGTCCGGCCCGCCACCGGAGCGTCACCTGCGGGTTCACGACGGTCGCGCCGGAGGCCGGGTTCGGTTCCCGGGCCCAGACCGGCATATAGAAGAACCGCACCTCGCTCAAGCCGCACTGCGTCAGCATTCCGCCCCAACTGCTCTTGATCGTGAGTCTGACGTACTGGGCGACAATCCCTTTCAGATCCACCGTGGTGTTGTGTGCGTACCCCGGCGTGCCGGGGGCACGCGCGAACTGGGCCTCGCCCAGGGCCGTCCACGTGCTGCCGTCGGCCGAGTACTCGATCAGGACGTCCTTGGCCCCGACGCCGACGGCCGGCTCGATAGTCTGGTTGGAGTTCCAGATCCACAATTCCTGAAGCCGGTAGACCCGGTCAAACCGGTACTGAATCCAGGCCGGCGTCGGTCCAGCGGCGCTGCTGAGCCACATCTGCTCCATCGCCGTCGCGTGCAGGTCATCGGTCAGACCGGCACCACCGATCGTCTTTTCCGGCCCCGTGTTCGAGGCGAACGAGCTGGAGGCGGCAGCGGTGACGTTCTGCAGAGGGTACCCCAGCGCCTCGGTCACAAAACTCCAGATCTTGCCGGGGTGGATCGTGCTCCCTTGGACCTCGTCGATCCGCCAGTAGTAGGTCTGCCCCACCGCGAGGGCCCCGGGGGGATCGTACGTGTTGGCATCCTGCGCCTGGCTGACCAGCACCCCCAGCGGCGCCGTCCGGCTGGCCTGGCTCACGCGCTGGAGATCCGTGCCGAAGTACACATCGTGGCTCTGGGCGAGCTGCCCGGGGGACCAGCTCAGGACCGCATCACGAGGTACGTCCTGGGCGCCGTCTTTCGGCGCAGGCCCCTGGGCGTCGAGGTACGGATAGCCGGCCACATCCTCCCACGTGGTGCCCAGGCGTATCCAATCCACTTCCTTCTCGCCCACATTGCTCTGACCGACACGGAAACTGAACCCGAGGATTCCCGTCACGGGATTGATGTCATTGCCGGTCTCGGCGATGGCGGTGGCGTCCGCCGTGGGTTCGGGCACCCCGACCGGCGGGTTCACCCAGAGTTGCACGGTGTCATTGTTCGACCCGGCGACCATTGTGACCTTCATGACGACGAAGGCGGTCTGTCCCAGCGGAAGGGGTTTCTTGCTGAGCACCGTCGCGGTGCGCATGCGACAACCCAGCTCCACCTGGCCGTTGGCGCCCTTGCCGTCGATTCTCCCGAGCTGGCCCTGGATCGAGCCGGTCGTGTCAAGCTGGAACCAGTAGGTGCCGGGGATGCCCAGGGGTTTGTAAAGGAAGGACGCGTAGAGGCAATTGCCTTCACCAGTCACCGGCCGCGACAACGCATGGTTGACGCTGCCGGAACCCGCCCTGACGTAGAGCCGCCCATCCCGGGAGGGGACACCCGGGTACTGAAGCGAGTTCGTGCCGCCGTCTCCCAGGCCGTCGTCGTTCAACGCCCAGTGGGCGGTGGCGTCCGTAGCGGTCCACCCTCCTATGCCACTCAGATACGTCTTGTTCGCATAGGCAAAGTCATCGGAGAACAACACCTCCGCCCCGGCCGGTGCGCTCAGGACCGAGGCGAACATCAGGACCACTCCCCCGACGACAACATGAACGGTGTGCTTCTTCCACATGGCCAACCTCCTGCCTTCTCCAGAGCTTCCGCTCAGCGGACCCGACGCGGATGCGGGTAAGACCCATGAGTCAGGACCTTCGAGACGGTCCGACGGCACGCTGATGCAGCAGGAGCAGGGCATCCAGATGTGCGCCCGACTCCTTTCCTCTTATAACATATGAGGCAATTTCAGTCAATTTCTCTGTAACGGGATCATGACACGCGCAGAGTCCCCCGACCTACACGTCTTGCGTTCGCCGGCGATGGCGACGACACTTCTTCTTCAACCGTTCGATGCGCCGTCGCCACAGCCGATAGCCGGCGAGCTGTTCCTCGATCGAGGCCAGGAGCGTCTCTGCTTGGGTGTACTGTCCCACTTCGATCAAGGCCTCCACTTTCTCGATCTGCCACCGCACGACTTCCCGCGGCTCGTTGCCGATGATGCCGACGAGCCGATCGATGGCCGGGATGGCCTGGTGATATTCTCCGAGCCCCATCCAGGCGTCCACCTGCGTTTCGAGGGCCGCCCCCCAGCGCGGTTCTCTCTGGAGCACTCGCTGGGAGATGGTCAAGGCCTCTTCGTACCGGCCCAGATGATTGAAGATGTCCGCCTGCAGGACCAGGGCGTCGAGGTTGTCTCGGTCGGCACGCAGCAGCAGGTCGATGATACGCAAGGCGGGTTCATAGTGCTCGGCGTAGTGCAGATCCCGCGCCAAGCTCAGACAAGCCTTGCCCAGGTCCCCGCCCTGCTGGACCGTCGTCAGGAATTCCTGAAAAGCCTGTCCGGTATCGAAGAAGGCCCGGAGGACAATCCGATTGCCTTTGGCCGTGGTTCTCGGGTCGCCCAGAAGGACTTCGACGGGCAATTCGAGACCCACCTTCTCGCGTACCCACCGGTTGAATGCCTGCCAGTGGTCAGGGTAGTCTCTCGTCAGGCAAGGCACTACGTACTTGGTGAACCAGCCGTGTTGGACGCGCTCGGCATAGATTTCTACCTTGTCCCGCACATCGGCCAGCCAACGTCCGCGCGCGATTCGCGCGGAGAAATCGTAGTGGTGGGCAACCTCATGCACGAGCGTCATCAGCATGCACAGGCGCAGATAGAACCCGACCGGAATGGGGTCCAGCGCCTCGTTCGCACCCACTTAGGCGTAAATCCGCAGCTTGTCCTGACCGGGAGAGTAGGTCCCCAACACCTTGCCGGCGAAAATCCCGGGCAATATCTCGTAGCCGGGTCGGCCGACATATGGGTCCAATTCCGGTGCAGCCGCCCATTCCTCTTCCGGGTCTCGTGCCTGGTCTCTCTCGCCCAGACACAGCTCGATCGCCGTCAACCCGTCCGTCACACCCTGCGGCAAGGCTTGTAGAACGGAACCGATGTCCCGGGCGCCGGCAGGGTAGTGGACGAAATCCGACTCGTCGCGCACACGAATCGGTACCAGAATCGCCGGCGTCGGCGGCGGGGCCCCTTTTCTTCTGCGAGACTCTCTCGTCATGTCTTTGGTCAGACGCTTCTGGCGGAGTCTCTCCTTGAGCCGCCGGATGGATGCGGCCCTGGTCTGGGCATCCGAGTAGTCGTGTCGCTCGGCCTCCTCGAGATGCCTTCTGGTGGTGTGAAAGCTGCGAAACAAATGCGCTCCTTAAATACAGCCCTATCCTTCTCGCCCGCCGGCTTTCCGACCGCGCGGTGCGATGAGGGTCAAGCCTCGACCAGAAGCAAACCGGGATGCGTCCCGGTGAGGCTGCGGCCGCCTTGCGGCGTGACGACGAAGGTGTCTTCGAGGCCGACCAGGCCGACGCCCGGGATTCCCTTCTTGGGCTCCAGGGCCAGGACCATGCCCGCGGCCAACGGCTCGTCGAAGCCCTCGGCCAGCACGGGTAGCTCGTCGATCTGCAAGCCGACGCCATGGCCGAGGAAATTGGCGCGGCGGTCGCCGAAGCCCATGAAGTTCTGGAGGAATACAGGGTCCAGATTGGCCAGGACGGCGGCGTAGATCTCCGCGGGAATGGCGCCGGGTTTGAGCAGCGCGGCCAGCTCGCCCTGGATCTGGACACAGCGCTGGTGGGCGACGATTGCCTCGTCCGGCAGCGGTGCGCCAAACATGTAGACCATAGTCTTGTCCGTGTGGTAGCCCTCAACGGCGCAGCCGATATCCACGAACACCAGGTCGCCCCGGCGGAGCCGGCGGTCGCGGCTGCCCAGGACCGGGGCGGCGGGCCCGAGGCCCACACATCCACCCGGGCCGTCGAAGCTGGTCGGGTAGAGCGAGTTCTCCCCGAAACCGATCTGGCCCACCGCGATGTCCGCGTTGAACAGCCCGAAGCGCACCACACCCTGATGTCCCCGCCGAACCATCAGCGAGAAGAGGTCGCAGGCAAACTCCGCCTCGCTGATCCCCTCGCCCAGCAGCGGCCTCACATCCTCCTCCAGGATCTGCCGGTGGATCGCCCCGGCCCGCTCCAGGAGCGTCAGCTCGTACGGGCTCTTGACGGCCCGGACCCGGGCGACCTGACGGTCCAGGGACGCGACCTCCGGGGCGGGGAAGTACTTGCGGAACCGGCCCAGCAGTGCCGCCGTGACCGTCTCCATATCGACGTGGATCGCACGGCGGGTGGCCGGCACGAGCGGCACTGCGTCGCGAAAGCCCTTCATGGGCCGGATCTCCGGGAAGAGCGATTCCGCGCCGGCCCGCTCGAAGCTGCGGCGCACGCAGAACACGCCCGGGCGGTCACGGGGAATCAGCAGCACGCCCTCCTGCATGGTGCCGGTGAAGTAGTATTGGTTGACCCGCCCAAAGATCGCGCCCAGTTCCCAATCCGGATTCTGGGCGTCCATGCCGGCGCGGAACCGCTGCAGGCGCTCGTTCAGTTCTGTGAGAGGGACTCTGGTCATGCGGTGCAGTCTACCCTTGCCTCCTGGCGCGGGCAAGTCAAGAGCACCTGCGGGCGGGACTCGGAGCGGATCGCACCAGAGGATTGACGGAGCACTGTGATCTGGTAGGATATTCCGGCTGGGTGTTCGACCTCCGGGAATCTCAGGAAGGGGACGGTGGCATGGAGCAACTGGATCGGATCCTCAAGACTGTGAGCGACTTCGTCTGGGGCCCGCCCCTGCTCATCCTGCTGCTCGGAACTCATATCTACCTCACGATCCGGCTGCGGTTCATTCAGGTTCACCTCGGCAAGGCGATCCGGCTCTCCGTGACACGTACGGGCGAGGGCCGGGGCGACATCAGCCAGTTCGGCGCCCTGACGACAGCGCTGGCAGCGACGATCGGCACGGGCAATATCGTCGGGGTCGCGACCGCCATCGCCGCGGGCGGGCCCGGCGCGGTCCTGTGGCTGTGGCTCACCGGCGTCTTCGGCATCGCGACCAAGTACGCGGAGGCCGTGCTCTCGGTCAAATACCGCGTCACGACGAAATCCGGAGCCATGGCGGGCGGCCCGATGTACGTGCTCGAACGCGGGATGAAGTGCCGCTGGCTTGGGCTCGTCTTCGCGTTTCTCACGACCGTTGCCGCCTTCGGCATCGGCAACATGGTCCAGGCAAACTCGGTGTCCAGCATGGTCCGCGCGACCTTCGGCGTGCCGCAGGGCAGCATCGCCGGGGTCACGATCCAGGGAATCACCGGGGTCATCATGACGGTGCTCACGGCCGTGGTGATTCTCGGCGGCATCAAATCCATCGCCGCCTGGTGCGAGCGGCTCGTGCCGTTCATGGCCATCTTTTTCGTTATCGGTGCGATCATTTTGCTGGTCCTGCGTTACGAGACGATTCCCGAGACCATCCGCCTGATTGTCGCCAGTGCGTTCACCGGGCAGGCGGCCGCCGGGGGATTTCTCGGGGCCACCATC
The DNA here is from genome assembly GCA_025459125.1 of Planctomycetota bacterium. GTDB lineage: Bacteria > Planctomycetota > Phycisphaerae > Sedimentisphaerales > Anaerobacaceae > PLanc-01. The sequence continues at coordinate 9,124 of JALORE010000042.1, read as the reverse complement.
ATGGAGGCGGCGCGGTACGGGATCGCCCGGGGGCTCTTCAGCAACGAGTCGGGGCTCGGCAGCGCGCCCATCGTCGCGGCCGCCGCCCAGACGAAGAACCCCGTGCGCCAGGCCCTCGTGTCTTCGACCGGCACATTCTGGGACACGGTCGTGGTTTGTGCCATGACGGGCCTGGTCATCGTCAATTCCGGCCAGTGGATGCAGGGACATGACGGAGCGGCGCTGACACACGCGGCGTTCGAAGACATCGCGTATGTCGGGTCGATCATCCTGACCGTGAGCCTCCTGACCTTCGTCTTTTCCACCATCCTCGGCTGGTCGTACTATGGCGAGAAAGCCGCGGAGTACCTGCTCGGTCCGCGCGCCACCCAGCCCTACCGGTGGCTCTGGGTCGCGGCCGTCATGGTAGGTTCGCTGTCGATTCCGCGGGCTGTGTGGTCCTTCGCCGATATCGCGAATGCTCTCATGGCCCTTCCAAACGTGGTTTCTCTCCTCGTGCTCTCGCCCGTCGTGGTCCGCGAGACGCGGAAGTACCTATGGCAGGGAGATATCAACGCCGCCGAGATCCCCGACCCCCCGCCGGCCGCCGCCCAAGTGTGAGGAGATTGTCGCCACGAGACGGGAATTCCGGAGAATTCCCGCGTCAGGCACTATGGCAAGCGCGGGCCCCTCGGGCTGGGAAGGCCCGGTCCAACCAGGGCTCTACTTCGGCCGTGCAAAGACCAACGACTCAGGCATCCCGGCGATCTTCTTGCGCAACGACTTCAGATTCCCCCCGATCGTGAATACGTAGACGTATCCTGAGAGCTCAACACGATCCAGCACACGGCGGACGAGGAGCTGGCTGGCCTGCTGGCGGCGGAACTTCCACCAGGAGTTGCGTGTTTCCAGCGCAATAACATACATAGGTTCGTCAGGCAGGGCCATCACGACCTTGCGCGTCACCCATACTCGCGTGATGTCGGGCTCCGCGGCAAAGACCTTGGACAGTTCGGTCCTGGCGCTCTCGCAAAGGTCCGGGGATACGAAACAATCCTTCGCGGTGACGACGGCTCGCTCCCTGGCCGCAAGCGCCATCTGCGGCTGATACTCATCCAGGTGCCGCTCCGATTGGCGGGCCCGTGCGGGCGACCCCGCGCGGGCATGGTACGCCTGGATCAGTGCCACACACGGCTCGGTGAAGCGCGGGTTGCGCTGCATGGCCCGATCGAGCCACGGTAGGCCCGCGGCATCATCCTGGGCCAGGAGATGGCGGCCCCGGACGAAGGCGGCCCCGGCATGTTCCGGTTCCCGACTGAGGATCACATCCGCCGTGGACTGGGCTGCGGCATCGCCATCCAGATCGGCCAGCAACTGCACCTCCGCCCGTCGAGTCAATCCGTGGAACGGCGCGCACTTGTCGCCCTGAGAGCAGAATTCTGCCTGCTTGCTCCAGACAAGCCGACGCGGGAGCCAGGGCCGCGTGGGTGCGTCCCAGCCCTGGCCCCCGTCGTGGAGAAACCGCAAGAACCCGGAGGTCCTTGGGGGCTACGCCAGTGTCCTCCTGGCCCGTAGCCACTTCACCAGGCCCACGCCCAGGCCGCCGAGCAGAAGTGCCCCGGGAGCAGGAATAGTTGTCGTGATTCCGGTGGCGTCGGTTCGGATGTTATCAACCTCCCAGAAGTTACCGGAATCGTGGATGAGTACGTAGCTGATGTACTGGCCGCTGGGTGCGTCCACGCGCAGAGTTCCCGGACCGCTCGCGTTCAGGTTCACATAACGCAAATTGGCCGGCCCGCTGGCCGAATCCAGGAGAGTCCCCGTAGAATTGTAGGCCTCAAGATAGAGGGGACTGCTTGCGCCGTAGCCCAACTCGACGAAGGTGGCGTCCGCGTTGTTGAAACTCACCTTGCCATTGTCGCCCAGGACGCCCGTCCAGGCCGCGACGTAATCGTACAACCAGTACTCGCCACCGCCCCACTGCTGTCCACTCGGCCACGACGACGCATTGTACCCGCCCGTCGTCACATCCGAGGCGATCCAATCCTGGCCGGAACTGGCCGCCTGAAACAGAATGCCGCTGTAGTACGTCGACAGCGGCATGCCGTCATTGCCGAGAAACTCTTCAAACGTCATAAGTGTGTCTGCGGGGGCCGGTGCGGCACCCGCCAGCAGCAACAATGCCGCTGTGCAAACTCCCAAACTCTTCATCCCCTTGCCTCCTCTGGTATTGCAGTCAGCGTTTACGACCGGAAACCGGCACACCCTCTGAGGCGATTACTCATCGCAGGTACCCCTGTCACAAGACGTGCCGCTCGGTCGGTTTCATGGGCCATGCGCGGCCCGCAGAGGACATGACTCAGCCCACGGAGGACCGCGTGCGAACACACGGATAGCGGCTGCGAGGCTTTGTTTGCTGGCCCGCACGGCAAGCCCGTGGAATCCACTGCCTCCCTTGGGATCAGACCTGCGACGTTTACAGCGTTGGTGCCCGCGCTCGATCATCTCCCCACCTTGTCCGCCGGAGATTCGTCCGACAGAGTCCCGTGAGTCGGCGCAGAGCACGCCGACCACAAGCGCCCGGAGTTCGCGTCCTGCACAGGACGCCCAACTCCGCGCGTGTACTTCCTTGGATATACACTCCTCCTTGATGGGCAGGGCACAATCCTCACCCGAACATCCCCTCGGGTATCAGGAGCTAGCCACGGCGAGCAGCGCCTCCGGCTCCTCCTTGACCCTGGACCGTATATCAGAATAGCGTCATCGGTCGCGGCGTCAAGCCGTACAAACGCATTTCTCCCGGTGTTGCAGAATATAGCCTACCTCTTTTCCAGGAATGGAAGACGGCTCAGGCTTTGGATGCAGGTGTCCCAATGCCATGCTCCGGCGTGAATACCTGCGTCCAGAGCCTGCCCTCCTCGCCTCCTCCCTAACCCCTTTGTCGCTTCAGTTCATCGTCGGTTCGATTCCATTCGTGCGCCGGCCTGCACCAGCAATATCCCTGAGCTTGATCCTGCGTCGCCCACGGTTGCCGGGTCAGCCGCCTTGCACCAGCCGCAGGGCGTAGTGACACACATCTGGGGGCCAAGCGGAGATCAGGTCCGCGAACCGCTGGTCATCGCCCTGGAAGAGAGCACGGGAAGCCTCCTCGTAGCCGGGAAAATTGCCGGCCATGGCGAAGAGGAAACGCTCGGTCGCCTGCAGGGCTTGCTGGCGGCGCAGCTTTTCGGGCTCGCGTTTCCGAGCTTCGTCAATCAGCCGACGGAGCGTCGCGGAAGCTCCGTTCGGCTGGCGTCCGAGCCACTCCCAATGGCGCGGCAGGAGAGTGACTTCGCGAGAGATCACCCCCAAGCGCGGCCGGCCCGGGCCGGGCTGCGGCGGATTCGGAGTGTGCCGCGCCAGGACTTCCGCGACGGTCCCGTGCAGATCGAAATCGACCTGCGCTCCCGTCTCGTCATCAAAGATCAGAAATGGGGTGCTGCGATCGCGGTCAAAGGCCACCTTGAGTTCCGGGAGCAACTCTCCCAGAGACCCGGACGCCACGAACCGCTCGCCAACAAATGCAGTGTACTTCTTCGTAGGTTCCAAGGACCAAGATTATATCCGGGTAAAATTAAGAGTCAATAGCACCCGGGTAAAAATAATTCTGGAGAGGCCATTGCCAGGTCCATGGGCGACGGCCGGGGGAAGAAGCGCATTGTGCTTGCTCGGCGGCGCCGGCGGCGGTAGGCTCGACGGCTGTTGTCTCGGCATGGAAAGCATGACAACACCGTCATGGAAAGGAGAAGAACGATGAAGACCCGCACGATGATCCCATTCCTGCTGGCGGTCGCTCTGACCGCGACCCTGGTTCAAGGCGCGGCGGCGCCGACACGGCCGGCCGGGGAGGCCCCGCGGGGCCGCGGTCCGCAGGGACCACAGGTGGTCTCGCCGGAGGTCGCGGCGGACCGGCACGTCATGTTCCGCATTCTCGCGCCCCGGGCGCAGGCCGTACGCCTCACGGGCAGTGATATCCCGGGGAACGGCCAGGGCGCCGAGATGAGCAAGAACGCCGAGGGAGTCTGGACGGTGACGTTGGGTCCCCTCGAGGCGGGCGCGTATCGCTACCATTTCAACGTCGACGGCGTGTCGGTCATCGATCCGCGCAATCCGTCGGTCAGTGAATCCAACGCCAACGTCTGGAGTCTCGTCTATGTCCCCGGGGCCGAGTTCATGGATACGCGGAGCGTACCACACGGCGCCGTCGCGGAGGTCACTTATTACTCCAGCTCGCTCCAGCGGTTCCGGCGGATGCACGTGTACACGCCGTCGGGCTATGAGTCGGGCACGGACAAGTACCCGGTCTTCTACCTGCTGCACGGGGCCTCTGATTGCGACGATTCGTGGACTTCAGTCGGCCGGGCCGGGTTTATCCTGGACAACCTGATCGCGGCGGGCAAGGCCAGGCCGATGGTGGTCGTCATGCCGGCCGGGCACACCGGCGCGTTCGGCTTCCGTGCGCCGGGGAGCGGCTCGTCCCGGCCGCCGCGGGATGAGTTCATCCCCGATTTCCTGAACGACATCATGCCCTATGTCCAGAAGCACTATCGCGTCTACACCGACCGCGAGCACCGGGCGATCGCCGGCCTGTCCATGGGCGGCAGCCACACGCTGAATATCGGCGTTCCCAACCTGGACAAGTTCGCCTATCTGGGCATCTTCAGCTCGGGGATCTTCGGCATCACCGGCCAGGGTCGGGGCGGGACCCCGGCTGCCGGCGCCGGTCCAAGCTGGGAACAACAGCACCAGGAGATCCTGGACAACCCGGAGTTGAAGAAAGGACTCAAGCTGGTGTGGTTTGCGACCGGCAAAGACGATTTCCTCGTCGCCACCTCCCGGGCCACGGTCGAGATGCTCCAGAAGCATGGCTTCGAGGTGGTGTACAAGGAGACGGACGGGGCGCACACCTGGATCAACTGGCGCCACTACCTGGACGAGTTTGCGCCGCAGCTTTTCCAGTGAGCCACGCCGGAGTAAGTGGCCTGGTCCAATTCGCTTCTCACCGGGGTATCACCGCGACGCCCCAAGCAGGGTGGCATCGTCAAGGCCGAAGGCCTTGCGGGGCCCCTTGATGGTCGTACGCATCCGGAAAGCCGCCATCGTGAGGCTGCGCTTGGCGATGCCACCCAGGCGTGTTGCCGGGAATTGAACCAAGGCTGAGAGGCCGTTGGTAGTGACGCTGTAACGCGTTATCTTATATACCCTTACGGGCACGCTGCCAACCGGGGCATGGCAGACAGGAAGCGCCCGATCGAGGGGGTCTCGCGAGGGGAACCCCGGTTACCAGTACTGCCGACGGGAGATGGGATGGGCCAACGGGTAGATCGCATCGTCCGCCTGGGCTATCGGCTGGCTTATCTCGGCCTGCGGGCGTGGTGGCTGGTGCGCCGGCCGGCGACCCACGGGGCCGGGGTCGCCCTGTGGCGTAAGGGCAAAGTGCTCCTGGTCCGCACCAGCTATCGGCACTGCTATTCGCTGCCCGGGGGATTCGTCCAGCGGCACGAGAGTTCGGAGCAGGCGGCCCGGCGGGAGCTGCGGGAGGAACTGGGCCTCGATCTGTCCGGCTGCGCGCTGCGGCTGGCCTGGAGCGGCACGATTCTCTTCGAGTCCCGCCAGGACACGGTGGACATCTGGGAGACCGTGGCGCCGGAGACTAGTGCCCCGACATCCCTGCCGCTGTATCCATCGGGCTGGGAAATCATCTGGACCGGCTGGATGACCCCAGCAGAGGCCCTGAAAATGCGGCTCTTGCCCCATATCGCAGCCTACCTGGCCCAAAAGCCAGAAATCGCGGGGGAATCCGCCTGAGGCGAGCGGACGAAATGTCAAAAAGGGGTATTTGGGGTAGTTATGAGACCAAAAAGGGGGAATTCGGGCAATCTATTATGCCTATAGGTCTCCTGTGACGATAAAATAAGAATGTACGATGGCTCGGCAAAATAGAGTTGCGTCCCTAGGATAAGCGGGGTATAAATTATTATGTTTGGTCCTCGACCTGACCTGCTTGGGCAACGGCGCGGCTCGCTGGCTCCGTTTCACGCCACGAGTCGATTCAGTGTTCGACTGTGGAGGAGAGAACGGAGAGCCTGACTGAGCGCGGTGTGTGAGATCAGGAACGGAGTAGCACGCAGTTCCTGTTGCGTATCAGATCCATTCCACTGCTTCTGGTAATCGCTTGTTGAGCTAGGAGAAAGGAGGTACTGCTTGTCATTCCACCGTCTGGTAACGCATCCGGTCTTTCTGGTTGCGGCGGTGGAGGCGGATCTGATCGCAAGGGAAGCTGTATGATACATTGCAGGGCCCGCGTGTCCCGGCCGCGAGCGGCCGGGAGGCGGATTTTCATGGGGCCTGGAGCGGAGAGGCGGCTCGTTGGTGTGTAACCAAGAGCACGGGACCCGACGCAGCAGTCCGCGTGGGGAACCCAGCAGCGGAGTCTTTTAGGTAAGGAGGACTTTATGTCTAAGAAGTTCTTGTGCCTGGCTGCCCTCGGCTTGACGCTGGTCGTCGCCGGCAGTGCAGGCGCCCAAGTCGGGCAGGGCCAAGTCCTGTTCGAGTACTGGGACAACGTCACCGGTACCGCCGTCACCAACCTGACCGGTGCGGCCGGCTACCCGAATAATCCCACGTCTTTTGAGTGGCGTACCTCATTCGAGGGCAAAGCGGCGCGGGGCGACAACTACGGTACCCGGGCCCACGGATACCTGGTCCCGCCGGCGGATGGCGACTACACGTTCTGGATCGCCAGCGACGATGCCGGCGAGCTGTGGCTGAGCACCGACAGCACGGCGGCCAAGGCGGTCAAGATCGCCGCGGTGGCGACCTATACCAACGCCAACCAGTGGACCAAGGAAGCCGGCCAGAAGTCGGCCGCCAAGAGCCTGAAGGCCGGCCAGGCCTATTACATCGAGGCGCGGCACAAGGAAGGCACCGGCGGGGACAACCTGTCCGTCGGCTGGGCCGGTCCGGTCATCGGCGAGACGACCGTGGTCATTGCCGGTCAGTACTTTGCGGCGTTCCCGACCACCGACGCGGTGAACAAGGCCAAGAACCCGGACCCCGCCAACGGCAAGACGGAAGTGACCAGCCCGCTGTTCCAGTGGACTGCCGGCCTGGCCGCCGTCATGCATGAGGTGTACTGCGGCACGAACCCGACGCCGGGCGCGGCCGAGTTCATGGGGCCCTGGCCCACGAACATGTACTTCCACATCATGGGCCTGACGCCCGGCGCCAAGTACTATTGGCGCGTGGACGAAGTCGACGCCACCGGCGGCAAGACCACCGGCGATGTCTGGTCGTTCACCGTGCAGCCCATGGAAGCGCACAACCCCGACCCGCCGGACGGCATGATGGGACGTCCCCTCGACGTCGAGCTCAAGTGGGTCGGCGGTCAGGGTGCGATGCAGCACAAAGTATTCCTGGGCACGGACAAGGCCCTCGTCACCGCCGGTGACGCAAGCGTGCTCGTGGCCACCCAGGCGGAGCTGGTCTTCAAGACGAGCGGTCTGACGGCCAACACGGCTTACTATTGGCGCGTGGATGAAGTGGACAGCACGGGCAAGGTATCCCCCGGCCCGGTCTGGAGCTTCGCGACCATCGATCCGACGGGCGGCGCCGTGGCCGAGTACTGGAACGATATCAACCTGTCGCTCTACAATTTCGACATCCTGGGCCCGGCGGCCGTAGTCACGACGGTACCCAACGTCAACGTCAGTTGGCCCAACGGCACCGTGAAGGGCACGAACTCGCCGGATGCGGCGATCAACACGGATTACTTCGCCGCCCGGTACACGGCCCAGTTGAATGTCCCGGTCAGCGGCAAGTACAAGCTGATCGAGTCGACGGACGACGGCGGACGCATCTTCCTCAATGGCGTGGAAGTGGCCGGCCGGTGGGCAACCGGCGGTGAGGCCGAGTTCGCCAGCGCCGACCTGGATCTCGTGGCCGGTGACACGTACATCCTCGTGCTGGAGTACTTCGAGGCCACCAGCGGCGCGGCCGCACGGCTGCGTTGGTCCGGCCCGGGCATCTCCAAGCAGATCATTTGGCAGGGCGCCCTGGGGATTCCGCAGTGCGCGATTTCCGGCAGTCCGCGGAACGGCGCCGTCGAGGTGCCGCAGACCGCGGTCCTGAGCTGGATCCCCGGCCCGAAGGCCCTCGTGCACACCGTATTCTTCGGCACCGACAAGGCCAAGGTCACGGCCGGTGACGCATCGGTCACCCAGGCTCCGACGGCCGAGGCCAAGTTCGTACCGGCCCAGCCGCTCGCCTTCAACACGACCTACTACTGGAAAGTCGATGAGATGACCTCTTCGTCTCGCAGGTGGCGTATGATGTGCCTGCCGATCTGACGGCCGGCAGCGTGAAGGACCTGGCGTTGCGGTTCCAGGGCCAGGCGGCCGCTCAAGGCAGCTCTGCCTATGACGCCGCGACCGGGACGTATACGGTGGTCGGCGCCGGCACCGACATCTGGGGCAATGCCGATCAGTTCACCTACGTCTACAAGTCTCTCCAGGGCGACGGCGCGATGGTCGCGCGGGTCACCAACATCGGACCGGGCACCAATACGTGGGCCAAGGCCGGTGTCATGATTCGCGAAAACCTCACGGCCGGCTCCACCCATGCCTCGATGGACCTCAGCGCCAACACCGATGGAGCTGCCGGCAACGGCTACAGCTTCCAGCGGCGGCTGGTTGCCGACTTGGCCTCCACGGGCGACAACGGCGTCGCTCCCGCTCTGAAGCCGCCGTATTGGGTGAAGATCGAGCGCAAGGGCGATGTCTTCTCCGGCTCGATCTCCCCGGACGGCCAAACCTGGACCGTGTTCGGGACGCCGCAGACGATCGTCATGAAGGACCCCGTCTTCATCGGGCTGTGCGCCACGTCCCACCAGGTGAACCAGGAACGGACGATGACGTTCGACAGCGTCAGCACGACGGGCAACGTCGTGCCGGATGGCGCTTTCACGACCTGGAAGGTCATCAATACGACCCAGAACGCGATCCTCCCGCTGTACGCCGCGATCGAGGACAAGGCCGGCAAGATCGCGATGGTCACGCACCCGAACCCGAAGGCGGTGAGTCAGTCGAACATCTCGACGGGCACCACC
>JALORE010000502.1 GCA_025459125.1 Planctomycetota bacterium | reverse complement strand
TTGTTGGTACGGCTCACGCGCCAGAGCTGCCGTCCATCGTCGCGGCTCAGCGCGACCAGGAAGGAATCGCCCTTGCTGTCGCCGTCCAGAATGACCTTGTCCTTATAGAGGATGCACTCATTGCTGAAACCCCACTCGCCGGTGTGGGTGCCCGGCCGGACCAGCCAGAGTTGATTGCCGGTCGCGAGGTCGTGGGCGGCGACGAAGATGTCATCCCCCACGCGGAACGCGACGTAGACCCGCGCGCCGTCGGTGACCGGCGTGCCGGAGGCGTGGCTGTTCTCCTTATTGAGCTTCTCCAGCGGGCCCCTGGCGACGGTCTTTTGCCAGAGGATCTTGCCGCTGTTGCGATCGAGGCACAGGAGCACGCGCTCTTGTGTCTCAGGCAGTCCCGTGGCGGTGCAGACGCGGTCGCCCCAGACGATGGCCGACGCATGCCCGTGGCCGGGCAGCGCAGTCTTCCAGAGGGCGCCCGCCGGGTCCCAATTCGTGGGTACATTCTGCTCCAGACACGTCCCATCGCCGCGCGGCCCGCGCCACGCGGGCCAAGGCTCGGCCGACGCCAGGGAGGATGCCAGAAGAACGGCGAACAGAATGGTGACCGCGACCCGTACTGGTTTCATACGTCAGGACTCCTCATCGGTGGATGTTCCACGGTTCGTCGTAGGGGTGAATCATCATTCGTCCCCACCCGTAAGAGCCTACAGGCCGTGAGAGTATACAAGACAATGCCTTGCGGCGGAACGACAAACCGTCAGCCCAGACCCAGGGCTTGCAGTTGTGTGGTGAGGCTGCGGTACGTGTCCGTCAGGAGGTGGTAGAGAACATAGGTCAGCACGAGCACGACCGAGGTGATCAGGAGTTTGGTGATTCCCTTGTAGCGCGGGTTCAGCCAGACCAGCGGCAGGGCGAGGGGACCCGCGCTCAGCAGGGCGACCAGGACGACGGAGCCGGAGAAATACCACGGGGTGGGACGAGGCCCCGGGGACGTGGGGCGGGGGGTCGGCCGGCCCACGACTTGGACAGGCCCCTCGACGAGGAACTCGCCGCAGTAGCGGCATTTGATCGCCTCCGCCTGGATCTGCTCCGCGCAGAACGGGCACTTCTTGGTCTCGGTCAACAGAGCGTCGTGTTCCCGTATCGTCGTCTGCATGAGCAGGTCTCCTCCAAGAAGAATGGAATACTGGAACATTGGAATGTTGGGGAAGGCGTGCGATGGTCGCTCCCCATTACTCCACCATTCCCTTGTTCCAGTGTTCGAGGACGGTCGTCCCTGTCCTGATTATCGGCTGGATCGCGCGCCGGGTTAACCATCCATCCGCCGGCCGTTCGTAGTGTGCTCGTCAGAGTATGCAGGACAACGCCTTGCGGCGTCACAGCCGATAACGCGTCAACATTATGGGCCGCTGGGCCGTGCGGCCGCGGGCCACCGAGGTATGCGCGACGAGTATCACCGCCGGTTCAGTTGCTCGATGGTTTGGCGGATGCGCTCCGTGGTCCACTCGCGCGGGCGCTCGCCCTGAAGATTCGTCTCCATCTGCTCGGCGGTGGGCGTGGGGGTGGCGACGCCGTCGGGCGGGACTTCGACGCCGGCGATCCAGCACAACGCGTTGAGGATCAGCTTGCGAAAGTCGTTTTGGGCGTAGACCCAGTGGGTGTGGCCGCCGGTGCAGCCGAAACCGCGACCGCCGTTCGGGCGCTCGTAGGCCCAGGCGACGTGCTCCGCCAGGCCCCGGCGGGCGCGGACTTCAGGGTTGCCGCTGTGCGGACCGTCTTTGCCCTGGCGGGTGCGGTCGGGCGGGACCGCCGACAGGATCGGCGTCACGCCGGTCATGTTGTCGACGAACCGCATGTGGTAGTACCATTCATCGGAGACCTGGAATGGCTTGACGCCCCGGGTGATGGGGTGACTGGGCAGGGTCTTGAACTCGGCCAGCCAGGAGGGGTTCACGGACCAGAACTGCTCGTAATAGCCGCCGATCCCGCCGAGCAGGTATTGACCGAACTCCTTGCCCGGGTCGAGTGCGTAGTGCAGGAAGGCGATCCCCACCCCTTTTTTCGCCATCTCGTCGAGCATCTTCCAGTTGGCGACGGGGCCGAGCAGGCTGTTGCCGTCGCAGGCGATCACGATGGCCGCCGCACCGTGGAGGGGCGAATAATCACTCGCCCGTGCCGGCCAGCCGCCTTCGAGGACCACGGCTTCGACTGTCGGCACGTTCTGATTGAGGATCGAGGCGAGCAGCTTGCAGTCCGCGGTATAGGCGTGGCCGGTCCAGCCATGGCTCTGCCGGCCGGGGATGAGGACGATCTTCTTCTTGGCTGTCGCAACCTCGGCGCCGTGCGCGTCGGCCAGGTACGATGTCCCGCCGGCGCCAAAGGCGGCGATACTGAGAATCATCGAATGCCAATAGTTGAGCCTGTTCATCATGATGACACCTCCTGCATCAATCGGCACGCGCCTGTCGGTTGCGCAGCTCGTCTTGCAAGACGTCCGACGGTTGCCGTCACGAGCGGCACAATCGCTGCCGCCTGACGATGTTCTTTGCTTCTGTCCGGCCCTTGTCGGCCGGAAGCTGCCTGCAGCCTACCCGGGCAAGGCCGGTTCCGCAAGGGCCGTCCGGGGCTTCGATAGGGTAACCGCAACGTCCTGAAGATGGATGTGGAGAATGCGTCCACTGGGTGGCATCGTCAAGGCCGAAGGCCTTGGCGATGGTCGTGCGCACAGCAAGCCCGCCATCGCCAAGCTCCGAAAGGGTTCCCCATCGCGCGGTATCGCGATTGGGGTCC
>JALORE010000501.1 GCA_025459125.1 Planctomycetota bacterium | reverse complement strand
CTGCGCTTCCGCCTGCAATTCCACGCGCGCACGATCGAGGTCGATGTCGCCATTCTTGTGATCGACATTCGTTTCCCACACCTGGAAGCAAATGGCGTCCAGCAACCACGCCTGTTCATACGCAGGGCGCCACTCGCCCATAAGTGCTGCCTGGGACTTGGCAGCGACCGCCTCCGTGGGGGCTGGTTCGGAAACGTCGGTTACATAAGGCGGCGCCAGGTCGACGCTTCCGCCGGACGGAGCACAGGCGCATAGCCCAAGCGCCACTAGCGTCAGAACCCAGGTCCCTTCCTTCATGATTAGGCCTCCTTGTCAATCCGGCCGGAGCAGCCGCGCATGCAATCCAGAGACGGGCACCCTTGTCACTACGCGAGTGACAATCACGCTGATCGTCAGGCCGATTATCGCCGATCGGCTCGAGTCCGCAAGTTCTAGGATCCCCTGCCCGCATTGGCCGGGCAAATCGGCCGATGAGCATCCGGAATTGACTCGCCTGTGGCCACTGCTCCGCGGGAAAGAGCCCGCCGCCCAACAACTCGCTGATGCTGACCCGGCTGGTGGGCGGCAACGTTGTGGTGCGCTGCCCGCCAGGTTGTCCTAGAATGAAGGGCGTGAGCCTGAGCCGCCGGGCAGCATAGCTCGAGGCCGTTCGGCGTCGCAACTGGGTTGCCATTGGGCCAAGGTCAAGTAGAATGGGATCGTGATGAAGCCCTACGACGGGTTCACCAAGCTCGACAGGTCCGCGCTCCAAGTCCGCAGCGGATTCGGAGATGTCGATGACGTAGCCTTCTGGCGCTCCCAGCCGGAAGCCAGCCGTCTCTTGCATGTGGAACGCCTTCGCCGGATGAACTATGGACGTCGAGCTACCCTCCGACTTCAGAGAGTTCTTGAGACTGCTCGCCGATAGCGGTGTCGAGTACCTGCTGATCGGCGGATACGCCGTGGGGTACCACGGTTACCCGCGCGCCACACAGGATCTGGACGTCTGGATCGCCACCAACCCAGACAACGCCGATCGGATGGTAGGTGCGCTGAGGCTCTTCGGTTTCGACGTGCCTGAGCTCAGCCGCGAGTTGTTCCTCACGAGGGACACGATTGTTCGGATGGGGGTGCCACCTATCCGGATCGAGGTGGCCACGACGCTCTCCGGTGTCGACTTCCACGACTGCTACGCCAACCGGATCCAGGTCGAGCTAGATGGTGTCCCCGTGAGCATCATGAGCCTCCCTGACCTGAAGGCGAACAAGAAGGCCGCGGGCCGGCACAAGGATTTGGACGATCTCGAGCACCTCCCCTGACCATCTTCTGCGCCGCCGAACAAATCGCTGAAGCCGACTCGGCTGGCGGCCGAGACGTTGATTGATGTCCCGGCTGCATTCGTGTGCCAGAGTATGGAATGTCTGGCCTGACTCGCCGAGTCGGCGAGCGGATAACAGCCAGTCGTGGGGGCCAAGGCCGGCGTTCCGTCGCCCGAGCCGCCGAGCGGCTTAGCTCCCATGCGTTGGGCAGCCCCTGCTGAGAGCTATTGATGGTCCCACGATGGTGCCTGCAAGCCTAGGTTCAGCTATCCTGTCGCCATGGATCGCAGGCGTCTCCTCGTAATCGGCATCTCGCTGCTCGTCAATGTGATTGTCTCTTGTGCGCTCTTGCCTTTGGCCCTGCCACCGTTCCGCATGTACACGATCTCCGAGTTGGGGGCTACTCTTCTGTGGCAGGCAATGGGGGCAACTGCTTGGCCCCTCGCGTTCTTGGGAGTGATTCTGTCTGTCCTCCTTGGCGGCCGTGCGCCCGCTCTTGGTTCTGTTCTCATGATGCTCGTCTATCCCGCGATCCTTGTCCTTGCGATCCGGGTGTTGACTGCCCGCACCTTTCGCCTCTGGCGCCTTGTTCTCCTCCATCTGGTCCTGGCCCTGTCGTTCGCCGCCGTCTGGTGGAACGTTCTCAACGGGTATGACTTCATGGTGGGCTGAGTGCGCGCACGGGGCTGCCCAACAAATCGCTGAAGCCGACTCGGCTGGCACCCGGGACGTTGACAGGAGCTGTGCCTGCCGTCGTGTGCTCGAGTGGGGGATGTCTGGCCTGACTCGCCGAGTCGGCGAGCGGATAGCAGCCAGTCATGGGGGTCAAGGCCGGCGAACCGTCGCCCGGGCCGCCGAGCGGCTTAGCTCCCATCCGTTAGCCCGCCCGCAAGGCGTGATGCCCGCATGGTGATCAGCCGCTCAATCCTCCGCAGAAGGGATGCGTTGCATGCAGAAGTACCTCTTCTATGGATCGTACACGCCGGAAGGCTATAGAGGGCTACTGAGCGAGGGTGGTTCCGTCCGAATCGGCGTTGCCAAGCAAGCGCTCGAGAGCGTCGGCGGATCGCTGGAGTCCTTCTACTACTCCAACGGGGAGCAAGACTTCTACATCATCGTCAATCTGCCGGGCAATGTCACTTCCACCGCAGTCACCCTGGCCGGCAATGCAAGCGGGACCTTCAGTATTCGCGCTGTTGCGCTACTGACGCCCGAGGAAATGGACCAGGTGGTGAAGACCAAGGTCGACTTTCGGCCACCGGGCCACTAGTCCGACTAGCCGTTGTCTGGGCGGGCTAACAACTCGCTGATGCTGACCCGGCGGGCTGCAGCATAGTGTAGTGTGCCTGGCCTGCCGACCTGCGCGAGAATGAAGGGAAGTCTGCCCGCATCCGCCGGGCAGCATAGCTCGAGGCCGTTGGGCGCACATGGTGACTATCTCGCCCCAGTTGCTGCAGCTGATTCTCGAGGACTACCGTTTGCCGTTGCGC
>JALORE010000265.1 GCA_025459125.1 Planctomycetota bacterium | reverse complement strand
CCGGGGCCAAGATCGCCCTGTACCCCCACGCGGGCGTGACCTCGGACGCCGGAGGCCTGTCGGTCCCACAGGGTGTCGGCGGGGCCACCCGCGTCTACCTGTTCGCGATCACCTACTCCGGGGCGCCGATCTCGGTGGACCTGTACCTGTTCTCCTGTGAGCAGGTCCGGCGGGGGCGCTGATGCCCATTTCGGGATGGGGCACGAGGCGTCAGCGGGCGTGGGCCGCCGGTTCGGCCGCACTGCTCGCGACGGTCACGGCGGCGGTGGTCATCTGGGGCGGGTCGGACGACGCCTACCCGCCATCAAGGGGGTCGGCCGCCACCCCAGCACAGACCCTCCTCTGGCTCTACGCCCCGCGGGACATCGGGCGCCTGCCGATCCGGTCGTCCTGGTGTTCAGGCTCCGATCACTGCTGGCTCGCCCAGGAGACCGCCGGTGCTACGCAGCTCGCCGACTCCTCCGGGGCCTGGACCCTCGGCGCCACCGGGACGCCGCGCACGGGCGTCTTCACCGGGCTCCCGGTCGCCGATGCTACCGGGTGGGTGGACTTCTCCTCCGAGCTCTCGACGCACACCGACGGGATGGCATCGACGACCGGATCATGGAAGCTCGCCGCGCAGACGCAGAGCGCCACGAACATCGTCAGCGTCTCGGCAATCATCCTGCCCGTGTACCGACAGGCCACCGCTCGGGTGCTCTACAGCCACCGCGCGACGGCCGATTCGACTGGATTCGAGGTCGGGCTCGCTACCGACGGGAAGTTCTACATGACCGTCGAAAACTCGAGCGGCACCACGAAGACCGTGAAGACCGCGAACACTTGGGACGATGGTGCGTGGCGGTGCGTGACCTGGGTGCTCGACGGCCGCAGCTCGAACGCCGGGAAGATCTACATCGGCACGACCGAGGACCAGGCAGCCAGCCCGGACTTGGCCACCACCGGGAGCTGGGCCACCACCGGACCGGCGACCGTCGGTGGTGATGCAGCCGACGGCAAACGCTGGCCGGGTGGGATCGCGCGGATCAAGGTGACGACCGGAGTGGCCGTCCCGGCGGACAACTGCGGCTCGCTCTGGGGTTTCGACCCGCAGGCTGACGCGATGGTCTCCGCCGCTGACATCGCCTGGACGCAGACGGGATCGGCGAGGTGCATGGCGTCGAGCGCCTCCACTGCCCTGTGCGTCCCGGGAGGCAAGGTCCCGCACGTATGGGATTCGACTCTCGGCATGGCGTGGTCGGTGATGCCTGCCCGAACTAACCGCGCGCTTTACTCGTCGCAGATCTGCCCTTCGGCCTGGACGCAATCAGGCACGGCCACAGGCACTTGCTATTACGGGGCCAGCCCGGACGGATCGAAAACGAGTTCCTACCTGACGAGCATGAGCGCAAACTGTTGCACGAATGTGGTCTATAGGGCTCTGTCCGGATATACCGATTCGGCCTCGCTTTACCTGAGACTTTGGATCAAGTGTTCCTCTGGGACCGCTAAAATCGGTGCGGTGGGTGGTGCGTACGGAGAATGGTCTATCAACTGCACAACCGTCAACGGTGTTTGGACCGAGGTTTTCACCGGGCACCCGGCCGTGACCGAAGTAGCTGCCTTTAGATCTAATGTCTCAGGGTCGATCACGTTTGCGTTTTTTGGCCTCGCATCACCTGAAATCTGGGGATTGACACTTACACAAGTTGACGGAAGCTCAATCATCATCGCTCCGGCCGGCTCTGTCGTTTCGACCGGTACTGTCGCGTGGGCCATCGACAACGCCCCTGCCGTCTACTACTCCGGCGACAAAGGCAAAATGACCGTCGCTGGCAACTGGCAGTCTGGCGCCTGCGTCGACGTCGCCGGTGTGACCGACGCGGGGCGCTTCGGCGGAGACGGCACGCACTGGATGACCTGGACCGGTGACGCTACCCCGACGATCGACAGCACGGCGAACCTTACCCAGTCTGGGGTGGACTCACTGATCCTCCGCTGGAATGCCAGCGCCGCGATCTCGGGAGGCATCTACGAGGTGCTGACCAGAGACGGTGTTCAGGCGACGTGGGACGCGACGCCAGACGCAGCATGGACCCCGGCGACCCCGGCGACGATCAACCTCGACGGATACGGTTCGACTTCCTGCCGCGCCGCCGTGCAGACGCTGAAGATCGAGGATCGACCATGAGACCCGCTCTGCTACTCGCTCTGCTCGCCCTGGTCGTTTCCGGCCTCGCCTTCGGCCAGGACGCCGGGGTGCAGCCGTCGCTCCCTCCCGTCGCCGCCCGAGATCCGATCCGGGTGGCGTACTGGCTTGCCGAGTGCGACTCCGCCCGCCCGCCGACGCCCCGCTACACCGGCCCCGGTGACCTCTGGGGCGAGGTGCGCGAGTGGTCGACGGGCCGCGAGGTGTCGATGCTCCTGCAGACGCCCACCGGCCGCGTGATGGCCGAGGCCTACCGGCTCGGGGTGCGCGAGACGGGATGGCGCACCTGGTCCATCCGGGGCCCTCGCCGCCTCTACCGCTGGCAGCTCGCCAGGCCTGCCCGGTGCCGCATCGTCGGGACGTACCGGGACGCCTACGCGAGCACAGACGTGCTCTGGCGAGACTGGATCTCCGCCCGAGTCGACCAGGCCGCAGGCCGTTTCCTTCCTCCCGTGCTCTATGGCGGAGAGGACGACGACGCGCGAGGCTACCTCGCGCAGGAGGATTGACCATGACCGCTCTCCGCTACGTCTCCGCCACGCTCGCCCTGCTTCAACTCGGGTGGGCCGCCGCGCTCACCTCCGGTGGACCGATGCCCCGCTGGGCCGTGGTCGTGGGCGCCGTCCTCGCCGCGACCGCGAGTGCCTTCCCGTCGCTGTTCGGCGCGCAGGGGTCGAAGTGACCGCCGTCCGCCGCGACGCGGTCGCGCTCGCCTTCGTCGCGCTCTGCGCGGTCGTGCTCGCCGGGCTCTGCGCCGGGTGCGGAAACAAGTACACCACCGCGTACCGCTCCCTCGGGGCGGTGCGCGAGGGCGCCGCGCTCGCAGAGCGGGCGCTGACCGACACCTGCAAGGGCAAGGTCATCCAGTGCGAGCGGGACCACCCGACCGACCGGGCGGCCTACCTCGCGTGCGCCGACCCCTGCCGGAAGGCCGGGGAGTCGTGGACCCGGGTCGTGCGCCCGGCCATCAACTCCGCCCTCCTCGTTGGCGTGGCTGCGGTTGATTCGGCCTACCAGGCCAAGGTCTCGCCGTCGGCCTCGTCCTATCTGGCTCCCGTGGCGTGCGCTCTGGCGCGGGCTCTGGAGCTCTGGGGGCACCTTCTGCCGCCCCCTGTGGCTGCCGCGGTGCGCGCGGTCTGCGGGGCGATCGAGCTGGGCCTGTGCCCGAGGATGGTGACGCCGTGAACGCCCTGATCACGATGATCATCGACTGGATCACCGACCACCGGGACGAGCTCACCGAGGACCAGCGGCGGAAGCTCCGCGCCCTCGCCGCGCAGCTCCCGGACCCGGGCCCGGCAGACGAGATCGTGCCGTTCGTCGACTCGCACGGGCCGAAGGACTCGCGGCCGTGATCTGCCGGCTCTGGGACCTGGCCGCGCGTCTCGTCGCCTGGGCCATCCTCGCGGCGTACCTCGTCGCCGAGCTGCTTGACGACGCAACCGACAGGAGGGGACCATGGACCCGGCCGTGATCATCGCCATCGTCAGCACCGCGGTCGTGCAGCTCGGGGCGGTCCTGGGGGTCGCCTGGACTCTCGGGGGACGCCTGGCCCGCCTCGAGACTCGGCTCGACGGCCTCGTCGGGGTCCGCGAGTGCGAGCGCAACCGAGAGCACTGCTGGAGCGAGTGCCCGGCCCGCGAGAACACCGACCCGCACGGCTGCCGGCCGGTGCGGATGGCCGGAGGGGCGTGATGCGTACCGCCACCGCCAGCCGCACCCTCGGACTCGACACCGTGCAGCCGCTCACCCCTGCCGTCCTGGGCCTGATCTGGGCGGCTGGGTACCGGTGGGTCGCCCGGTACCTCCGGCCTGACGGCCAGGTCGAGGACGAGCCCTCCGTGGCTGGAGACTTCGGCGGCTGCTGGTCCCTCTCCCGACGCGAGCTAGCCGACATCATCGCCACCGGCTTCGCGGTGGTCCCGATCCAGTTCGGACCAGGCCGCGGCACGACCATCAGCTCCGCCGGCGGGCACGAGCGGGGACGGGCGATGGTCCGGGCCGCTCGAGGCCTCGGGCTGCCGCAGGGCTGCCACCTCTGGTGCGACGCCGAGGGGCGCCGGATGGATGACGCGGACGGAGACGGGCACCCGGGGACGCCCCTGGACGCCACTGCCTGCCGGCTGTACCTCGACGCCTGGGCCGGGGAGGTGCGGGAGAGCGGGTACGCCTGCGGGCTCTACGTGGGTCCCGGGCTCCCCCTCTCCGGCCTCCAGCTCTACCAGCTCCCCGGGGTCTCCGCCTACTGGAGCTCGGCCACCAAGACGCAGACACCGGTACCTCGCGGGTGGTCCATCGTGCAGTCGAAGCTGTACGACGGACACGAGGGCGAGGCGACCGTCTACGGTCTGGCCTGCGACCTCGACCTGGCCCGCCGGGACGACCGCGGCGACTACTTCCACTGGGTGGTGGGCTGACCCTTTTCTTTTCCCTTCCGGCTGTGGATGCCGCCGTGTTACCGTCATCGCGTCCAGCCCCTCGAGCGGGCAGACGGAGGTAGCGCACCTCAGAAATCTGAGGTTTTGGCCATGCACGCACCTCAGAAATCTGGGGCTGAATCAGCGAGGGTCACAGGCGGGTGGCCACGAACCCTCACCTTCGTTCGCCATCAAACAGGCGAATGCACATAGTTTTCGTCATAGTAGAGTCCATCTATGTATATTATGTCAACTCGCTGGCACGAAGATAGCACCCCGAAGGCGGCATGGTCGCCGCCAGCCACCAAAACCACGCAACCTTCGGGCCAGTCCGCCGACAACTCCCTCCGATGGTGTGCAGGGCGTGGTCCATCCGGCTGGGAGATGGGCCCCCTCTGGCTGCCGGTACCTCGTACCAGACCTCGTGGTACGAGGCCTATCTCCAGGCCCGCGAGGCGCTCCGCCAGCTCGTGATTGCCGGAGCAGCCACCGCCCCTTGGAACTTGATCATCTCCGGACTCACCCCAGGCGATCCGCCGCATCGGCGCCGCATCTACGTTCGGGACCTGCGGCCAGTCGGAATCCCGGAGATCCGGATCTCCCTGTGAGGACCGTCATGAAGAACACCGCCAACCCCACCGTGCAGCGCCTCTACGCCGAGACGACCCACGCCACCGCCTCCGAGGCCCTGGCCTGGACTGCCCGGAAGGCCGCTCTCGGCTGGTCCGCCCGCGTGGTGGCTCCGCGCGTCCCCGGGGGCCCGTGGCGCGCTGTGGCCACGTGGTCGTTCGAGGTGGCGTCATGATCCGCCGCCGGTGTCGCGACTGCGGCAGGGCATTGCCGTCCCGCCCCGGGGACGAGCTCGAGCCCGACTGGTCGATGGAAGGCTGCTGTGTGAGCTGCTTCACGGAGGCGGTGCGCCGTCTCTCCGAGGAGGACTCCGGATGTCAGGAAGACGAAAGCACTCCGAGAAGCGAGTGATCACCGAGGTGGCCGGCTGGTCGGCGCTGCTCCTGCGCCTGCCGGAGTACCTGGTGGAGAAACTCTGCCTCACCTGCGAGGCGTACGCCACCGAGGAGGAGCGCCACACCGGACTGCGGGCGGCGCCGCCCCCGACGGTCCTGGCCCGGTACCTGCTGGCCCGGGCGCTCGAGCGGGATCCGCGCGAGGTGGCCATGGACCTGCATTCCTCCCGGTGTGGGACCGAGAAGGAGGTATCCCGATGACTCGTGAAGTTCGCGACTTGCAGCAGGTGCTTCGGCTGGGCGCCTCCGCCGATCTGGCCGGGCTGCTGGACGCTTCGGTGGACCTGCTCGAGCTGGCGGAGCGCATCTGCTGCCCCGGGGTGCTGGCGTTCCCGGAGGCCCGGAGGCAGTTCGCAGACGCGGCCGTGGTGGCGCGGTGGCACCTCGAGCGGGCCCGCGCCGCGGCCGGGCCCTCGGAGCTCCAGACGCTGAGCATTCTGGGCACCATCTCCGGGGGGACCCCATGATGCCGCAGCCCATCTGCTACTACCACGGCGACCACGACGGCGCGGCGGCGGCGCTGGTGGTGGCTTACCGCCACGGTGGGATCGACCAGGTACGCTTCCGGCCGGTGAACTACGGCCAGGCCCGGTTCGACGTCGACTGCGAGGGCGCCCAGGTGTGGTTCGTGGACTACTGCCCGCCACGGACCGCCGCCGCTCTCGAGGTGGTGAACGCCGCGGCCCGGACGCTCATCTTCGACCACCACCCGGCCGCGGCGGAGTACGGCCACTGGCTGGCCGAGCACGCCGCCCCGGAGGCCTGCTGCGAGGTGGAGTACGAGGCCGAGCTCTCCGGCTGCGAGCTGGTGCTGTCGTGCTGCCAGGCGACGATCTTGTGTCACCTGGTGCCCCGTTCCACGTTGGAGGCCCTGGCACTCCTCTGCCGGTACGTGGGCGACCGCGACCTCTGGAGGTTCGAGCTGCCGCACTCACGGCTGGTGAACGCCTGGCTGGGCTCCTACGCCTCGACCCCCGAGGCGATGCAGGAGGCCCTGGTGTTTCTCCGCGACCGACCCTGGAAGGTCATCCTGGAGGCCGGGGCGGCGGTACAGCGGGCCCTGGACGTGCAGGTACATCGCCTGGCGCGGTCGGCCGTGACCGAGTGGCCCTGGTGGGACGTTCGCCCCCTGCCCTTCGCCGGGCTGCCGGTGGTCTCCTGCGAGTCCCCGGTGCTCGAGAGCGAGGTGGGCGAGCGACTGCTGCAGGACCATCCAGAAGCGGCCGTGTCGGTCACCTGGAGCAGTTCCCGGCCCGGTCGGTTCCGGTTCTCGCTCCGGTCCCGGGACGACGGTCCGGACGTGGGCGAGCTCGCCCGGCAGATGGGTGGAGGGGGGCATCCCCACGCCTCCGGATACCATCTGGAGCTCCGCGGGCTGCTTGGATTCGAATCCGCGCCGATGGCAGCCGAGAACGCTTCGAATCAGTAGGTGCGCCTTGAGCAAAATCGAATGGACCGACGAGACGTGGAATCCGGTCACTGGCTGCACGAAGGTGAGTGCCGGGTGTGACCACTGCTATGCGGAGCGGATGTCCAGACGGCTCCGCTCGATGGGCCTGCCGGAGTACCGGTACGGTTTCCGGGTGACGCGTCACGAGCACAAGCTGGAGCTCCCGCTGGCCTGGACTCGTCCGCGGATGGTGTTCGTGGACTCGATGGGGGACCTGTTCCACGAGGCCGTCCCGCTCGACTTCATCCGCCGGGTGTTCGACGTCATGGTGGAGGCGACCTGGCACCGGTTCCAGGTGCTGACCAAGCGCGCTGAGCGCCTGGCCGCGGTGGCTCCCGAGCTCCCCTGGCCGAAGAACATCTGGATGGGCGTGACCGTGGAGAACGAGACCGTCCTGGGCCGGGCGGTGCTGCTGGGTCGGGTGCCGGCGGCCGTGCGGTTCGTGTCCTGCGAGCCCCTGCTGGGGTCCATGGACGGCCTCGAGCTGGCGGGGCTTGACTGGGTCATCGCCGGCGGCGAGACGGGCCCCTCGGCCCGGGCCCCCGAGCACGACTGGGTGGCGAACCTGTGCCACCGCTGCACCCGTGCCGGGGTGGCGTTCTTCTTCAAGGGCTGGGGTGGCAGGACGAAGGCCAGGGGCAGGCTGCTGGACGGGCGCCTCTGGGGCCAGTACCCGGACGAGGTGCCGCGGTGAGGATCGGGCTCTCCGCGTCCGGGGCCGAGCTCGAGCTCCTGCGCCGGTGGGCTGCCATGTCCTACCCTGGGGCCCGACTGGCGACGGCGATCAAGTGCGAGGCGGACTATCTGGTCACTGGCGACAAGAAGCACTTTGGGGGACTCAGGGGAAGAATAGACATCCCGCTGAAGATCTGCCCCCCTTCCGAGTTTGTTGAAATTCTGGCCACTGGCATCAAAAGCTTGAGGGACGCAAATTAGTAACAGTTTAGTCGTTTTTACGAAGAAAAAGAGGGGCTCTTCAGGCAGCAGTCATCACTGACGGCTTGAAGAGAGCAGAATATTCTTTGCGCGCGGGTAGCTTTGCGGTAATCGGGGGTGGGCACCCTGCCGATCAGGAGGAGTCGTCATAAAGTCGATTAGGGGGACGCCCCTGTTTTCATGCGTTTGACCTTCTTTCTACGCACCGGCTTTCCGTCCATGGACTAAAACCCACTTTGTCAGTAAGCCTCTAGCGGCTAGGACCAGCTACCATTTTGATAAAGCTGCCTCCGGTTTCTTAAATTCAAAGCCGCCGTCTCTGCCAACCAACTCACAACCTTTCGACATGAACCTGACTGACTTTTGAACTAAAGATCTTCCCATTCCTCTTTAAAAACTCCAGCTTGCCGTAGAATTCGTGACAATAATTCACGGCCTATGTCTTTCTGGTGCGGATTTGGAATTGTCAGGGTCAAATCGCCCTTCACCATGAAGGGATGTTTTCCTCCGGAATAGGGTCCCTCGAAACCATGCTTCCGAAGGTATCTGATCAGAACCTCTCTTTTACCGGGGCCGAAAGGTGGCATCAGGCAACCGCCTGCTTCTTAATCTTGATTTTAATATTGTCGATTGGAGGTATTTCAAGATTCTTGTATATGCGAAATAGAATCCATTCCTCCAGAACCTCTTCCAACTCGCTCCTGCACTTCTCCAGAGTCGAGGCGTTTGAATAGACTCCAGGACACTCTTTGATCTCCCCGTAGAATGTCCCATCATCCGGCAGAATCTCATACCGGGCATGCTCCATGCCAGCTTGAATATATTTTCTAATCATTTTTTCCTCGTATTTAGGAGCAGCGCTGGGGCGCTCCTGCAATCGTGCATATGGCTGACTATCCGCCCACAATCTCATTGAAACCGTCGATAACCATAGCGAGCTCTTCTTCAGATGCGCTCCCAATTTTTCCGCGGATGCGTTTCACGGACAGAGTTCGTACTTGGCTGATTTTGACCCAGGATCTCCTGGGAAGACTTGAATCCCCGAGTTCCATTGTCAGGGGGAACCCGGCGCGTTGAGGTTGGCTGGTAATGGCAACGGCAATAACGGTGCCCGACCGCTCGTTGAACACATTATGGCTCAAAACAAGAACAGGGCGCAGTCCGCCCTGTTCGCTTCCGATGACGGGGTTTAGATCCGCCCAACGGATATCGCCCCTCAATATGGCGGCCATTCTTCCAGCTCCGAGGAAAGTCCTTCTTCAGCTAAGCCTTGCTCGAAGGACCGATTGAGCTTAGCACATTCCTGAGCCAGCCGCGTCTTGTCAAGACGGACCAGTTTGTCTTCGATAGCCTCTTGAATGGCCTTGCTGCGGTTTGGGAAAACATTGGATTGAACCAGAAGGTCAAGTCGTCTCAAGATTTTGTCATCGATGGTAATCGCGATTTTTGATGCCGCTTCCTCGGATTTACGGTTTAAAGCCGATATAAGAGAAAACCTCACCGCGATCGCCCTCGCACCGCACCAGGAATAAGAGACCGCACGAGCAGGGTCATATTTCGATCATTGATTTGGCGTCATAGCGGCAGAGCTACCCCTCAGTGCCCGCCTCTTGTTGGAGTTTTTGACAACACTTGCTAATGTTGGTTATATGTCCAACATGGAAGCTGCGCTTCTGATTCGGGAACGCATTGTCTATTCCGAGTCCTCTTTCGCTGCGCTTGTTCTGCGGCAATTGCCGATTCCAGTCGAGGGCGTAACGCACCGATTCAAGTACCGCATAGCCTATGTCGTCAAGGGCGTCTGCGTCGTGCGCTACGACAACGAAAGTCGCAAAGGCGACCACCGGCATTTCGGCAACATAGAAAGCGTATACGTTTTTGTTAACCCTGAGAAACTGATGACCGATTTTCAGGCTGACATAGAGAGGTGGAACCTTGAAAACCGTGGTTCTTGATGTTCGCAGGCCGGCGGATTCCATGGCTGATTTTGTGGAGAGCTGGAAAACAGGCAAAGGGCATAAGGCGGCCCGAATCAGCTTCGCCACACCGGAGCTGCTGTGGGCTGTCCTGACCGCCAAGCGTTGGGAGATCCTGAAAGCGTTGTGCGGGGCCACCCCGGTTTCGATCCGTGAAGCCGCGCGTCGCGTCGGTCGCGATGTGAAAGCCGTCCATGGCGACGTGACGGCACTGCTCAACGCCGGGCTGCTCGATCGGGCCGAAGGCGGTGGCGTGGAGTTCCCCTACGAGGCGATCAAAGTCCAATTCTTGCTGCAGGCTGCTTAAGCGATCCTGGAATTCAGTATATTAGGCATAGCGCACCAACGCAGGGCAGGCGGAACGCCTGCGCATTCATGCAATTCAGAAACT
This sequence comes from Planctomycetota bacterium, assembly GCA_025459125.1. Taxonomy (GTDB): domain Bacteria; phylum Planctomycetota; class Phycisphaerae; order Sedimentisphaerales; family Anaerobacaceae; genus PLanc-01. Next base: position 2,153 of record JALORE010000265.1, on the reverse strand, counting down.
TGAATGGGGTTTCATGATGCAGGGAAGGCGCTTTTTCACCGTGGAAGGATATTTTTCAGCCATTTCGTGCAGGCGGTCCGAATCGATGGCGTCGAGTTCAAGTTCATCCGCGGCCGGGAGAGATTTCCTGAAGTATAGCGTGTCCAGGAGCGATTTTTCCGGTGTGGCGATGCAATACCGGTCGACTTGCGTGAAACCGAAAAACAGGGCCGGCGAAATCATCGAGAATTCGATGACGATGCCTTGATATTCGACGCTGCGGCTTTTTCCGACCGCCGTGCTCAATGTGGCGGCGGTGCATGCGTTGGGCGATTGCAGGCTGATTCCATGATAGTTCAAGGCCCACTCGCAGGTGACGTAGGCCGGTGGACGCAGGAAGCAGGCGACTTCCTCGACCCGCGGGAACCCGCATAAAAACGAATTGACATAGTTTCCGCGGTTCAACCGATAAACCAAGCCCTTCCGCCCGGCGCGAGACAGGAAAACGGCCGCGTGCGGCGTCAGTTTTTCGACGTCGACCTTTCTGAAGAGCGCAGGCAGCAACTTGAGCCGATTTAGAGTTGACTTCAGCTCGTTCATGGATCAGTCAGTCCAGGTCGGCGAGCACATTGTTTTCCAGCCCTTGGTTTTTCAGTTCCACGGTCAGTTGCCGGAGCGTTTCTAGGAGCTCGCGGTAGTCGTCTTTTTGGTACTCCCGATGGATGGCCGCGGGCAGAAAACGCGGCAGATCCGACTCGATTGCCGCTCTGACCTCGTTTTCGCCGGCCTTGGTGAGGAAGTGGTCCGCCGAGCGGGCGGGGACAAATGGCATCCGGTACATGGAGAGTTTCTTGCGCGTCCGACGCCATTCGGGCTTGATGCCCATTTGATCGACAAGCCACCTGATGTCGTAGATGTCCCTTCCCTTGACATACGTGCGCTCGAACAAGGCTCTAATTTTGTCCGACAGGATTTCCTCGGGAGTTTCAACGAGGACCAGGCTGCTCGCATAAGGCAGAATCAGGTCCCCGCCTCTGATCAGTCCCGCAACCTGGGGAAGGTCCCGCAGAACATGGCGCTCCGTTTCCGGCTGCCGATCCCCTTTGAGGATCTCCAGCTCGAATTTGACTGCAATTCTTTCCCTTTGAGATTCCGGGCGGTATACGAAGAAGGCTTTGAAGGCGGTGTTGCGGCTTTGCTTGATTTGGAATTCCGCTGTGCCCAGTCCGAATTGAGCCGTGCAACTCTTTCGGGCGATCGAAACGGTTTTGCGCAGAACGGTCTCGATTGCAGGCGGAGAAAGGGGCGTCACAAAGTCGAGATCCTCTGAAAACCTCTGACCATTATATGCCCATCGCAGGGCCGTGCCCCCCTGAAAAATGATCTTTTCCGAATTCTTCTGAGCGTACAAGGCTTCCAACAGAAGAAGCTGCAGCAATTCAGATTGCTTCACGCGCTTTTCTTTGTACACGGCGCTTGTTATCACCTTCAGCAGAGCCTTGTGTTTGTCGGGAGCTTACAGCCGCTCCGGCAAATATAATTACAATAATATACAAAAATATATATCATCGTCAACTATTTCAGGGGACGGCTTGACCATAATCACTTATTTTGCGCTGCTTTATCGAAGCGTTGGCTGATTTTTACCCATGACTGCTATCGGTGAAGCGGGTTGTGCACAACGGGGATCGCTGCATCGTGTGCTTCAACCCTCGGCAGGCGCGAAAGAACGCCCAGCAGAGGGAGCAGATTCTCTCAGCGCTCGGCCGATCTTCCCCCAGCGGGACCGCACCATCCGGGAACTATGAGTCTCACGCAAAAGCGATATCCTGCCGTGAAATGAGCTCGTAGATTGGCTCCGAGAAATTGTTTCGTGAGCCGAAGAAGACGAAAAGGAACGCGCCGAAAATATGGATTTGTGTCAAACCAGAATAATCTTGTCGATCTGGCCCACATGGTCGAAGTGGCGATCGCGGGTGAGCAGGGTGCCCCCTGCGCTCATGCAGCAGGCGGCTATCCAGACATCATTGATGGGGATGCGGGTTCCATTGTTGGTTAGAGTCGAAAAGATGATAGCGTATTTTCGCGCAACCTCTGCATCTACGCGAATAATGGAGACTTCCAGTTCCGTAACAAATCGATTGAACTTTTCTTCGTTGTATCGGGTGCGGCTT
>JALORE010000500.1 GCA_025459125.1 Planctomycetota bacterium | reverse complement strand
CTTCATGGCCGAGTGGGAGAAGGAGAACCCGCCAATGCAGCCGTAGTATCCGCAGGGGTAGCCCCCTGTGGCTACGCCAAGACCGGGCAGGCCGTTCGGAGTTCCGCGTTTACGCGGCTTTGGGCCACCTGAAGGCGGTACTCCGAACCCTATCGGGCCCTACCGGGCCGCGAACAAGTCGTGGAAGTAGTCCCAGGTCCAGGCCTTGGTGCCGTCGGGACGGATGAGCCAGAAACCCCGCACGGCGTCGTTGCTTCGGACAGGCGGGTGGGCCTGCGGGTCCTTCAGCTCGTTGCAGTAGAGCTGCCAATAGACGACATAGGGACAGCCCCAGTCCAGGGCAGTTCGGACGGCATTGGGTACCGCCACCTGAACCTTGGCGAGGGAGTGGACGTTTTCCGGCATGCCGAACTCGCCCATATAGACGTTGCGTGCGCCGAAGTCCGCGCTGTCCGGAGCATGGGCCGCGATGAAGTCCAGGGCCTGGCGCAGGACGTTGGGGTCGGTGTAATGGCTCGTCGCGGAGTCCCACGCGGAGTAGGAGACCAGGTCAAGTTTCGTATGCGGCAGGACCCGGTTGACCACGTTGGGAAAGCCGCTGCGCAGCGAGCGGACGACGAGATTGACCTCCGCGGCGTGATAGACATGCACGCCCCGCTGACGGTTCCCCAACGCGACGGACGGCGTTGGCGGCCCCTGCCCCAGTTCCTGCCGCGCCTGGTTGACGCCGGCCTGGCGGGCGTTGAGCCACTTGGCCATGTTCGCCAGTGCTTCCGGCGTCGGCTCCTGCTCGGCTTTGAAGTTGCCGCGCACCATCCAGTCGCCCTCCCAGTGCTGCAGGACAAAGGTCTTGCCGGTGCCTCGGTACTGCGTCAGGAGATGCCTGGTGAGCTCATAAAACTGCCGTTGCTCATCTTTCTCCTGCTCGGCGGTGATGCCCTTGCGCCAGTAGCCCTCGTCCCGGCCCAGGGACGTGACTTTCAGGATGTACGTGGTGAAGGGTTTGCGGAACAACTCCCGGAAGTACGGCGTCTGTGCCCCGGCCACGAGCGACTCGACCTTCGGCCACTGCGAACGGTAGGGATACGAATCGGCCAGGCGCTCGCTGTGTCCGGAGTAGAACCAGACCTTGATCACGCGCGAGCCCAGGCTCAGGATCTGATCGGCTCCCTCGTTGAGAAAGTCCTTGTCGGTCAGATGGTATTTCCCCGCCACGTGCGTGACGCCCACAATGTCACGGAGGTCTCGGGCGGGCCGGGCATACGCGGAACAGACCAGAGCGATACCCAGAACGAACGGCAGCCAGCAAGGTCGCATTGTCCCTGTCCTCCTGTATCAGCAGGTTTTGGCAGCGTCCCCGCGACATTCGGACGTCGTGCGCGGACGCACGACCTACGAAGAGAACGCCTTACGGCGTCATGACCAACCGGAAGCTCGCGCGGGCGGCCGAGAGGGTCCGGTCGATATCCTGCTTGGTGTGGGCCAGCGAGACGAACATGGCCTCGTACGCGCTGGGAGCCACGTAGATGCCCCGCCGGAGCATCTCGGCGAAGAAGCGTTTGAAGGCTGGGACATCGGTGGACCGAACATCGTCGAAGTTGCGCACCGGCCGGCCGGTGAAGAACCCGCTCAGCAGGGACCCCACGCGGTTGATCGTGAGCCTCACGCCCGCATCGGCGGCCGCTTCGGCCAGCCCGGCCGCCAGATTCGCCGCGGAAGATTCCAGCTCGCGATAGACCCGTCCTTCCGCCAGAATGTCCAGGGTCGCGATGGCGGCCGCGGTAGCCAGCGGATTGCCGCTGAGCGTGCCCGCCTGGTACACCCGGCCCAGGGGGGCCAGCAGATCCATGATCGCGGCTCGCCCGCCGCAGACGGCCAGCGGCAGTCCCCCGCCCGCGATTTTCCCGAGACAGGTCAGATCGGCCCGCACGCCGTAGAGCTCCTGGGCACCGCCATACGCCACGCGAAAACCGGTGATTACTTCGTCAAAGATCAGCAGCACGCCGTGCTGATCGCAGAGCCGGCGCAGCGTCTCCAGATAGCCCGGCTCGGGCGGAACTACTCCCATATTGGCGGCCACCGGCTCGACCAATACCGCGGCGATTTGACCCGCGTGCTTGTCGAGAACCGCCTGCACCGCCCCCGCGTCGTTGTAGGGCACCACGAGCGTCAGCCGAGCCAGAGCCTCGGGCACGCCGGGACAGGAGGCGACGCTGGGCGAAGCCGTCAGGGCGGTGGGAACCCTGGTGCTTATCGGACCTGCCGCCGCCGCATCCTCCGCTTCCGCCACCCCGGAGCCCGCCTGCACCAGGAGGGAATCGCTGTGGCCATGATAGCAGCCGGCCATTTTGATAATTCCATCCCGGCCGGTAGCGGCGCGGGCCAGGCGGATTGCCGTCATCACGGCCTCGGTGCCGCTGCACACCAGCCGCAGCTTCTCGATGGAAGGGACAGCCCCGACGATGCGCGCGGCCAGGGCGGTCTCGGCCGGCGTCGGAGCGCCGAAGGATGTGCCCTGATCCGTCGCCTTGTGGATCGCCGCCAATACCGCCGGATGGGCATGGCCCAGGATCATCGGGCCCCATGAGCCGACGTAGTCGATATATTCGTGGCCGTCGAGGTCGAAGATCTTCGAGCCCCGGGCTCCGGCGATGAACACGGGCTGGACATCCACGCCGCCAAAGGCGCGGACCGGCGAGTTGACCCCGCCCGGCAGGTACCGGCAGGCCTCGGCAAAGGCTGCAAAGGAGTTGCGATTTTCCATTTTCTGTTTACAATCCACCCGTTACGCTTT
>JALORE010000499.1 GCA_025459125.1 Planctomycetota bacterium | reverse complement strand
TCTCGTCGCCATCCAGCGGTTGTCGCGGCCGGCCGTAGTGCGTCTTGTCCTTGCTGCCGAGGACCGTGCAGCCGTTTTCAAGCCGGACCGTGACATGGCTTTCGAGGTAGACGGTCCCGGTCAGCCACATCCCGGGCGGGAACAGAACGGTGCCGCCGCCCTCCTTGGCACACTGGTCGATCGCGCTTTGAATGGCCTCGGTACAGACGGTTTCGCCGCCGGGTCTGGCGCCGAAATCGCGGATATTGTAGGTCCCCGTGGGCGAGGCGGCGTGGGCGGTGGCCAAGCACAGCAGTCCGGCGCAAACGGCAACGAAACGTTTTCTACTCATGGCGACACCTATCCTGTCAGCAGTCCTTGCGGGTGCGAGCGAACGGGCGCCATGGTACCATCCCGGGACGAGACTGCAATCCGCTTTATTCGCAGTGACATGAGTGTGAGATTTTGATTCCGTTGACGTCTTGTGGTATTCTTGACGCCGTGTCGCAGGAGGCCTGCCCGCGAGGCCCAAGTAGGTTGACAACTCGGAGGTTCAACGACCATGCAGGCTTCACGAGTGCGAATCGGTCTGTGTCTGTGTGTGGCATGCGGTTTCCTGTGCAACTCTGCTGTCGCGGAGGACTGGCTGCAGTACAAATACGACAGCCGCCACTCGGGCAACGTGCCGGACCGCGACATCGCCGCGAACCTGGGCCTGATGGGGACGGTGCCTCTGACCGACGCGGTCTGTGCCGCCCCCGTGGTCCAGTCAGGCCGTGTCTACGTGGTGGATGCCTCGGGCGTGGTTTCCTGCATCGACGGGTCCTCGCTGCACGTCCTCTGGCGGTTCGCGACCGCCGGTGGGAAGGCCAACGGCAACAATGTCTCCTCGCCGGCGCTGGCCGGTCGATTCCTCCACGTCGGGACGACAGCAGGGCGGTACTACGTCCTCGACTGTGCCGAGGGCCGCGTGGTCAAGGAGATCGCTTGTGGCGAGCCGATTTTCAGCACTCCCGTCGTCGCGCAGGACCGTGTCTACTTCGCCACGCTCGGCTCCCGGGTTTATGCCCTACAGCCGGACGGGTCGGTTTCGTGGACTTGGGACTTTGTTCCGGAAGTCCTCAAGTTCACGGATGACCGCTGGAGCGGCGCCGCGTGGCTGGCGCACAAGCAAAGCCGGATGACCTGGCGTGACCAGTTCTGCTGCACCCAGGACATCGCGGTGCATGACGCCCTGATCGTCCTGCCGGTGGCCGGCTCGGCGGTGATCCTGCGGGACCTGGGCACGCGGGCGGAAGTCCAGCTCCGCAAGCCCATCCCGGCGTATGTCGGCTCGGAGGACCCGGGACTGTTCGGGACCAGCATCGGCGAGGACGGGAGCATCTTCCAGCAATTCCATCGCCGGGATAATGCCGGCCGGGTCGAGATCATTCGTCTGCGAGGCAAGGATGCCGAGACAGGTTTCGTGCCGGATACCGAGACCGCGATCCAGCTTCCCCGGCTGCTGAGTTTCTCCTCGGTCAGCGTGCGGGGCAGCGACGTCTACCGGTGCAGCCCCGAGCACGGTTTCGGTCTCTGCCGGCATACACCCGGTAAGGCTGTGGAGCCCCTGAACGCCGCCGGGTCCATTGTGCCCCCGGTTCTGCTGCGCGAGCACGCGATCTACGGCGGACTGGATGGCAGGCTGCACATCGTGTCTCTGTCCGGCAAGGGCGGGACGCGATCGTTTGCGACCGCGTTCGGCAAAGCGATCACGGCCCCCGTGGCGGTCTGCGACGGTTGTGTCTACTTCGGCTGCGAGGACGGCTACCTCTATGTTCTGGGGCCGCAGGGCAGGGCGACACTGCCTGGGAAAGACCTCCAACTCACGAAGATCCGCAGTGCTCTGACGAGCCAGCGGGCCGAGGCGAAGTACGACTGGTTCACCAACTACGGCGACCTGGCCAACACCAATACCAACGATCAGGACGTCCAGCCGCCGCTGAAGCTCAAGTGGATCCGCCGGTACGAAGGGACATTCAAGCACACGCCGGTCTGCGGCGGCGGCCGGATGTATACCCATACCGCCGAGGGCCAGGTCTTCGCGGTCGAGCAGGAGACCGGCCGGCTGTTGTGGCGGCGCTACTGGCCCGAAGTGCATCTGTCGTTCACCAGTCCCATCTACTGCCGCCGGGGCGGGAAAGAGCTGCTCCTGGTGCCGCAAGCGGGATTGAAGAAGTCCTCCTTGCGTTGCCTGGACGCGGCGACCGGGAAGCAACTCTGGGAGGCGCCGTTCACGGGATCGCCGAGTTGGAGCCGGCAGGGGCCGCCGGTGCTGTTCGAAAACCTGGCCATCTATGGCTTCGGCTCGGGCCGCTACGCGCCCCAGGGGACGGAGAAGGCCTATGTCTTCCGAGAAAAGCCCCAACCGGCCCCGGATGGGGCCGAGATCATGAGCCTGATCTACACCCACGACAATCCCTACTACCCGCGGGACCACCGGCCGCTGCTCCGCGCCTGGGACCTGGACACCGGCAAGGTGGTCTGGGAGAAGGATTTCTCCGAGGTTGGCCAGGGCGGCAACGATACGGGCCTATGCCTGATGGATGGCACCCTGTACTACTCGACCTTCTTCGGGTATGCGGCCAAGAACAAGGACGGCAAGCCCAAGGCGCAGGGCCTGACCGCCGCCCTGGACCCGCGGACGGGCCGCGTCATCTGGCAGACGACCGCGCACTACGTCACCGCCGGCTGCACCGTCTCCGGCCAGGATGGACGCCTGTACCTGGGCGGCTTCAACATCCCGCACGAGAGCATCAAGACCCGCCACGTGTGGTG
>JALORE010000041.1 GCA_025459125.1 Planctomycetota bacterium | reverse complement strand
CCCAAGCCGCGACGTTTTCTTTTGCCTCGGAGGAGAAGCTCGGTACGTGTCTGGGTATCGGGCCCTGGCACACAGGGCAATGGGGGATTCGCTGCGAGAGCCGCCAGCGCTTTGCCAATGAAGCTTGCACGGTGCGCGGGTACTATCGCACGGAGGCTCCCGTTACATTTCAAACCGCGGTCGGGGTGCTGTTCTACCGCGGAAAACAGAAACTGAATGGACGGCGGATCTTCCTGCCGCCTGCGGAGAAATGGACGCCGTTCGAGTTCTTCCTCCGGGTCCGGCACCCGGCCGCGGACAGCCTCACCATCAGCCTGGGGCTGACCGAGAAATCCGAAGGCACGGTATGGTTTGCCGGCGTGACCCATACGCCGGGCGCCGCACCGTTGAAATTCTCCGATCAGGAACCTGCCCTGACACGCCCGGCGCCCCCGGCAGCGCCGGCACGCGGCAAGTATTTCCGTCTGGAACAGTCCGGCGATACGTGGTGGCTCGTGCGCCCGGACGGGAGACCCTTCTACTCCACCGGGACCGACGTCTATTCGGTGCCGAAGGACAGCGCGGAGCGGGAGCGGGTGCTGGGTATCGTCGCGAGCCTGCGCCAGGCCGGTTTCAACTCGCTGGGCGGGTGGTCCAATGTCTCCAGTTGGGCGCCGGTGCTGGACGACATGGGCCAGCAGGGACAGGCCCCGCTGGCGGCCTTTCGCTCGCTCCAGGCGGGGACGATGAAGGCCGAGTTCGACTGCCTCGCGGCGCCGGGCGGCACACTCACGCCCGCCGAGCACGGCTTCGCCGATCCCTTCGATCCGCGCTACGAGCAGGCCCTGCGCAGCCGCGTGCGCGACCAGGCGCGCTACGTGAAGGGCAAGCCCTGGTTTGCCGCATGGTTCGCCGACAATGAGATCCGGTTCGAGGATCTCTATCGGCGGGTGGCGTCGCCGCATTGTGCCGAGACCCTGCTGGATTTCCTCCAGCGCAAGTACGGCGGGGACATCGGTCGCCTGAATACCGCTTGGGATACCCGCTTTGCCTCCTTTGAGGACCTCGCCGCCCATCGGCCGGACCCGATTCTGCGCCGGGGCCCGATCTACGCGGATTTCCGTGCGTTCAGCCGCCAGACGGTGCGCCGGCACGTGGAAGTGACCCTGCGGGTTATCCGGGAGGAAGACCCGGGCCGGCTGGTGTTCTCGCAGCGCTTCATGTTGTCCGGCCTGTGCGAGGCGCTGGACTACCTGGACCTCTTCGCGGCGTATGACGGCATCGCGGTCAACATGTACCCTTCCAACCAGCGTTTCGGCCTCTCCGAGGCGGAGAAGGCCGTGCTGCGGACGGTCCACCAAAAGACCGGCCGCCCAATCCTGCTCACCGAATGGTCCATCCCCGCCCTGGATTCCGGGCTCTACCAGGACCCGGACCGGCTCGACTGGTCCTGGGAGCAGGTGGTCTCCGATCAAGCTCAGCGTGCCGCCCAGGCCGCACATGTCGCGGCGGACCACTACAACCTGCCCTTCCTCGTCGGCTCCCACTGGTTCACCCTGCGTGACTTCAACAACGAGAAACGCCAGGCCAACCGGGGCCTCTACCGCTCCGACGGTGAGCCCTGGCCGGAACTGATCCAGGCCCTGGGCCGGGTCCAGAACCGCCTCGCAGGCAGATGAGACAAACCCTCTGGGCCGTGCCGGAATCCGTGTCGTACCGGTTACGACTGAGTTCTTCGCATGCCTGAGCCACATTCCGGGTGGCAGCGGGAAGCGCCGCTTGCCGATGGCGCTTGCGTCTGTCCCACGAGCCAGCGGCAAGCTCCGAAGACTCCACTTGCCGCTGCCACCCACATTACGAAATCCTCCGGCGTACTCCGTGTAACATCCGCGGGACTGGAGATACTTCACCTACGGTCACGGGAATTCGAAGTGACTCTTGCAGGATGACAAGAGGGATGCGTGAACTGACCCGCATTCGTTTCGGATCATTTCCCAGTCCGCATCCGGTCGTGCTGAAAGGGACGCGCGATGACATCCGACACGCACATGCTGATGAGACGAGCCCGAGGCCTTCTGGCGTGCTTCACCGTGGGACTGGTCCTCAGCGGACTCACGGCGGTTCCGCTCCAGATCGAGGTCAACCTTCTCAACGGTCTGATCGGTCGAGGATCGTTCTTCGGAGGCTTCTGGCCCGAGATGGCAAGCTGGATCTCCCGGGTTCACGCCGGGATCTCGGGGGTCCACCAGGAGTACCCGTTCATCGCCTACGGCACGGACTGGCTGGCGTTTGGCCATATCGTCATCGCGATCGCGTTTCTCGGGGCGATTCGTGACCCGGTGCGGAACATCTGGGTGGTGGAAGTCGGGATGATCGCTTGCGTGCTGGTTTTGCCCCTGGCCCTGATTGGCGGCGGGTTTCGCGGCATCCCGATGTTCTGGCGGCTGATCGATTGCTCCTTCGGCGTCTTCGGCATCGTCCCGCTCGGGCTCGCCCACAGATACATTCGCAGACTCGCCGCTTGACGCTGCCGCCCAAACACAAGATACTCCCGGCAGTAATGCCTGCAAAGAAGGAGTATCTTATGAGAGGTCTGTGCAAGTCCCTGCTCATTGTCCCCGTGATCATCGTCATGCCGACGTGGGCGGGTCTGGCCGGTGCGGCCGACCTGACTCTTCGCTACGACCAACCGGCCCCGAATACCGATGCGGGCTGGGAGCGAAACGCGCTGCCGATCGGCAACGGGCGCATGGGAGCCATGCTTTTCGGCGCTCCGGCAGCGGACCGGCTGCAGTTCAACGAGATCAGTCTGTGGACCGGCAATGAAGAGGTCATGGGGGCGTACCAGGCGTTCGGCAACCTGACCATCACTGTGCCCGGCCATGACAGCGGCGTAACGCAGTACCGGCGCGAATTGGACCTCGCCGAGGGAGTCGGGCGCGTCAGCTACGAGAAGGACGGCGTGAGCTACCTCCGCGAGTATTTCGCCAGCCACCCGGACCAGGTGATCGTCGTTCGGCTCAGTGCGAACAAGAAAGGGATGCTCACGGGCCAGGTGGCCCTGACGGACATGCACGACGCTCCGACCGTGGCACGTGACAACCTGCTCATCTCCTCCGGGGCGCTGACGTTGGCGATGGCGCAACCGCAGGCCCGGCGGGGCAAGGCCCAGGTCCGGCCCGCGGCGAGCCCGAACTCGCCGAAGACCATGTCCTACGAGAGCCAGGTCCGCGTCCTGAACGAAGGCGGCACGGTCCACGCGGACGGCGACACGGTCGCCTTTGTGGATTGCGACGCCGTGACACTCCTGCTGGGCGCGGGGACCAGCTATGTCATGGACTATGAGCGCCGGTTCCAGGGCGAGCCTCCACGCCAGCGCCTGACCGCCCAGATGCAGACGGCTTCGGCCCAATCGTACGAACAACTGAAGCAGGCCCACCAGACCGACTATCGGTCCCTGTTCGGCCGGGTACAACTCGATCTGGGCGCATCGTCCGCCGAGCGCCGGGCCCTGACCACGGACAAACGCATCGAAGTCTACACCGAACAGGGCAACGATCCCGGCCTGGAGGCGATGTTCTTCCAGTTCGGACGCTACCTGCTGCTGTCCTGCTCGCGCGACTCGCTGCCGGCCAATCTGCAGGGCTTGTGGAATCGCACGAATCAGCCGCCGTGGAACGCCGACTATCACACGAACATCAACATCCAGATGAACTACTGGCCGGCCGAGCCCGCCAATCTGAGCGAGTGCCATCTGCCGCTGTTTCGCCTGGTGACCGCGTTGCGCGAGCCGTTCAGCAAGGTGACCGCGGAGGCCTTTCCCCTGTCCGGCCGGCCCTCGCGCGGCTGGACTGTCCGCACCTCGCACAATCCCTTCGGCAACATGAGCTACATCTGGAACATGGGCGGCAACGCCTGGTATGCGCAGCACTTCTGGGAGCATTACGCCTTCACCCTCGACCGGCAGTTCCTCGGGACGACGGCCTACCCGATGATGAAGGAAGCCTGCGAATTCTGGGAGGACCATCTCAAGACCCTGCCGGACGGCCGTCTGGCGGTGCCCAACGGCTGGTCGCCGGAACATGGACCGCGTGATGTGGATGGCGTGACGTACGACCAGATGATGATCTGGGACCTTTTCACCAACACGATCGAGGCCGCGGACGTGCTCGGCACCGATCAGGCTTTTCGCGACAAGATCGCGGCCCTGCGGGACAAGCTCGTCGGCCCCAAGATCGGGCGCTGGGGCCAGCTCCAGGAGTGGATGGAGGATCTGGACGAGCCCAACGACACGCACCGGCACGTGTCGCACCTCTTCGGTCTGCATCCCGGCCGGCAACTGTCGCCCACGACGACGCCGGAGCTGGCGGCGGCCGCCCGCAAGTCGCTGGCCGCCCGCGGCGATGCGGGCACCGGCTGGTCCATGGCCTGGAAGATCGCTTTCTGGGCCCGCCTGCACGATGGGGACCATGCGTACAAGATGCTCCGCGGCCAGCTCAGCGTCCCGGGCACCCGCGCCAAGCAGCAGGGGGCCGCCGGCACCGAGCGCAATAACCAGGGCGGGACGCTGCCCAACCTTTTCGACACGCATCCGCCGTTCCAGATCGACGGCAACTTCGGCGCGACCGCCGCGATCTGCGAAATGTTGTTGCAGAGCCACACCGGTGAAATTCACCTTCTGCCCGCGTTGCCTTCCGCCTGGCCGACCGGCTCGGTCAAGGGTCTGCGGGCCCGCGGCGGATTCGAGGTGGACATCACCTGGAAGGACGGCCAGCTCGCTGACGCGATCGTGCGCAGCATCAAGGGCCGGACCTGCACGCTCCGCTACGGCGATCAGGTGGTGGCATTGACCCTGAAGCCGGGCCAATCCATCTACACCGACGGCACCCTGAAGAAGGCACCGTAACGCCATGTCGCCCAGCCGCCGAGCGGCTGGGGACCCCCGGGGCGGCGCTGCGACAGTCGGATTCATGAGGAGAAGGAAAATGAGGACCCGTTTCACTTGCCTTGGCGCCACCTTCTTGTCCATCCTCCTCGTTGGTGTGGCACCGGCACAGGAGCCAGCGCCCGGGCTGCCGGCGGGAAAGGCCGTCGCCCGTTATGACGTGTTCGAAGCCGTCCTGACCAGTGCCAAAACCTACGCGAACCCGTTCCTCGATGTGACGGTAGCGGCGACGTTCACGGCGCCGTCGGGCCGCAAGCTCCAGGCGGGTGGCTTCTACGATGGCGGCAGCACCTGGCGGGTGCGCGTCGCGCCGGATGAGCTGGGCGAGTGGCGGTATATCACGCAGGCCGGTGACGGCACGGACCGCGGTCTGCACGACCGCTCGGGCACGTTCCGCTGCGTGCGCTCTTCAAACAAAGGCTTCCTCCGCGTCGATCCGAAACGCAAATACAGCTTCTCATACAGCGATGGGACGCCGTTCTTCGCCCTGGGCGATACCTGCACCGTCACGTCCAAGGCCCTCAGCGACGCCAGTCGCAAGGCGTATCTCGACGCCCGCGCCCGCCGGCCGTTCAACTTCCTGCGGATGTTCGCGAGCCTGACATTCAACGCCTGGACCGGCCAGCCGTGGGGCGAGGCGATCGCACGGGATGCCGACGGGTTCCCGTGGGGCGGGACGCCGCAAGCGCCGGACTATGACCGCCTCAATCCCGCCTATTTCCAGCGGTACGAGAAGATCCTCGGCGAGCTCCGGCAACGGGATGTGTACGCCGAGATCGTCGTGTTCAACCTCTACGAGCTGCCCTTCAAAGACCCGAAGATCTGGACGCAGGCCCGGGAAGAGCTGTGGGGCCGCTACGTTGTCTCGCGCCTGTCGGCGTACCGGACGGTCTTTCTGTGGACGGTTGCCCAGGAGTATGAGCGTCATCCCGCGGGCCGGTATCGGCATGAGCCGGCGGACGATGACTGGGTCCGGCGGATGGCGAAGCTGATCCGTGCGACCGACCCGCACGACCATCCGATCACGGTCCATCCGGTCGGCGATGGCGGCAAGCCTGGAGAGGTGGCGGAGGTCCTGATGGAAGGGGGCGCGATGGGCACGCGGTTCGGCGCGGGGCCCGAGCTCGATGTCCTTGCGCATCAACACAACAGCTACGGCACGGCCGCCTGGGTGCCCGACCCGGCGCCCGGCCGTTGGGAGGGACCCGCCGCCGGTGCGGACAAGGCCGTGTGGGCGGACCGCAAGTTCGGCAAGCCGGTCATCAACCTGGAGTATGGCTACGAGGGGCTCCCCGGCGGCGATGTCAATTTCAACCAGCAGACGCACAGCCCGGATAAATGCCGGCATGCGGCCTGGCGTATTTTCACGGCCGGCGGTGCGGGACTGGCCGCAGGTTTTCGTGGCACCACGCTGAGCGTGGACAATGCGGAGATCCACTACGACAAGCAGCAACGTTTCGCTCCCTTCCAGGTCGCCGATGCCGGCCACGTGCGGGACTTGCAGCACCTGTACAACTTCGTCACGGTGCGTACGGGATTCCGCGAGATGGATCCGGCGCAAACGCTGGTGAATGCTCCCAACCTGTGCCTGGCCCATCCCGGGGTCGAATACGTGGTCTACGCGCCGGCGGGCGGCGAAGTGAGCCTGGACCTGACGGGGACCGCCGGGAGCTTTTCGGTCGGCCGGCTGAATCCGCGCACCGGCGCGTACGACGGACGACTCTGGGTGGCCGGCGGCGCCCGGCAGGTCTTCTCCTTGCCCGATGCGAATGACTGGGTTCTGCACCTGAAGAAAGCGGACGATCGCTCCCGCGCGGGCTGGCAGGAGCGGCTGGAGCGTGCGACTCGCTCGACCGAATCGTGGCGCACGCGGCGGGAGGAAATCCGCCGGCAGATCCTGGTGGCGGCGGGCCTCTGGCCGGAATTCGAGCGGCCGCCGGTCAAAGCCACCGTCACCGGTCAATTCGAGCGGGAGGGCTATACGCTCAAGAAGGTCTATCTCGAGACCTGGCCGGGCTTCTATCTGACGGGCGTCCTCTACCTTCCGAAGAAGACGGGCCCCCTACCCGCTGTCCTCTGTACGCACGGTCACGGGAAGAACGGGCGTTTTGGGACCATCGAGGAGCAACCCCGGGCGATCACCCTGGCCCGCCTCGGTTTCGTCGTGTTCGCCTACGACATGATCGGCTATGGCGAGTGCCTGCAGCTCCCGCATGAATTCGCCGAGGGGTCCCCCACGCAGAATGACGCGTTGGGGAGCCCCGAGCGGCCGTGGGGCCTGAACCTCCTGGGACTGCAACTGTGGAACAGCCAGCGCGTCGTGGATTTCGTGAGCTCCCTGCCGGAGGTGGACCCGCAGCGCATCGGCGTCACAGGGTCCTCGGGCGGCGGCACCCAGACCTTCCTGCTGACCGCGGTGGACGACCGGATCGCCTGCGCAGCGCCGGTGTGTATGGTTGCAGCCGAATTCCAGGGGGGCTGCTCTTGTGAGAATGCCCCGGGTTTGCGGATCGGTTTGAACAACGTGGAGATCGCTGCGGCTACGGCCCCGCGACCGCTGCTGCTCGTGTCCGCGACCGGCGACTGGACGAAGTACAACCCGCTGCTCGAAGGCCCTGCACTCCATCGGGTCTATGAAGCCCTGGGCGTCGCGGACCGCTTCCGCTGCGTGCAATTCGTCGCCCCGCACAACTACAACCAGGACTCGCGCGAAGCGGTCTATCCCTGGCTCGCGCACTGGCTGGGGCAGGCGCGTGGCACGGGCATCCTGCCCGTGCATTCTCAAGACATGGGCAAGATGCCCATGCCACTGGAACGCCGGGCGGAAGACGCGATCCAGGCCGAGACGCATGAGAGCCTGGAAGTGTTCAGTGCTGCCCATCCTCGTCCGAAGCATGCACTGGATGCGGCCGGCTTGACGGCGTTCCTGAAGGACAAGATCCGCCGCCAACTCGATGCCTTGTGGCCGCAGGATGCGGCATCCCTGGAGCGATTCCGCCGGCTGATGACGCCGGCTCTGCGCTACACGCTCCCGGCCCAATGGCCCGACCCGGACCAGATCGAAGTGGTGACAACCACGCCGGCGGCCTCCGGGACCAGGCCATTCTCCCGAGTCGCGGTTCGCCATCGCGGTTTGTCCGCAACGATCGAGTTGCGGACCTCCGCAGCCGCAGGCGACAAACGTCGGGCCTCGCTCCTAGTCGCGTCCACGGCTCAGGAGGTCGAGTCCGTTCTCCACCAATTGCAGTCTGTCCGTGCGACGGTCTTCGTCCTGCAACTTCAGCCGCACGAGCGCGAGACGGCTTCGGGGGGCAACGCGGAACAGCAGCGTCTATACTCCTCCACCTACTATCGCACGGCCCTGGCCTGGCAGGTTCAAGACGTCCTCACGGCGCTCGCCTACCTTGTGGAACGGGAGGGATTCCAGAAAGTGCAACTCGCCGGTCTGGGAGAAGCAGGGATTCCGACGCTTCTGGCCCGCGCCCTGGCGCCGACCGGGAAAGTGGGCATGACGATTGCCGACCTCGCCGGTCTGGACGGCCAGGACGAGAAGACCTGGACGGGCGCACGGACGCAGCCCGGGATTCTGCGCTGCGGCGGGCTCACGACCGCGGCACTGCTGGCGGCGCCGGACGGGCTTGTCCTGCACAACACCGGGGCTCACCTTGATTCCTCAGCCCTGCGCACCGTTTACCAGGCCACTGGTCGTGCGGCGGCGCTGGAAATCTCAGAATCCGCCTGGAGCCTCGGTGCGATCCTGGGATGCCTTGGGGTCCCTGCGGCAGCAGACGACTGGCACGTGTGGACGGTAGCGGAAACGAAGCACGTGCTGCGCAGCGAGCCCCCCGGGAACGATGTGGCGGTCGACATCGCCGCCGCTCGGAACGAAGGGGTGAGTTTTCAGATTCTCCTGCGCTCGCCGGGACCGGTCAAAGGTGTGCGCGTGGAAACCGGTGCGCTGCGCGGGCCGGGCGGGAGCGTGCTGAGCGTGTCAGAGAGCCGGCTTTATCGCCAGCACCAGCTTCATCTGGAGGTCGGCACCCATCGCAATGACGCCTTCCAGTCGGATTGGTATCCCGACCCGTTGATCCCGTGCGAGCCGATTCGTAGTGTGCCCGCAAGGGCATCGCAGGGAACGCCTGACGGCGTCACTGCGAACCTGCATGCCGTGCCCTTCGACCTGCCGGCCAATGAGACGCACGGCTTCTGGGTGGACCTCCACGTGCCGGCCGGGACACCGGCGGGCCAGTACCGGGGCGTCTATCGCGTGACCGCCGAAGACGGCAGGAGCGTTGAAGTACCTGTCGCGCTGACCGTATGGGATTTCGCCTTGCCGCAGACGCCCACGCTGGTGACGGCGTTCGGCTCACCCGCCCAGCGGATGCGCGACTACTATCGCCAGCGCGCCAAGGCCGGCAAAGAGCCGGAGCCCTCGGATTGGCAGGCCGTGGAGACACAGTGCGCGGAGTTGCTCAGCGAGCATGGTCTCAACGCCACGCCGCCGACCGAGATGCTCCGCCCGGTGGCCCAGCCGGACGGCTCGTTTCAGATCCCTGCCGAGCAGGTGCGCGCGTTACGCGAATTTGTCGACCGCTACCACGTCAATGCTCTGGCTGTTCCACATCCTTCCGGCGTGATCAAGGACCCCGAGGCCGAGCGCGGCAAGCTGCACGCATGGCTTGCGGCGTTCGACCTCGCCGCGAAAGAGTTGGGCCGGCCTCACGTCGTCTTCTACGTCTACCTGAAGGACGAGCCGAATTCACGGGAGGATTACGAGTACGTGCAGAAGTGGGGCCCGGCGATTCGTGCGGCCAAATCGGTGGTCCAGGTCATGGTCGTGGAACAGACCTGGACCGAGCCGGGCCAGGGCGGGGCGGACAGCGCCTGGCGCGACCTCTACGGGGCGGTAGATATCTGGTGCCCGCTCTTTTCGCTGCATCGGCAGGAGAGCGCTGCCCGGAGGCAGGCCCTGGGCGAGACGATCTGGGCCTACACGGCCCTTTGCCAGGGTCCACCTACGCCATGGTGGCACATCGACTACCCGCTGCTCAACTACCGTGTCCCGGGCTGGATGGCCTGGCGGGACCGGATGAAGGGCCTGCTCTACTGGGGCGGCATGTCCCACTGGCGGGAAACGGACGACCCCTGGCTCCATGCGCCGGTCTACACCGGCCGGGGCATCTTTCAGCAGGGCGACAAGGGCATTCGTTTCAACGGCGAAGGCTCGCTCGTGTATCCCGCGCGGGCGGCCGGCTATGACGGCATCGTGCCAACCATCCGTCTCAAGGCTCTCCGCGACGCCGTCGAGGACTACGAGTACCTGGCCCTGCTGGACCGAATGGGCAGATCCGCCGACGCGGATCGCATCGTGCGCCACCTGACCGAATCGTGGTTCCGGTGGGAAAAGGATCCCGTGGCTTATGAGAAGGCCAGAGCCGAATTGGCGGCGCTGATCCTTGCCGTCGGGCCCACCGCGGGGGAACCTCGGCCTGCCGGCGGGCCGCCGGAGCCCGGCTGTGAGCCGATCGTCCTTGACGACTCCTGCAGTGTTCACGAGCGGGACGCCGGCAGCATCGACAACGATGGTGACGCGGTACTTCAATTCCAAGCGTGGGAAGGAGATCGGCGATGCGGTTGAAACTCCGGGCATTCCTATTTGTGCTGGGAGCGGCCACACTCGGATGGACCATGGTGACATCGTCCGCACCGGCGGCGGCACCGAACGACTCGCCTTTTCCCGTTGGCGTTAGCACCACTGGGCGGCACCTCGTGGATGCGCGCGGCCAGCCCTTTCTTCTCCACGGCGATACGGCCTGGTCCCTGCTCGCGCAATTAACCAAAGAGGACACGGAAGACTACCTGGAGAACCGCCGCCAGAAAGGATTCAATGCGATCCTGGTCAACCTCATCGAGTACTTCTATGCCGACCACCCGCCTCAGAACAAGTACGGCCACGCGCCCTTCACGACGCCGGGGGACTTCTCCACCCCGAACGAGGCGTACTTCGCCCATGCGGACTGGGTGATCCAGAAGGCGAACGAGAAGGGAATCCTGGTGATTCTGAACCCCTGCTACACGGGCTGGGGATCGTCCAACACGGATGGGTGGGTCCAGGAGATCGTGGCCAATGGGCCGACGAAATGCCGAGACTACGGGCGATACGTGGGCCATCGGTATCGGGGCTATTCCAACATCATCTGGCAAGCGGGGGGAGACCAAACGATCAAAGTGGAGTCGGTGCTGGAGCAGAACTGGCTGGAGATCCTGCGGGGAATTCAGGACCTCGCGCCGGCCCACTTGTGGACCGCCCACTGGTATCGTTTCACGACAGCCCTGGACCAGAGCACGTTCGCGCCCTACCTGAGCCTGGACAACGCCTATGGCGGCAACCGCAGCTACATTCAGACGCTGCGGGCCTACGGCCGTGCGAATCCGAAGCCCACGTTCGTCAACGAGGCCTACTATGAGGATACCGGGTTGGTGCCCGGTGCCGGCGCCGCGCCGTGGCTGCGGGCGCAGGCCTATTGGGCTCTCCTGTCGGGGGCGACCGGCCATCTGTTCGGGAGCGATCGGATCTGGGCGTACGGCGCTCGGGTAGACGGCAGGCCGGATGCCCGGCGGTACGACTGGCGGGAGGGCTTGGACTCCCCGGGAGCACGCGCGATGGTCCACGTCAAGCGCCTCTTCGAGGGCCGCCGGTGGTATGACCTGGCCCCGGACCAGGACCACTCGGTGGTCACCGACGGGTACGGTACGTTCCGGACAGACGACCGCACGGTGGGGGGCGACTATGTGACGGCCGCGTGCACCGCCGACGGGAGCCTGGTCATGGCCTACGTGCCTTCGACGGGGACCGGCACGCGGACGATCACCGTGAGCATGATGCGCCTCCGCGCGGCGGCGAACGCCCGCTGGTATAACCCGACGAATGGGACGTACGTCTCGATCGCCGGGTCGCCCCTTGCCAACCGCGGGTCGCGCGACTTCACGACCCCCGGCGACAACGGGACGGGCACGAACGACTGGGTGCTCGTCCTCGAAACAGCCGCTGCGATACCCCGCCGCAGCGACGGTGGACAGTCGTGTGCACTGCTGGCCCCCCCCGCGACGAAGGCGATCGGGCCGCTGCGCGTGCTCCTCGTGATTGGCGACCAGTGGGACGACCCGGGCAGCTATTGCATTGATAGCCAGGCGCGGCTCTACGATCTGCCGGCCCGCCAATCGGGCAAGGACTTTCTCGATGTGGCCACCATGCTCAAGATTTGGGGCATTCCCTTCGACATTCTGCGCCTGGATCAGCAGCGTTTGCAGATCAACCGGTTCCTCAACGGCGTGGCCGAGCCCCACTATGGGTGCGTTATCTGGATGGCCGATCCGGACCAGCTCCAGGGGTACTCTGCCCACTACGAGACCCTGCGGCGCGTGGTGGAAGATTACGGCATTCCCCTGATCGCCCTGTTCGACTACATCCGGGCGCCGGAAGTGGCCGACTTGGTGGGCGTCGAACTGGTCAAGGGCGCAGCGGCCACTGTGCCGGCCGATGCCGCGCTGGTCCTGCGCGGCGAGCACTTCCTCACCGCCGGAATGGCGGGAATGACGGTCAGCGGCGCGGGCGCGTCGAAGCCCCGCGTTGTCTCGTGCCGGCCCCGGCCCGGCACTCAGATCCTCGGCGAGCTCCACGGCCAGCCTCAGCTCGTGGTGCGTGCCGGCCCCGGCCGGACCAAGGCCGTGTGGATCGGTGGGGGCCATGATTGGTTCGACAAGGTCCCGGCGCTACGGCGGCTTTTCCGCAATGCCCTGGTCTGGTGCATGGGCTACGGCCTGTTCAATGACAGCTTCGAGAACGCCTTCATCTTCGTCATGGACGACATGGGCTGCTCGGAACACGCTTACAGTCTGGCCTGGCATTACCCCACGCCGAGCAAGGAAGACATCCTCAAGTACCTGGTCGAGCCGCTGGCGCGACGGGGACTCGTGATGGTGCAGAACCTGACACCCGGCTACGCAAACCCGGTGACCCGGATGGTCGAGAACCCGTGGACGATTCCCACGTTCACCGACCCGTTCGGCAACGTGCAAAACTACGGCTCGACCAAAGAGGGACTGGACGAAGGCGTCCGGCGCGGAGTATTCGAGATCCATGCTCATCGAGCGTGGACGCATCTGACCTGGGACTTGGACTCCCCGCCGGGGCCGTGGTGGGACGCGCCGCTCGAAGGCGAACGAGCCCACACGGACTGGTACAACGAGACGATCGATACGCGCCGCCGTCTGCCGGTACCCTCCAACGATCAGCTTTTCCTCTACCGGATCGGCCGTGACGCCATCGAGCGGCAGTTTGGTGTGACGCCGCTGGGCGTGACGGTCCGCCCCGGCGCGGGTCTGGACCACGACAACGGCCGGTTGGCCGCCATCGCCGGCTACGGCGTCGGCCGCTGGCACTACCTCGGCTCGGAGCGCGTGATCCAGTTCAGCATCCTCGACATGGCCCCGGAAGAGTTCTCGTGCCATGACCTCGATCTCGTCGAAAGCACCGGCCCGGAATGCCAGACACCGACCCAGGCCGAGCGCGAGCGAAACCCCGCGCGGTATCGTGCCACACGCGTGGTTGGCGAGCGGGTGATCGACCTGCGGGATCCCAACTGGCCCGACCGCTGGAGGCACAAGCGCTGGATCGGCTTCAACGAGTACTGCGCCTATCTCCACAGCCGTGTCGAGACGCGGACCGACGGCGAACTGGCGTTCGACATCGACTACGACGCCCATTACTGCCGCCATTTCGCCACGCAGGCGTCGAAGTGGACCCTGGAATTGTCTGAGGACTATTTGCGGAAGAGCGGCCAGACGGTGAGCGTCTTGGTCGATGGCGAAGCGGCACAACCGACCGTGGCGGGCCGTGTGGTGCTCACAATTCCCGCGGCGGTAGGTCGCCATCGGGTTGTGGTCCGTGCCGGGAAGAGAGATGAGTAGGGAGGTTCACATGATCGAGCCCAATCGAAGACGATGTATGAAGATGCCCGCTGTTCACTCCTGGTTCTCCTGGTTGCTCATTATTGGTGTTGGTTGTTGTAGCCCAGCCGCCCCCGGCTGGGGAGTCTCCCGAGACACCCCCGAGGGCAGGGGTGCTCCCGATGCGGGTGTTTCCCGGACGAGTGCCGAGCCCTATCTGGCGGCCGTGCGGCAATTCGCCGATCAGGTCCTGGCGCACGGCCGCGATACCTATGGCAAACCGACGCCACTCTTTGTCGACGGCCTCAACGTGGACACGCGCGAGCCGGTGAAGTGGAAGTGGTCCGACGGCAAGGAATGGGTCCTCTGCAATCTGGCCAGCCAGGAGGGCCTGTTCCGCACGCTCGATGGCTTGAGCCGCCTGACGGGCGATCCGCGCTACAAGGAGGCGGCTCTGGCAGCCCTGCGTTACGCGTTCGACCACCTGCGCTACGGCACGGAACACAACGGCGGTCTGCTCGCCTGGGGCGGACACCTGGCCTACAACGCCACGGACGATGTGATCGCCGGCCATCCGGAGGGTAAAGGCCGCACGCATGAGCTCAAGTGCTTCTTCCCGCACTATGAGCTGATGTGGGAAGCCAATCCCGAGGCGACGCGGCAGACAATCGAGAACATGTGGAACGGCCACGTCCTCGACTGGTCCCGGCTGGACTTCAACCGGCACGGGAGCCCGAAGAAGCTGGGGTCGCTCTGGCGGAATGAGTATCGCGGCGGCCCGGTGTTCTTCGATGGGCAGGGCCTGACCTTCCACAACGCCGGCAGCGACTTCTATTACGCCGCGGGGGTGCTTTCCCGGCTCTCCCGCGCGGCGGAGCCCCTGGTCTGGGCCAAGCACCTCGCCTACCGCTATGTCGAGACCCGCGACCCGAAGACCGGTCTCGGCGGGTACCAATTCAGCCAGTGTCAATCGGCCTGGTGTGACGACGTGGGCAAGATCCGCGGTGACCGGGCGCAATATCAGTACGGCGACGATTTCACAGGCCATCGCGTGGTGGAAGGCACGCTGTTTCCCTGTTACGGCAGCACGCCCGAGGTGGAGCCCCAGGTGGCCCGCCTGCTGCTCGGGGCGCAGTTGGGCGATGCGGGTCGGGACTTCACCCGCTGGACGGTCGAGGACCTGACCGCCTGGGGCAGGTCGGCGTATCGTAAGAAGGACAACGCCTTTATCCCCATGCTCACCGACGGCACCAGCATGGAGGGGTACGTCTGCAAGAAGGACGGCTACTTCGGGCCCAAAGGCCGGGTGCTTCACGCGGGGCACCCCGGCGCGGCGCACCTGTGGCTCTACGCCTGGGCATTTCGCCTGTCGCGGGATGTGTTCCTGTGGGAGATGGCGCGCAATATCACCCAGGGCAACGGTTGGGGCGACATCGGTGAGACCCCGCAGGCGCGACCGGCGCTGCGTTTTCCGGACAGCTCGGCCGATCCGCTGCTGCTCGTCGCGTTGCTGGAGCTGCACCGAGCCGGCGGGCAGGCCGTGTTTCTTGATCAGGCCCGGCTCATCGGGCAGAACATCCTGGGGCAGCGGGTGCAGGGGGGCTGGTTCGTTCCGAGTGAGCGTCACCTCCTCTGCCGGCTGGGCAATCACGAAGCACAGGTCCTGCTCCGTCTGGCGGCCGCGTTGCAGGGCAAGCCGGACGCGGTCCCGGCCTTCACCGGCGCCGTGCCTTTCCTGCATGCCGAATACGGCGGGAAGACGGGCCGCGAGTATGATACGGCGGTCATCTATCGAAAGACCCGGCCATGAGCCGTGAGGTGGATCCATGAAACGAGAGCCCTGGAGACGGGTCTGCATCGCCGTGGGCGTGACGCTGTTCGCCGTGGCCGGCGCTCGCGCCGCCGAGGTGGCCGTGGCCATTGACTATAACGCCCCCGCCGGAGTCAGCCGGATGGAAATCGGCGTCACCCACACCCACGCCATGTGGGAGAACGGTCACCCGGAGGCCGTGGCCCGGGTCAAGAAGCTGCTGGAGGAGGCAGGCATCCGCTACCAGAACCAGCATATTATGGGCTGGGGGGCGAATAATCCCCAGCCCTCTCCCGGTGTGTACAGTTGGTCCAGCCTGGACCGCCGCCTGGACCTTATCCGCTCCATGGCCAATACGATCCCGGTCATCACCTTCTGCACGGCGCCGGGCTGGATGAAGGCCAGCGGCAAGGACTGGAACATGGAGGAGCGGGTGGCCGAGGAGCACGTCCAGGACTTTGCGGACCTGTGCAAGGCGGTGGCGCTGCGCTATGCCGATGTCAAGCATTTCCAGGTCTGGAACGAATTCAAAGGCTACTGGGTCAAAGGCGGCCGGGACGTGGTGCGCTTCACCGTGCTGTACAATGCGGTCTACGACGCGGTCAAGGCGGCGCGGCCGGAGGTGACGATCGGCGGACCGTATCTGCCGATGGGCGGGCGGGACCTCAGCGCCGTGGACCGGCAGGTGCTTGACTATTGGCGTCAGCACGCGCACGGCGCCGATTTCTTCACCTTCGACGGCTGGCTGGAAGGCTGGCCCCCGGGCGGCAAGACCGAAGAGTGGATGATGGGCCGCACGCGTTTCTTCGGCGCTCTCGTGCGCGAATTCCAGACCATGACCGAGCTGCCCGTGTGGATCTCCGAATTCTACGGCGGCCGCAGCGACAACCCCCAGTTCACCGCGGCCAATCACGCATCCTGTTATTACCATGCGCTCCAGAGCGGCACGCACCTGGCGCTCCTCTGGGATGGCGTCGGTCTGGGACAACTCTTTACCCGCACGCAGACGGCGGACGGCGGCCAGCCGACGCCACAGGGTCTGGTCGTCCGGGCGTTCAACCGGCATTTCGCGCCGGGCACCCAGTTGTACCGGGCGACCTCGTCCGCCGACGATATGGAGGTGCTGGCCGCGCGCACCAGGATCCTGCTGATCAACAAGCGTCCGGAACCTGTTGCGGTGCGCCTGGAAGGCAGGATACTCACGTTGGCGGGATACGAGGTACGAGTCCTGGATACCCCTGGATGAGAGCGAATTCTGACCCTGAAGGAGATTGGAACCATGAGCATGGAGAACCTGTCCCGGCGCAGTTTCCTGGAAACGTCCGCCGGTGCGGCCGCTTTGGGCACGGCGCTGTCCTCCAGAGTCCATCCGGCGCCCGCCGCGGCGGGGCCGCTGGCGCCGCCGAACGAGACGATTCGCAAGGCTCGTGAGGCCGCCCTGGCGATTCTCCAGCCCAGTCAGAACGAGCTGGCGCACGGGCTGGAGCTCCACGCCCACTCGCTGGTCTTCGAATCCTATGGCTTCGCCCCGCGGGCCGCGCCGGACGGTGGCGAGATCGGCCGGGCCATGGCAGAAGGCGCCTCGGAGGCGGAACTGACCGATCTGCGCGAAGAGCTGCCGATGATCCGCATGGCTACCGACCAGCGCGAGCGGAAGGAGTTTCTGGAAGCCTTCCGGGCGGCGGGTGTGACGTGCATCTTCCAGAACGCCGGCGAGGAGAGCAACGATCCTCTGCGTTTGGTCAAGCGTCTGGCGCGTTTCACGTTCACCACGGACCTGCTCCGCGACGAATTGTTCCGGGCCGTGACGCCGGACGACATCGTCGCGGCGAAACAGCAGAACCGGCTGTGCCTGTACTTCAGCGCCAACGGCGTGCCGCTCCCCCAGCAGTGGAACAACGTGCGGGATGAGCTGGGCTTCATCCGTGTCTTTCAGCAGCTCGGCATTCGCATGATGCACGTGACCTACAACCGGCGCAACCCGCTGGGCGACGGCTGCGGCGAGCCGACGGACGGCGGTCTGAGCGATTTCGGCCGTGCGGCCGTCGCCGAGATGAACCGTCTCGGCGTGATCGTGGATGTGGCGCATTCGGGCTGGCGCACGAGTCTCGAAGCCGCTCAGGTCTCGAAGCAGCCGATGGTCGCGAGCCATACGACCGCCGCGGCCGTACACCGCCACATTCGCTCCAAGCCCGACGAGGTCATCCGCGCCATCTGCGATACCGGCGGGCTGGTGGGCATCTGCTGCATCTCCGGCTTTCTCGGCGGGGCGGGCCACATCGGGACCTTCCTGGACCACATCGACTACGTGGCGAAGAAGTTCGGTGTCGATCGCGTCGCCATCGGTACGGACGTCGCTTACGAATCGCGGCACGCGGCGGCGGAGCGGGCGAAGATCCCGAAACGTACCGAGGGCCGGCCCAGCCTGCCGCGCTGGGAAGCCCTCTGGCCCGAGGGCTCCGCGTCCGGCCCCGGCCATCCCAGCCTGGCGTGGACCAACTGGCCCCTGTTCACGGTCGGCCTGGTCCAGCGGGGCTACCCCGACGACGACATTCAGAAGATCCTCGGCGGCAACATCCTGCGCGTCGCGCGCTGCATGGGAGAGCCGCGCGTGAGCGCGGAACAGATCACGTATGGGTACCATGGCTCATGAGCACAACGAATCCATGAGAAGGAGAACGGAATGAGGAGCATCCCTGCTGGTCTGGTGGCGGCAGTGCTGTCGCTGACGGCTGGTCACGTCACCTGGGCAGGCACGGACCGACCGGCGCAGGCCTCCGGGCCGCTGCGCGCACACCCGACCAATCCGCGGTACTTCACCGACGGCACCAGGAGTCCCGACGGATCACTGAAAGCGGTCTACCTGACCGGTGCGCATACGTGGAACAGTCTGGTGGACATGGGGCCCAGCGATCCCCCGGCGGAATTTGACTTTCCCGCCTACCTGGAGTTCCTGCAGCGCTACGATCACAACTTCATTCGCCTGTGGACGTGGGACTCCACGACGTGGGACAGCCGGGCCAATGGCAAGCTCGGCAAGGACTTCGTGCACCACTGCGCTCCGCTGCCCTGGGCGCGGACCGGGCCGGGCAACGCCCTGGACGGCAAGCCCAAGTTCGATCTCACCCGGTTCAACCCTGGGTACTTCGACCGCCTGCGGGCGCGGGTCCGCGCCGCCGGGGATCGGGGGATCTACGTTTCCGTCATGCTGTTTGAGGGGTGGGGATTGAGCCATGCCAACCGCCGGGTGAAAGCCGCCGACGGCTGGGCCTATCGCAGCCATCCGTTCCATCCGGACAACAACATCAACGGCATCACCGGCGATCTGAACGGCGACGGCAACGTCCTGGAAATACACGCGCTGGCCAGCGATGCCATCAATACTCTGCAGGCGGCTTACATCCGCAAGGTCGTGGACACGGTGAATGACCTGGACAACGTGCTGTACGAGGTCATCAACGAGGGCGGGAACAAGGAGTGGAACTGGTGGGTCGTCCAGACAATCAAGGACTACGAGCGGACCAAGCCCAGGCAGCACCCGGTCGGCCTCACGGCCCACGGCGGCGAGCGGACCGCCACGATGCAGGTCAGCCCCGCGGACTGGATTTCGCCCGGCGGCAACGACGGCTATCGCGACCCGGCGCCCGCCTGGGACGGCCGCAAGGTGAGTCTCCTGGACACCGATCACATCTGGGGCCTGGGCGGCAATCATGGCTGGGTCTGGCGGAGCTTCCTGCGCGGGCACAACCCCATCTTCATGGATTCCTACGATGGTTCGGGCCTGGGCGAACGCTTCGATGAGAAGTTCGAGCCGCTCCGCCGCAATATGGGGTACACGCGGCGCTATGCCCGGAAGATGAACCTGGCCGCGATGACGCCGCATGGCGAGTTGGCGTCCACCGAGTTCTGCCTGGCCGATCCCGGCAAGGAGTACCTGGTCTACCTGCCCAATGGCGGCGCGGAGACGGTAGACCTCTCCGCCGCCTCCGGCTCGCTCGCGGTCGAATGGTTCAACCCCCGCTCGGGCGAGGTCACGCGGGGTCAGAACACTTCCGGCGGCCAGAAACGCTCGTTCCAGCCGCCGTTCGACGGCGACGCCGTGCTCTGCCTCGGGAGGCCCTCATGATGGGCGGAACGCGAAGGCGCTGGACTCTGATCGCTCTGCTCCTCGTCACCTCGGGAAGCGGTGCTTCGATTCACGGAGCTGCGGACGGCGGGCCCGCTGTACGCGTGGTGCATCTCCCGGAGGGGGCATTGGTGCCCGACGCGACGATGGACGAAGACGGTGTGTTGCACCTGGTTTATGGTCTGGGCGACGATGCCTGGTACGTACATTCGGCGGACAACGGGCGGACCTTCTCGGCGCCGGTGCGGGTCAACACCGCAGGGAAAGTCACGCTCAAAATGGGCGAACGGGGGCCCAAGCTCGCCTTGGGCCGGGGCGGATCGATCCATGTCGTCTGGGCCGATCAGTGGTCGCCGGGCATGAAGGTCTATCCCCGGTACAGCCGTAGCCGGGACGGCGGCAGGACCTTCGAGTCGCCCCGGGCGTTGGGTTCGCTGTGGGGGATTGATGGGCTGACGACGGCCGCCGACAGCGAGGGAAACGTCGTCGCGTTCTTCCATCAGGTCACGCCGGGCCAGCCCTTGGCCGTTCCGGAGGCGCACCGGCTCTATCTGGTGCGCTCGATCGATGATGGCGCCACGTTCGGGGCCCAGGAACGCCTGAGGATCCGGGGCATGGACGACCTGGCGTGCTCCATGTGCATGATGCGGGCACGCATCACCGCGGATGGCAACGTCTGTCTGGCTCTGCGCGTGGCGAATGACAATATTCGGGACTTCTTCCTGCTGCGCGGTCCCAAGCGGGAGAATGACTTCGCGCCGCTGCGCGTCAACGAAGACCATTGGGAGTTGAAGACCTGCCCGATGTGCGGGCCGGAGCTGACGGTGGACCCGGCCGGCCGGATGCTCTGTGCGTTCATGAGCCGTCATCGCGTCTATTGGTCGGCGCTGGACGACGGCCGATTCACGCTGCACGTACCCACCCCGGCGGCGGAAGACAAGGAAATCTATCCGGCGGCTTGCGGCAACGGCAAAGGACACGTGCTGCTGGTGTGGCAGGTGGGGCCGATGGCCGTGGGACGCACGGCGGTAGTCAAGTGGGGGCTGTACGGACGTGATGGAGTATTTACCGGAAAGCAGGGGACCGTCGGCGTATCGACGTCGGGCACCAAGGCCACGGCGTTCGCCGGCACCGACGGGGTGTTCTATATCGTGACGACGGCGAAATAACACGGTATGCAAGGTTCAGGAGAAAGGTTATGCAGGGTAAGACCAGTGATATGTCGGGTGGAGCGAGGGTGAGCTTGATGGATCGTCGCCTGTTTCTCGCGCGTCTGGCGGCTGTGGGGGGAGTGGCCGTGTCGGCCCCCCGTCTGAGCGTCGCTGTGGCTGCCGAACCGCCGCGGAATGCCGGCCAGGTGACCGGCGACAGCAACCCCGCGGCCGGCGGCCGGGGGAAGGTGCTCCAGGTTCGCGGCGAGATCAAGGAGTACAAGGATCCCCAGACCGGTGCCCGCGTCCGCCGACTGACCGGCGACGGCTCCAGCAACGTCCATCCGTATTTCACGTCCTGGGCCTTCGTGGGCAGCGGCGCCGACAACGCGATTCTCGCCTCGAATCGCTCCGGTGCCTATCAGTGGTACCTGCTGGACATCCCGGCGGCGCGCCTGGTGCAGTTGACGGCCGGCCAGAAGGTCTCGCCCAACATGGCGTGCGTCGCGCGGAGCGGCGAGTTGTTCTACTTCGATGGTCTGACGCTCCATGCCGTCCGGACCGATACGCTGGCCGATCGCGAGCTGTACCGCGTGCCGGCCGGCTTCAAACCGGCGTTGCCCACCTGCACGGCGGATGGCCGTTACGTGGCCTTCGCCTATTGCCAGGAGACGACGCTGAGCACGGAGACCGGCCGGATCTACTCCACCATGCACGAGCGCTACTACCAGCATCCGAACTCGGTCGTCATGCGGATCGACACCAAGGACGGGGCCGCCGTGGCCGCCTGGGGCGAGCCGACGTGGATCAGCCACGTCCTGATCCACCCGACGCAGCCCAACCTCATTGTCTTTTGTCACGAGGGCGGCGGCACGTGCGTCGCACAGCGCATGTGGATCGTGAATCTCGACGACATGCAGATGCGCAAGGCCGCACCGCTCTACCCGCAGCGGCCGGGCGAGTCCTGCGTCCACGAGTACTTCACTCAGCAGGGCGACGTCGGTTTTCAGTATACGCTCGATCGGGACGGGGGCGTGCGCGAGGAATACAACGCCTATATCCGGCCGGATGGGACGTGGATTCGCCAGTATCTGTTCCCGGGGCAACGTCCGGGCCACATCCAGTCGAACTCGGACAACACCTTGGTGGTCGGTGACAGGGCGTTCCTGAGCCCCGACGACAAGGAGGGCGGCAAATACATGAGCCTCATGACCCACGCCAACGGCCGCGTCCAGATTCGCCGCTTGGCCTGGACCGGCACGTCCTGGCGCACCCAGGCCAGCCACGGCCATCCCAGCTTCAGCCCGGACGATCGGTGGGTGGTCTACAACTCCGATGCCGAGAAGAGCGACAACGTGTATATGGCCGATGTGCAGAGTCTGTAGCTGCGCCCGGCCGGGGCTTCACGAGAAGGAACCACCTGAAGAATCTCGTCTTGGTACTGGGCTGGGTGGCAGGTGTCTGCGGTGGGCAGGTGGCGGCGCAGAATTCCGCTTCGCGACCGGATGCGGCCTTCCGGCTCATCGAGGAGGCGGTGAACCAGGGGGAAATCCCGGGAGCCGTCGCCCTGGTCGCCCACCGCGGGAGGATCGTGCGTGAGGCGGCCTACGGCCTGAGCGATAGCGAGAATCAGATCCGATGCACCGCCGATACCGTCTGCTGGATTGCCTCGGTGACGAAGCCGGTGACGACCGCGGCGCTGATGAAGCTGGTGGAGGAGGGGAAGCTGCGGCTGGATGATCCGGTCGAGAAGTACCTGCCGGAGTTTCAGACGCAGAAGGACCAGCAGGGCCGCCACCACGCGTTCACGATCCGCCATTTGCTGACGCACACGTCCGGTCTGCCCGGCGACCCGCCCACGCGCAAAGACGTCTTCGACGCCGAGTGGCGCGGCCAGAGCGTGGCCCAGACCGTCGGTCCGATGGCGAGCGCCAGGCTGCTGTTCGCGCCCGGCGCGAAGGTCCAGTACTCCAACACGGCGTTCTACGTCGCCGGCCGGATCATCGAGATCGCCTCCGGCCGGTCGTACGCCGACTACGTGAAAGAGAAGATCCAGTACAACGACTTTCGGCGCGTGCCGCAGTTGCATAAGGAGTTCATCGCGGCGGTACGGGCGGCCTACCCTGCGGAAGCGGAAGGAACCGGTGTTTCCCTCGTGGCTCCGGCCGAGGGCGGGACGCCGCGCGACGCGCGCCGGATCGTCCGCGTGGGGCAGGGGGAGTTCCGCATTCGCGCGGGCGTGGAGGAGGGACGCAGCGTGTTGACCCATGCCGTCTCCCGCGTCGATCTGATTTGCCGCAACGAGGGTGCGCGGGCCCAGGAGGTCACGCTGCACCTGGACCTGTCGGACGATGGCCGCCGCACGAACGCCGACAACAACGCGTTCGGCGGCATGTCCACGCGGGACTTCCTCTTCATTCAGCCGCCGGGCCAGCCCTGGCGCCAGGTCAACGGTGAGGTTGCCGGCTGGGTTTCCACCGTTCGGTTCTCCGCGGTGCCCGGCGAGACTCGGATCGGCCTGAGCCCCTGGTACACGTATGGTGACTACCTCCGTTTTGTCCGATCCGTTCCGGATCATCCACACCTGCAGAAGACACTGCTGGGCACGAGCGACGGCGGCCGGGAGCATTGGGAGCTGACGATCACCGATCCCGGCGTGCCCCTGGAGAGCAAGCGGACGGTCTTCTGGCATGCCCGGGAACACGCCTACGAGACGTTCTCGTCGTATGCGCTCGAGGGGCTCGTCGCGTACCTTCTGTCCGATGCCGCCATCGACGTGCGCCGGCGCTACCGGATCGTGCTGCACCCGATGACCAATGTGGATGGTGTCGCCCAGGGTTACGAGTACCGCAGCGGTTATGATTATCCGCAGCCGCGTGGCACGGCCACGGCGAAGCTGACCTTCGATGCCGTCGACCGACTCCGGCCGCACTTCACGGTCACCTGGCACAACTGGGTCGCGCCCCGGGATGTGGACTGCCTGTTCTATACGGACTCCGAGGACGGCAAGGCCAGCCGCCGGGCCTGGGACCTGTTCACGCAGCGCTCTCCCTCCCCATGCGGCGTGGGCCACTGCTGGGAGAGCGAGACGAATCCCCTGGCGAAGAACTGGTTCGGCCGCTCGCCGCTCAATGAGGGCAACGTGCACCAGTACGCGATGAAACGCTATGGCACGCAGGTTTGGGGCTGGGAGATGCCCTGGTGGGGACGCGAGGAAGCCGCCGCACGGAAAGCCGGCGCCGATTTCGGCCGGGCGTTCCTCGCGACGGTGGATGCCATCGCCGCCGGGACGGCGCCGGCCGCGCCCCAGACACCGCCGGCAACCGTCGGACGCTGGGAGATGCACGAGTTCGAGTTGCGGGGCCGCTGTCATGTGGATAATCCATTTCGTGACGCGGCACTGGTGGGCGAGTTCACTTCCCCTGCGGGCAAGAAGCTCATGGCCAAGGGGTTCTACGACGGCGGCGATATCTGGCGGCTGCGTTTCACGCCGGACGAGGAGGGCGAATGGCGTTATCTGCTCCGCGGCGAGGGCGTCGAGCTGAACCAGCGCGGACGTCTGCGCTGCGTCGCCCCGCGCGGCCATGGCTTCATCCGTGTCCATCCGGAGAATCCCTACGCGTTTGCCCATGCCGATGGCGCCCCATTCTTCCCGATGGGCGACACCTGCTACGGGCTCTACAATGAGAGCCTCATCACCCCGGAACTGCGGACGCAGTACTTCGAGACGCGACGCGGGCAGCGATTCAATTTCGTCCGCTTCCACGTCCAGCACAGTCCGACGCACGGGCAGACGGACAGCAGCTTCTTCCCGTGGGGCGGCACGCCCCAGGCGCCCGACTTCGACCGGTACAATCCCGTCTTCTTTCAGGGTCTGGATGCCATGCTGCGGCAGATGAACGCACTCGGCATGAACGCCGAGCTGATTCTGCTCAACTGTTACATTGCCCCCATGAACGACCCACGCGTCTGGACGCGCCAACGCGAGCAGGCCTGGCTGCGGTACGTGCTCGCACGCTGCGCGGCGGTGCCCAACGTGTTTCTCTGGACCATCGCCAACGAGTACGAAGTGCACCCGGACGGCCGGTACCGGCTGGATGTGCCGGGCGATCCCGACTGGGCCCGGGCGACGGCGCGGTTCATCAAGGCGCATGACCCGTACCGGCATCCGGTGACCGTGCATCCGGTCATTTCCGCCAACGCGCGCGGGAGCTCGACCCGGGACCCGTTCGAGCCTCCCTGGCGGATCGGGGAGTTCTTCGGCGCCGATGACGCCATCGACGTGCTCTCGCAGCAGACTTCGGCAGCCTATGCTGTCGAGTGGGACGAGGCCCTGGGCTGCTGGAGGCGAGATATGCCGCCGGGCGTGCGCGGGAGCCTGGCGGTGGACCGGGTGTACCGCAAGCCCGTGCTGAACACCGAGAACGGCTACGAGTACCTGCGCGGCTATCCCACCTATAAGCGCCAGGTGCATCATACGGACAAGGTGCGTCGCGCGTCCTGGGAGATCGTCTGCGCCGGCGGCTATTTCGCCGCAGGCTTCGCCGGGACGCAGGGAAACGGCGACTCGTTCAACCGCAGCGATGCGCCGAATCGTTATCCGTTTGTCGTCAAGGATGAAGGGGCCGCGGGGCAATTGGGTCTGCTGTACGATTTCTTCACGTCCCTGCCGTTCTGGCGGATGCAGCCGTTTGCCGGCGTAACGCCGGAGACGGCCGTGGCGCTGGCCGAGCCCGGCCGAGTCTATGTGGTCTATCTGCCGCAGGGTGGTGAGACCAGCGTGGACCTGGGCGATGCCCCCAGCCCGTTGACAGCCCGCTGGTTCAACCCGCGCGACGGCGGGTGGACGGAGCCATTCGAAGTCGCGGGGGGGCGCCGGACCGTGTTCCAGGCCCCCGATACGCCGGATTGGGTGTTGCACGTGAGCGCCCGGACGAAGTAGTCTGTCTTCTGTGAAGGTCACGAGGTATCCCATGCTGGTACGTCACTCCATGTCTTCTCACGTCCTCCTGTGGTTTCTTCCCGTGCTGCTGTCGGCCGAGACGCTGACGCTGCCCCGCGCGCAGCGGCCCGAGTGGCTGCGCCGGGACGGGATCGTCATGGCCGGCAGTTGGGAGCCGCTGCTGTTCCGCGTGCGCCGGGACGGCGCCGAGGGGTATACCCCTACGGACCGGCAGTTGGCCGACTATCTCCACGAGCACAGTCCTGAGATGGTGGCGCAGCTCAAGGCCCTGGGCGTCAACTTCGTGATGATGCACTGCTACAAGGGCGGCGGGCTGCAGGCCGAGCGCCGGAGTATGGAGGACGCCGTACGTTTCGCGCGGCTCTGCCACGAGGCCGGCCTGCACGTCGGCGTCTATAACTTCAGCGGCGCCTTTATCTGGGAGCTGTTCTTCCAGGAGAAGCCGGAGGCCAAGGACTGGGTCGCTCTCGACGACCGGCAGCAGCCCATCCCGTACGGCAGCGGGGCGGCCTACCGCTACTACTGGAACCGCAATCATCCCGCGGCCGAGGCGTTCTATCAGGGCCTGGTGCGTTTTGCGGTCGAGGACATCAAGGCCGATCTCATTCACTTTGACAACTACTCGGTCGGGCCGGGCTGTGAGACGGTGTCGATCGAACGGTTTCGGCGCTACCTGACGCAGACGTTCTCCGCGAGCGAACTAACGGAGGCCGGCATCGACGCCGCGACGGCCCAGCCGCCCGCGCTGCCGGCAGGACGTCCGCGCGCCGAGGGCGGGACACCCTCAACACCCGGGACACCGGCGCTGTTGGAGCGGGTCTGGCTCGATTTCACCTGCGCCTCGCTGGCCGAATCGTATCACCGGATGAATCGCTTCGCCCGTGGTCTGCGGCGCGATGTCCTGGTGGAACTGAATCCCGGCGGCGTCCCGCGGACGATCCGTCCGCCGGTGGACCACGGCCGGTTGCTGGCAGGCGGCGAAGCCTACTGGGACGAGAGCGCCCGGCCCAGCTATCGCAACGGCCGCCTGGTCTCGCGCATCCGCACCTACAAGGTGGGCCGGGCGTTGGAGAACATGGTCTTCAGCTATATCACCACGCCGCTGGAAGCCGCGGAATCCCTGGCCTTCAACCTGGATTGCCTGGGCGCGATCTGCTGGTTCGAGTACGGCCGGATTGTCGAGCGGCCCGGGGCCAAGGCGTCCATGTCCGAGCAACTCGGGCCGTATGTCCGCTTCTATCGTGAACGGCGCGATCTGTTCCGCGACACCACCGTAGTAGCCGACGCCGCGGTGCTCCGCAGCTTCCCGGCGCAGGTGTTCGATCCCAACAGCGCCGCGCTGACCGCCCGGGTCGAGGATGCGCTGACCCTGGGCCGCCAGTGCTTTCAGATTGTCCACGATCATCAGCTCGGGGACTTGGACCGTTACCCGGTCCTGGTTCTGGCCGGCTGCGCGGCCTTGAGCGATACCCAGCTCGAGCAGATCCGCCGCTACGTTGACACCGGAGGCCGGCTCTGCATCGTCGGCCCGGTCGCAACTCATGATCAGTGGCTGCGGCCGCGCGCGAAGCCGGGTCTGGGAGACCTGCCCCCGGACCGCGTGGTCCGTGTTCCCGCCCAGGGCGACGGGGTCGAGGCCCTGGGCAAGGCCTGCCCCGGCGGGCCTTCCCTGGCAGTTTCGACCGCGCCGGATTCGCTCGGCGGTCTGTGTTGCGAGTTGACCGAGCAGGCCGGCCGCCGGCTGGTTCACCTGGTCAACTACCGCGATAGCGATCCGGTGGAGAAGGTCGCCGTGCGGGTGCGGCTGCCCGCGGGGCGGAAGGCGACCTCGGTGACCCTGGTCGGGCCGGGGCAGGAAGACCGTGTGCTGGAGTACACGACCGAGGAGGGGACCGTCACCTTCACGGTGCCCCGTATCGAGGTTTACGAAATCGCCGCCGTGACGTGGGCAGCCGAGACGTGAAGATCGACGACAGCCGCTCCGGCGGATATCGACCGATAGTGAAAGGAATGATCGTGACGACAGGCAACCGAATCACAACCATCCTGGTGGCCGCCATGGTCATGGCGACTGCACTTACCGTGTCCCTCGGGGCGCAAATCCCATGGCAGGAGGTGGAAGGGATACGGATTCCGACGCCGCCGCCGGAACGGCCGCGGCTCTATCTCCGTGCCGAGCACGTGGAGCAGTTGCCGCAGCGGCTCAAAGACCCGGCGCTGCAACCGGTCGTCGAGCGGCTGCAGGCGATGGCGAAGCAGTCGGCCCAGTCCCGGGTCGAATGGGATGCACTGCAGTACCTCGTGACCCGCGCGGCCGCGCCGGGGCGCGCCGTCATCGAGGCGGCGCTGCCGTTACTTCGGAAGTGCGAGTTGGCGGACCGGCAGGACGCCTGCCGGGAGACCGGGCGGATGATGGTGACCGGCGCGATCGTGTACGATTGGTGCTACAGCCTGCTCACCGCCGACGAGAAGCAGGCGTTCATCAAGGAGCTGGTCCGCCTCGCCAAGACGCAGGAGTGCGGGTATCCGCCTACCGGCCAGGGCTCTGTCACCGGCCACTCTTCCGAGGCGATGATCATGCGCGACATGCTCTCGGCGGGGATCGCCATCTACGACGAATATCCCGAGATGTACCGCCTGGCGGCGGGGCGCTTCTTCCGCGAGCATTTGCCCGTTCGCAACTGGTTCTACCCGGGCCATGCCTATCACCAGGGCGATTCCTACGGTCCGCATCGCTACAGTTGGGACACGTACCCGCTGTGGATCTTCGACCGGCTGGGCGCGGGCAACGTGTACCATCCCGAGCAGCGTCTGGTGCCGTACCTGTGGATCTACACGACGCGACCCGACGGCCAGCGGCTGCGGGCCGGCGATACGTTCGCCCACAGCACCCCGCGCGGTCGCCCGTGGGGTCAGTATATCGGCACGGTACTGACCGCCAGCTACTACCACGACGGCGTCCTGCTCGATCAGTACCAGCGTCAGGGCGGCAGCGGCGGCAACGAGACGATCTTCGAAGTGCTCTGGCGGGATCCTTCGCTCCAACCGGAATCCATTCGCACGCTTCCTCTGTCGACGTACTGCGGCTCGCCCTTCGGCTGGACCGTCGCGCGCACCGGCTGGGACGAGAACGCGGTGGTCGCGGAGATGAAGATCAACGAGTACAACTTCGTGAACCATCAGCACATGGATGCCGGCGCGTTCCAGATCTACTACCAGGGGGCCCTGGCGATCGACTCGGGCCTTTACCAGGGCGGCTCGTCCGGCGCCTACGGCAGTCCGCATTGCCTGAACTACTACTGGCGCACGATCGCCCACAACAGCCTGCTCGTGCATGATCCGAACGAGGATTTCGGCCGGCGCGGCTGGGGCAACGACGGCGGCCAGCGTCTGCCGCACGGCCGTTCCGAGGCTCGGGACCTCCGCGTGCTGCTGGCCCCGGAGAACGGCTACCGCACCGGCAACGTCCTCGCCCACGGGTTCGGCCCCGACCCGCAGACGCCGGACTTCACGTGGCTGCAGGGCGATATCACGGATGCCTATGGCAAGAAGGTCCGCCAGGTGACGCGGTCCTTCGTGTTCCTGAACCTGCACCATGCGCAGACCCCCGCGGCGCTGGTCGTCTTCGACCGCGTCGTGAGCGCCGATCCGGACTTTCGCAAGTACTGGCTGCTGCACACGCTCGAAGAGCCGCGCATCGAGGCAACGTCGGCGGTGGTCGATCGCACCGAGCACGGCGGCAGCGGCCGGCTCATCCTCGACACGCTGCTGCCGACGGCGGCCAACGCGGAGTTATCCAGGGTCGGCGGGCCGGGCAAGGAGTACTGGGTCTTCGGCCAGAACTGGACCAACGACCCCGATCCGCAGCGCCGGGAACGCAGCTCCATGGAGACCGGCGCGTGGCGAATCGAGCTGTCGCCCAAGACGGCGGCGGGGGAGGATCTGTTCCTCAACGTCATGCAGGTGACGGACCGCCAGTCGCCCTTCCGCTGGCCGGTGCAGCGTCTGGAGGCCGGCGACCGCGTGGGTTGTGTCATCGAGAGCCCGCGCACATCGTGGGTCGTTCTCCTGCGCCGGGACAACCAGCGCTCGGCCGAGCCGGTGAAGTTCACCGCGCCGGGGAAACGTTCCTGCCGCATGCTCGTAACCGATCTCGCGGCC
Source organism: Planctomycetota bacterium (assembly GCA_025459125.1). Classification (GTDB taxonomy): domain Bacteria; phylum Planctomycetota; class Phycisphaerae; order Sedimentisphaerales; family Anaerobacaceae; genus PLanc-01. Next base: position 152 of record JALORE010000041.1, on the reverse strand, counting down.
GGCCGCTGGCGTGCCCAACGGGAAGGCTCCGCTGAAACCCTCGATCTGACGGTCACCGCCGACTCCGGCACCGCCTGGTTCGAGGGCCCCGCCGGCACCTGGGTGGTCTCCCGATGATCTCAGATCGTTTGGTCGCAGCCCTCCAACCGCGC
>JALORE010000498.1 GCA_025459125.1 Planctomycetota bacterium | reverse complement strand
CTCCTGCGGCAAAAGCCAGCAGAAGCACGAAATTCGCCTTACCGCCGCTGCAACACTGCGCCAGCATGGTCGCCTCATCTGCCCTGCGCCGGGCTCAGGCACGTAACGATCTCATCGACCAGGTACTTCGAGAAAACGTCCGGCCGGTCCCGGAGTCCCCACAATTCCTCCAGTTTCTTGGACTCTTTGCACTCGCCGTTTTCCAGGCGGGCCAGCACGAGTTCACTGGCTCCCGCATTGAACTGTTGCCGGAGAACCTTGCCCTCCGGTTTATCGATGTTCACCGGCATCCAGACCACCAGCCCGGCCTGGATCGGCTGGGCGAAATGCTCCTGGACCGCGCGGGCGGCCATCTCTTCCATCGACTGGCACGAAAAACACCGAAACGTCTGGTGGAAGTAGTAGGCGTATACCACGGTACCAGCGGCAGAGGATTGGGCCTGAGCACGAGTGGCAGCGGGATCACCTGTCGCAGATGCGGCACCTGTGGGATTCGAAGGACTTGCGGTTTGACAGCCCATACAGAACAGGCACGCCGCCACGATCAGAAGGTATCGGATAGTCATTGGCGATCCTTTCTATGAGCAGATCATTTGGGCCGCCCGTGCCGCCACTTTGTTGATGCTCTCCTCGGTCGCCGGGCTCTTGCCTTTCTCCAGCCCCAGGTCCGCCACTTGCAGATGCTTGAAGGCGGTGAACCCCGCCTGCTCCAGACTGGACTTCACGCAGTTCAGCGGACAGCCATCAATGGCCAGGACTCTCTCGGCCGCCTCCGTGGTCTTGAGAATACCGCTGATCCGTCCGCCCAGCCCGGCGGTACAGAACATACGGCCCTTCCCTTCACGGGTCAACTTCCGGGCGGCGTTGTCGGCAATTTCCCCTACATCGGCCGCGCCGCTGCACGCAAAGATCAGCCTCGGTCCTCCACTGCATCCACAGGATTGTTGGTTGCTCATCTGTTGTCCTTTCCGTCTTTTGGCTGGCACAACTTACGCCAACAGTTTCTGGATCTCCTCCGGCGAAGGCACCTTGCCGACGACCTTGACTTTGCCGTCAACGGCGAGCGCCGGGGTTATCATCACGCCGAATTTCATGATCTCGTTGATATCGGTAACCTTCTCGATGGCACACTCGATGCTCAGTGCCTTGGCGGCCGTTTCGGTGTTCTCCGCCAACTTCTTGCATTTGGGGCAACCAGTACCCAGAATCTGTATCTTCTTCACGGCTTTACTCCTTATTCCTGAATAATCGCTTTCTTATCGGCGTCCGTCCCGTCCATCACACCCAATCCGCGGCATATCTCCAGCAGCGCCGGTCGCAAATGGGTAAAATCCCCTGCAAAGACCGGCCGGCACTGCGAAAGCTGCCCACCGCCGGACCAGAGCTTCACGGCGAAGGCCAAGCAGGTCAGCTCCCCACAGGCCCGACAGTTGGTCCGGGGCAGCCGCTTGAATATCTCCAGCGCCGGAGGCTTCTCACGCATCTCGTAGGAGGGTGTGATCTGGGCGCGCCGCGCCCACGTGTCATTGACCCGACAACGGATCGCCTCCAGCGTTCGCCAGGCATCCACGATCTCATCAGCTTTCGCAATGGCGATCCGCCGTGGATACAGCGAGATCATCCGGTGGCCGTCCATGAAGGTGAAGGTCGGACCGTTGCGGTTGAAGCACGCCGCGTGCATCTCGGTGTTCAGATAGGGAAAGACCTCGGTGAGGTCGCCCGAAAGGTGGGCGATCAGCCGTATCCGGGCCGGATCGGCCACGCAGGGAGCCAGCACCATAATCGCTGTCTGGCCGAAGCGATCATCGGGGAAGCTCGGCGGCTCCTGCTCCGGGACCCGGATCGTTGCCGGGTGGTACGTCACCCAGCCGGCGCAGGTAAACGCGTCCGCGCCGTGCGCGTACAAAGCCCGCTGCGTGTCTTCCTCCAGAACGAGCGAAGGAACGCCCACCCGTCCAAAGCCCGGCTCCGGCGCGACGATCCGGTAAGACAGGGACAGACCTTCCAGCGCCACCCTGGCCTTTTCGAACTGGGCGTAATTCGCAAATGTCCCTATGAGAGACTCAATCACAGCGCTACCTCTTGACAATTCTCACCGTTCTCGCGCTGGTTCGAAAACACCAAATATAGGCACGGCATGAGGAACAGGGCAACCAGGATTTCCATCAGCAGGCCGCCCACGGCCCCGGCGGCCATCGGTTGGAGCATATCGCCACCTTCCTCGATGGCCAGCGCCAGGGGAAGAAAGCCCACCAAGGTCGTGATCGTCGTCATGACGCGCGGCCGCAAACGGATTCTGGCCGCGTCGAGAACGGCGTCAAACGCCGTCATGTTCTTCTGGACCCTCAGTTCTTCGGCAAAGGTCAATAGCAGCACGCCGTCACTGACGGTCGCCGCTACCACGACCAACACGCCGATGATAACAGTCGCTCCCAGCGGCAGCCCGGCGGCGTACATCAGGAATACCATACCGGCCATACAGGCCGGGACGCTGCCCAAGATCAGCGTAGGCAGCTTGAGGCTGTTGAACTGCACGGCCAGCACGATGAACGAGAAGAACACCGCGAAGCCCAGGATAGACAGGACGGTCTGCTTCATATCCCCCATCATCTGAGCTTGGCCGCCATAGGACAACTCGTAGCCGATGGGGCGGTCTTTTTTTGCCATTGCCTCCTGGAGTTCCGCCAAGGCCGTCCCGACGCTGACGCCGGCGGCGTCGCCGCGCACGATGACCTCTTTGACTTGATCCTCTCGCACGATCTCGACGGGTCCCACCGCCGAGCCCACTTCGGCCACGTCT
>JALORE010000040.1 GCA_025459125.1 Planctomycetota bacterium | reverse complement strand
TATCAAGCTACTTGGCGTCCGGCAAGGGGCAAGTAGAAGCAATAGCCGGTCAGTGGAAGTAGTCGGGCACACAACATGAACTTCAGTATATGAGGAGATTGTCACGGCGGTTCTGAAGAACGGGAAGTACACTCTGATGCCGGTCACCGTCGAAAACGGCAAACCCTTGCACTACAGCGCGCGGGTCCCCTCCGTCTATGGCAAAGATCAGCAGCTTCAGGTGGGTCAAAGCGATTTCCCGTCCCTGGCCGCCACCGGACTCCACGCCGAGGCGGAACTGGAGGGGAGAGACAAAATCACGGGCCTGCCGGTCGATGTCATCACGTATATCGGCCGACCCGGGAAATTTTCGGGGGCGGGGTTCATGGCCGACGACGAGAACATCCTCTCCGTCCTCACGGGCGATAACCATCTGGTCCGAACCCTGGGATTGACCCATCCGCAAATGGCCAAGCCCCTCTATCATGTCTGGAACATGATCCTTCAGGAGATCGAAGCCGGCACGCTCGCAAGGTTCTCCAACGTCCGGCATTTTCTGTACCACGGGAGAGAGATCACCTTTCGCGCAGAGGGAATGAAGGGGTGGCAGATCTCCATATTCCAGGATGAGATCCAGGGAAGGTTTGACATCGATGTCCAACGCAGCCTCACTCCGGGGGAGAATCGGTTTCTGCGGGACAGATACTCTCATCTCTCGAACACCCAAGTGACCGAGCTGGAAGGAAGATTGACTCACCTGCATTTCAGCGAAATGGCTCCGTACTACATCATGCGTTACGGCTTCTATGAGGGGCACACGAGGTATCGGGCCGACCCCATTGCCGTCGCCTGCATCTTCGGATTGAAGACCGTAGAGGAGATTCAGGAGGCCTTTCGTGGCCGTCTGTATGAGGCCCTGACCCACCACTTCATGGCGGAGAGCGGGTGATGCCGTGGGCACGGGGCGTTCGCGCTGCGTTCGTGAAACTGACGGCACTTGCCGTGCTTCTGCAGTTGCTGACGGCTTGTGACCATGGTGATCGGGTCAGATCCGACGATCCCTTTGCCAAAGCGCGACGCCGCATCGAGCGGCTCATGAAGGAAAGAAACGTGGTGTCGCTCCAGGTGGCGGTGGCCAGGGACGGCAAGATCCTCTACGCGGAGGCTTTCGGCTGGGCCAATGTGGAGGAGCACATACGAACGACACCGGAGACAATGCACTTGGTGGCGTCCATCGCCAAGCCTTTCACTTCCACCGCGTTGATGATTCTCGCCGAACAAGGCCGGATCGATTTGCACGGACCGATCAATGACTATCTGGGCGGCTCCAAGCTCATTGCCTACCAGGGAAAGGCAGCCGATGCCGCGGTGGCGCGCATGCTGCTCCACACGACGGGGCTTCCCTATGGGTACTATGTCTGTGGCGATGAAAGACCACCGGCGGAGCGCAGAACAACCGAGGACCTTCTCGCTCTGGCCGGTGTATTGGTCTGTGCTCCCGGGACCCGGTACCAGTACACGAATTTGGGGTATGGATTGCTCGACGATGTGGTCCACGACGTGTCCGCTGTCAATATTGAAGAGTTCATACAGAAAGAGATCATTGCTCCGTTGGGGCTCAAGCACACCGGCTTCTTCAGGTCGCCACCTCCTTGGGATAGGATAGCGACGCAGAATTTCGAGGGGGGAGTCCTTCCGGTTTCTCTGAATGCGGACGGATACACCGGTCTCTATTCCACGGCCAGCGATCTGGCGCGCTTTGGCATGTTTCACATGAAGGCACACCTTCCGGATCAACAGCCAATACTGTCCGATAGCGGCATTGACCTATTGTGGCAATACCGTGATCCGGGAGTCGAGTCCACCACCCGCCGGCTGGCCTGGGATGTGCAGCAGGATTACGGCTTCGAGACTGTGCAGCACGGCGGCGGCGGTCCCGGGATACACAACTGGCTGTATATGATTCCGTCCGAGAAGGTGGTGATCGCCTTGATGAGCAACGCTTGGTACTCGAATAGCCACTCCGATCCAGTGCTGCTGGAACTGATCGCGGCGGCCGTGTCGGAACCCGGCCAGAGAGCCTTGCGTCGTTGGGCGGGTCGCGGCTGGCCCCGCGCGGCGGAACCCAAAGCGGCCGCGTTCAAAGGCAGATGGGCCGGACGGATCGAGGGCCCGAAGGGGGGGTGTTTGATGGAAGTCGATTTCGACAGCCGGGGCAATCCCAGGATGTGCATCGAGCGTGACAACTCTGGCAAGCAGCGCTGGATTTCCCCGAACCGGAAGGTCAGTAAAGGCCACAAAAGTCTGCTTTGGCGATTCGATGCCCATATCCCTTACCTACATCCGTATGCACCCCACGACGAAGTGATTCTCACCCTCTGGCCCCAGGGCGACAAGCTGATCGGCTCCGCCAGTGCCGCCAAGGAGAAAGACTTTGGCAAAGGCGAGAACTATGTATTGCCGCAGTACCTGGAGTTGGCGCGATCGGGTGATTGAGAGAGCGTGCCGCATCTGCGAATCCCTGGAGCCTTACGGAATAGTCGTCCGGCATGCTCCCCCCGGGCGAACCGCCCGAATCCTTCCGCGCCGGGGAACGCGATCTGCCGCTGGTTGTCCTGCGCCCCGGCGAGACGAGCAGAAAGAGCGTCGCCAGCGTCACCAAGCCGGCCAGCAGTGCCTCCCCCGGCCTCATGAACAACCTCCAGCCGCGTGGCAGCTTCTCATCCCTGAAGTCATCCGGTATCCTTCCATGAAGCTCTCAGCCCGAAACCTTCGTCATTCTGTGGACATAGCCGGGTTCGCAGAATATCAGCCCTATGATACTGCCCGATCTGCCCCGGATGAACTGAATAGACAACTGCTCATCAAGCTGGAAGTACCATGTTCCACTCTCCGTGGGAGGATCCTTGAGTTCACAGATGAATATGCCGGGGATGTCAAATCCGAGGTGCTCGTTGTGGATCAGGACGCTGAACTCCTCACCCCTCGACGCCGCAGATTCCGAGACGTACGTGCCCAGGTAGGGTTGATATCTTTCCACCACCTCGGGTGGAGGGACATACTCCGGATGGATGAGAAGCCGGTCCAGGTCGGTTTCCAGCCTGATGCCGGTGGCCTGCCCTCGGGATTGCGTAAAATAGAGGATCATCAGGTCGTGTTCCGGGAAGGCCCAGGCCCATGTTCCGTCGGAACCGCTGTGACCAAAGACTCGCACCTGCCCGTCGGCCGACACATTGAGAACCGACATCTGCCCATAGTAGACCTCGGTGAAGGGAAAGCCGGTCAAGGCGGGCAGGTCGGAACCAAGGCTGGTCATCGCGGAAACTGGAGTGAGGATCCGAGCGACGGCCTCCTCGGACAGAATCCGGCGTCCCTTATAGGTTCCTCCATTGATCAGCATGGACAGGAACCTGGCATAGTCCGCCGGCGTGCTGTACAGGCTCTGCGAACCCCAGGCAAAGGGATAGAACGGCTGTCCCGGCGTCCACCACTTCTGCCATGCCCCGGGAGCCCCGAGGTAGAGGCTGGCAAATCGGTCCAAAGGAGCTTCCAATTCCGTGAGGTAGAAGGTGTCGTTCATGTCAAGAGGATCGAGCAGTCTCGCACGGACGAACCGATCCAAGGTGACACCCGACACGACCTCGACCACGGCCCCTAACGTTTCGGAACCGGCATCGCTGTACCAGAACTTGCTGCCGGGTGGGAAGTCGGGTCCTCTTGCGCCGATGGCGTTTGCCATGGAGTACAGATCAGAATGCTCATCCAGGCGCGTCAAGGTGGACAGGGGCAGGCCGCTGCGGTGGGTGAGGAGCTGTTCGATGGTAATGCCGCCGGAGTTCGCATTGCGGAAGCCGGGGAGATACTGGGAGGCCTTGTCGTCGAGGCTTAACTTGCCTTCGTCCATCAGCATCTGGGCACTGGCCCCCGTCAGCATCTTGGTCATCGACCGGATGTTGCATATCGTGTTGGGCTCCATCGGCTCCAGCGCTTCACGATCCCTCCATCCATAGGCTTCGTGCATGATTGCCTGTCCACCTCTTACGATGAGGAACTCCGCGCCGACAATATGGTCCTTTTCCACGTGTTGTTGAATGCTGGCTGAGAGCTCCGCGAGAGCCTCTGCGGGTATCTCGGCGCCCGCAGACGTCGCAGAGTACGCGGGGACCGAAACCGCCACCATCGCCAGCGAGGTCATCCATTTCCTTTTCCAGTTCATCTTGGTTGCCCTTCATCTCAATGGTAACATGTCGCAAGGAACCACATACTAATGAAGACGCCTGCGTCCTGCCTGTCTTGCGCCTCTTTCTGAGCCAACGGGTCAGAATGTGGTTATCCTCCCGTACGGACGCACGAGGCCAGGGAAGAAACCGAATTCGATAGACCCGGCCCCGGCCGGCAGTTGTTATATTGGCGAACGGACGTTTACCGGGTACCCGATAGGCCGGCCTATGGAAGACACGTTACTGGTGCTCCAATGCCAGCGGGGGAGCCGCGCGGCTCTCACGCGGATCTACGAGAAGTACAAGGCAGATCTGCTGCTGCTGGCCATGGGTCTGCTCAACGATAAGACCGTGGCGGAAGATGTTGTGCACGACGTGTTCCTGGCGTTTGTCCGGCATCTGGATGACTTCCGGCTGACCGGCAGCCTCAAAGGGTATCTGCTCACCTGCACCGCCAACCACGCGCGGAACTGGAACAAGGCCGAGCGGGTGCGGGGCCGATTCCAGGTGGCGGCTCCGTGTTCAGACACCGCCATCGCCAAGGCCTCCGGCCTTGACGATGCCACCCGGGGCTGTATCGAGGAGCCGCTGGAGACGCTGGTGTGCAACGAGCAACTGCAAATGCTCAGCGGGGCACTGGCGGAGCTGCCCTTCGAGCAGCGCGAAGCCTTGATGCTGCATTTGCACGGGCAGATGACGTTCCGGGCCATCGCCAAGGCCCGGCGGATTTCCGCGAATACGGCCAAGAGCCGCTACCGGTATGGCATCGACAGACTGCGGAGCATTCTTAACGGCAAGGTAAGCAAATGCAACCGGCAGATGACATAAAGAGACTCATCGACGAAGCACAGATGGCATCGTCCCCCACGGTCGATCGGCGCATCTTGGCCGACGCTCTGGCGGACCTCGAGAAACGCCGGCAGAAGCAGGCCCTGCGCCCGCGGCCGGCCGTATGGAGAATCGTTATGAAGAGCAAGATGGTCAAACTCGCGGCCGCGGCGGTGCTCGTCGTGGCCCTGCTCCTGGGCCTCCATTTTCTGGGGAGCCCGCTCGGCTCGGGCGTGACGTTCGCCCAGGTGATCCAGCCCATTCTCAACGCCAATACGGCAATCTTCGACATTATCATCGGCGTGGAGGACGCCAACGTCCCCGTCATCCATGACATGATCATGGGTTCGCGTATCCGGCGGACCCTGGCCAATGTCCCGGGCGATGTCAGCATCATTGACCTGGTCGAAGGGAAGATCCTCAGTCTGAACGACGCCAAGAAGGAAGCCATATTCTATGACCTCAAAGGGCTGCCCCCCATCCCCAACTACCTGGAGAACCTCAAGGGGCTGTTCACCAAGCTCCAGGAGATACCGCATTTCGCGGTGCAGGATCTGGGGATGCAGGAGGTGGACGGGCGCAAGGCCGTCGGCTTCCTGGCCAAGCACCCGAGTGTCGAGATCACCCTTTGGGCCGATGCCAAAACCGGGCTGCCGATCCGCATCGACCAGAAGGAAAAACAAATGACGGCCATCGTCAAGAACATGCGGTTCGACGTGCCCATGGATGAGGCGCTGTTCAGCATGGACGTGCCGGCAGGATACCAGCGGCAGCAGGTCCAACTCGACCTGTTCGGCTCGACCGAGGCGGACTTCCTCGCGGGCCTGCGGATTCGGGCCGAGATGTTCGGCGACGGGCAGTTCCCCGACAGCCTGGCATTCGAGGATTACATGAAGCAGGTGCCCGAGATCATCAAGAAGGTCGAGGCCCTGAAGTTGTCCGCGGAGCAGAATGCCGAGCTCGAAAAGACGATGGGCGCCCATCTGCTGTTCCTGCGGATGTTCAAGGGCGAGGGCAAGTGGTACTATCGCGGCAAGGGCGTCCGGCTGGGCGCGGCGGACAAGCCGATCTTCTGGTACCGGCCGAAAGGCTCCGAGACCTACCGCGTGATCTACGGCGACTTGCACGTCGGGGACGCGGCCCGGGAGAACCTGCCGGAGCCGCTGGCGGCGGACGATGTCCCCGCGGGGAGTCTCGGCTTCCAGCAGTGGTCACAGCCGGACTTCGTGGGCACTCAGGAAGACCGCTGGCACATCGCGGTGTCGGGCCCGATCACCGTCCAGTCCGAGCTGACGCTGATGAAAGGGCCGCAGGGTGTCTCCGTCATGCCGATCGCACTGCCTTACGCCACCGGGGTCCTGACCTCGGTCTCGCTAAGCGACACGCCGGTACCCTTCGAGCTGACAGGGGCAGGCCAGTACCAGCTGCAATTGCCCATCGACAAGCTCCTGGCAGGGCAGACGAAGATCACGTGCACGTGGACGCTGGTTCTGCCCGATCTGGGGACGGCCAGCCAGAACGTACCGCTCAAGAGCCTGGTCCCGGTTGTCGCCTACAAGCTGACGGTCACCGTCGACGCCGCCAGCGGTTGGCAGTACGGCAAGGATTCCGCACAATCGTCCTGGGTGCCGTTCTTCAGCACCGGGAACCCGGAGCCCAGGACCGCCTTCGGCACCTGCGGGCTGGGACTCCAGAAACGCCAGTGAGTGCGCTCCCCACATCGACCCACGGCCGGGCCCAGCCACCCGGCCTTTTTTCTTGCGCCGGCTCATCTCGGAGCGCCGGGCGAAAACACCAGGAACTTTCCTTGACAACTGGGCAATCCCCCGGACAATTGTGGGCGATAAGCGACCATAAGACCGAGCATGGTTCAGGAGGTAGAGCAATGGGGACAAGGTGGTTCCGCACCATCGGTGTCGGCGCGGTCACGACGATGACCTTGCTGACCGGATGTCATCCCGGGGACCAGGCGGCGGGGGTCTGCCGGCCGAAGCGTGCCGGCGATTTTGTCGCCGAGCAGAAAGACTACTGGTGCGTAATGGCCCCGGACCGGATTCGGGTCACCTCGGTTCTGACCCTGCGAAAGCGGCCGGCCGGCGCGGTGCTGATGCCTGTGACACTGCCCTGTACCCAGGCCCGATTGGAGACAGCGGCGCTCCAGGGCCGGAAGCTGGGCTTCCAGGAGGTCGGCGCGGGCGCCTACAACATCGAGTTGCCGGCGGACAAATCGGTCTCACGCCACCGGCAGATCACCTGCGAATGGGTGCTCCCCCTGGTCGCGCTCCGGCGCGAGTCCGGCCTCTACTGGACGAATCCACGTAGCCTGCTCCCGGTGGTCTCGTACGAGCTGCGGGCCGGCGCCGCGCCGCAAAGCGGCTTCGAGGTCTTCGGCGAGGAAGCGGACCACCGGCCCGTCGCCTATAGCTGGAACGCCGCCCAGCCGATGACGGAGTTCAGCGGTCACTGTGCGCTGCCGGTCCGGCGGCGCCGGTAGACGAAGGCCGCGTTGCTGTGCCCACAGTCAGCACCGTACCCTGCACGCCTGACCACGCCACCCGACGGGGAAAGCGGGTGGAAAGGCTGGCTCTTCGCGCGTGTTCCTGGGATAATGCTGGCGTGATGTCGCGTCATTGGACCCTGCTTGTGAGGAGACCGGCTGTGAATCGACGTACGTTCTTGAGACGCGTGGGGCTGGGGATTCTGGGGCTGGCGGCGGTCGCCCGTGGGCGGGCCGGAAACGCTGAGGCCCAGACCACTCGTCCCAACGTGATTCTCATTCTGACGGATGACCAGGGTTATGGGGATTTCTCGTGCCACGGCAACCCGGTGCTGCGCACGGCGAACATGGATCGTCTGCACGAGGAGAGCATCCGGTTGACCGACTTTCACGTGGCGCCCATGTGCACGCCGACACGGGGCCAGCTCCTGACGGGTCTGGATGCCCTGCGGAACAGGGCCCGGCACGTCTGCGGCGGGCTGACCATGCTGCGGACGGATGTCCCGACCATGGGCAACCTCTTCGCCGCCGGCGGCTATCGCACGGGCCTCTTCGGCAAGTGGCATCTCGGGGATAGCTTCCCCTATCTGCCGCAGAACCGCGGCTTCCAGGAGGTCGTGCATCACAAGTCCTGGGGCATCGGCTCGGCGGCCGACATCTGGGGCAATGACTACTTCGACGATACCTATTCCCACAATGGCAAGCTCGAGAAGTACGAGGGCTATTGCACCGATGTCTGGTTCCGGGAAGCGACCACGTGGATGAAAGCGTGTGCGGTCCGGGGCGAGCCTTTCTTCTGCTACCTGCCGACCAACGCTCCGCATGGGCCGGCGTTCGTCGCGCCCAAGTATGCGGAGCCTTACCAGAAGCCCGGTGTACCCGCCAACTTCTTCGGCATGATCGCCAACCTGGATGAGAACCTGGGCAAGTTCCTGGCCATGCTCGACGAAACGGGGCTGGCCGAGAACACGATCTTGGTTTTCATGACGGATAACGGCGGCACCGCGGGGGTCAAAACCTTCAACGCCGGGATGCGCGACGGCAAGACCTCCCTTTACGACGGCGGCCACCGCGTGCCGTGCTTTATCCGCTGGCCCGGCGGCAGGCTGCGCCGGCCCGGTGACATCGACGAGCTGACGACCTGCCAGGATCTGCTGCCGACCCTGATCGACCTGTGCGGCCTCAGGGCCCCGTCCGGAGCACGCTTCGACGGCACCAGCCTGGCGGGTCTGCTCCGCGGCTCTCAGGCCTCGCTGCGCGACCGCATGATCGTCGTGCAGTACCATCTCGAGATCCCGAAGTGGAACGCCACGGTGATGTGGAAGAAATGGCGGCTGGTCAAGGGCCGCGAGCTGTATGATATCGCTACCGATCCCGGCCAGAAGACCGACGTCGCCGACCGGCATCCGGACATCGTTCAGGCCATGCGGGATCACTATGAGCAGTGGTGGGCCCAGGTCGAGCCGATCGCGAAGGAACCCTCCCGCGTTCATATCGGTTCGGAGCAGGAGAATCCGGTGCGCCTCACCTGCGCCGACTGGTACATGGTCTACGCCGACAACTTCGGCCACCTGCAACAGAAAATCAACTCATACTGGAACCTCCTGGTCGAGCGGGATGGGGAATATGAATTCGCGCTCACCCGCTGGCCGCTCGAGGCCAACGCCGCATTGGATGCACCGGCGACCCATCCCACTGGCACAGGCAAGGCCCTGCCCATCGCCAAGGCGCGTCTGAAGATCGGCGTTTTCGATCGGTCGAAGCCTGTGGCTCCGGGTGACAAGGCGGTCGTCTTCACCGTTCCTCTGAAAGCCGGCCCGGCCCAACTGCAAACGTGGTTCTACGACGCCTCCGGCACCGAGCTCTGCGGCGCGTTTTACGCTACGGCACGCCGGACTTGACCTCGCCTTGACAGAAGCTCGTGTCACAGGGTATAAGCCGGTCGCTCCGAACACTGGTTTGCTGGGATAAACACAGTGCAGACGCATCACAGGATCATCACAGGCGATTCCAGGTGCATGGCGGAGGTGCCGGACGAATCGGTGCACCTGGTCCTCACCTCCCCGCCCTATTGGCAACTGAAGGACTACGGCAACGGTCGGCAGATCGGGTTCGACGACAGCTACGAGACCTACATCAACAACCTGAATCTTGTCTGGTCGGAGTGCTACCGAGCTTTGGCCGGGGGTTGCCGGTTGTGTGTGAACATCGGCGACCAGTTTGCCCGCTCCGTCTATTACGGGCGGTACAAAGTGATCCCCATCCGCACGGAGATCACCAGGTTCTGCGAGACGATCGGCTTCGACTACATGGGCGCGGTGATCTGGCAGAAGGTCACCACCTGCAACACGACCGGCGGCGCGACGATCATGGGCTCGTTCCCGTACCCGCGCAACGGCATCCTCAAGCTGGATTACGAGTTCATCCTGGTGTTCAAGAAGCACGGCACTGCTCCCGCCGTGAGCCGGGAGATCAAGGAGCAGTCCCGCCTGACCACCGCGGAGTGGAACCAGTTCTTCGCCGGCCACTGGAGTATCCCGGGCGAGAAACAGGAGGACCATCTGGCGATGTTTCCGGAGGAAATCCCGCGTCGGTTGATCCGGATGTTCAGTTTCGTGGGTGACGAAGTCCTCGATCCGTTCCTGGGCAGCGGGACCACGTGCCTGGCCGCCCGAAACCTGGACCGGAATTCTGTCGGTTACGAGGTCAATCCGGAGTTCCTCCCGGTCATTCGCCGGAAGCTGGGCTTGGACGGGGACAGTCTTCCGGAGGCTCGCTTTGCGTTTACGGAGCAGGAGCGGCCTCCCGTGGATCTGGGCCGCAGGCTGAGCCGGCTTCCGTATGTCTTCAAAGACCCGGTGTCGTTCGACAAGCAAGCCGACCCGAGAAAGATGCAATTTGGGTCCCGCATCCGCCTGGAGACCGGGGCAGCCCGCCGCCCCCGACGTTTTCGCGCCAAGGACTAACGCATGAGCAACGCACGAGCAATTCTGGTGGCAACGACGAATCCGGGGAAGGTGCGCGAGTTGCGGGCGCTGCTGGGGGATCAGGTCGAGTGGAAGAGCCTGGCGGACTTCCCGGGCGTGGGGGAGGTGAAAGAGGATGGAGCGACTTTTGCCGAGAACGCCCGCAAGAAGGCGCTGGGGTACGCGCAGGCGACCGGGCTCTGGACGCTGGCGGATGACTCGGGGTTGGTGGTGGACGCCCTGGGCGGGGCGCCGGGTGTCAATTCGGCGCGGTTTTCGGGCGAAAGGGCCGCCGGGGCCGATCGTCACGTTATCGACCGGCGGAATATTGAGAAGCTCCTTTCCCTGCTGGACGGGGTACCGCGCCAGAAGCGTACGGCCCGGTTCGTTTGCCACCTGTGCCTGGCCGATCCGCAGCGCGTTCTGATTGAGGCCCAGGGCACGGTGGAAGGTGTGATTGCGACGGAGCCCGCCGGCACCGGCGGGTTCGGATACGATCCGGTCTTCTTCGTGCCGCAATTGGGCCGTACGGTTGCCCAACTCGGCGACCAGGAGAAGAACGCCGTTTCTCATCGCGGCAACGCCATGCGCCGGCTCAAACCCCTGCTCGAAGAGCTTCTGGGTCGCAATGGGGGCAGCTGCTAAGTCCACCGCGAACTTCGAACAAAGGGCCGCACGGACGGTAGTAACAAGGTGGCGAATAAACTGGAAGCCCTTTGCAGATCAGGCGATAAGGAGCCGCGCAAAGCCTGTGTTGCCGTCGCAGCACCACCCAGATGGTGCCGGCTGACTTTGCGTTTACCCTGCGCCGGGGGGTTGTGTCATTGACTTCTGCCGGCAGAGCCGCTACACTGTGGCGTCGGTGGGAGGAGGGCGTTTGTTTCTCGAAACAGTCTTTCAGTTGGCGGTCGGTGAAAAACCATGCCTGAACCGGTTTGGGATAGTGTCGGGAATGAGGTCTTCCCCGAGAAGAAGGAAGAGTGCGGCTTGTTCGGGATCTTTGGTGATCCCGACGCGGTGCAGAAGACCTATTTCGGTCTGCACGCGCTCCAGCATCGCGGGCAGGAGTCGGCGGGGATCGCCTCCAGCGACGGCGAGGGTATCCAATGCTACAAGAACATGGGCACCGTCATGCGGGTCTTTCGCAGCGGTACGGATACGCTCGAGAGGCTGAGGAATCCCATCGCCATCGGCCACGTCCGGTATTCCACGACGGGCTCCTCCACCGTGGAGAACAGTCAACCGCTGCTGGCCGAGTACTCCCGCGGGCAGGTGGCGGTCGCCCATAACGGCAATCTGATCAATGCCCAGTTGTTGCGGGACGAGTACGAAGCCTACGGCAGCATCTTCAAGTCCAGTTGCGACACCGAGATCATCGTTCATCTGCTGGCCAAGCCGACGCACCAGAGCAAACCCGACCCGCTGGGGCACGTCCTGAACCACCTTCAGGGCGCCTTCTCGCTGCTCTTCCTGTTTTCCGACCACATCGAGGCGGCCCGCGATCCGTACGGGATTCACCCGCTGTGCCTCGGCCGGACCGCCGAGGGGTATTACGTGGTTGCCAGCGAGAGCTGCGCCATCGATGCGATCGGGGCCACATTCCTCCGTGAGGTCGAGCCGGGCGAGATCGTGCGTCTGGACCGCAACGGCTTGCACAGCCGGTTCTTCGTGAAGCGCGGGAGCATCACCCCGGCCCACTGCATCTTCGAGCACGTGTACTTCTCCAAGCAGAACTCCCGCATCTTCGGCGAGAACGTGCACGAGTTTCGCAAGAAGCTGGGCCGTCAGTTGGCCCGGGAGCAGCCGGCGGTGGCCGACGTGGTCATTCCCATTCCCGACTCGGGGACCTCCGCGGCTCTCGGCTATGCGCAGCAGGCCGGCATCCCCTTTGACATGGGCATGGTCCGCAGCCACTATATCGGCCGGACGTTCATCTCGCCGGACCAGAAGCTCCGCGAGCTCGAAGTCACCCTCAAGCTGGCGATCATCAAAGAGGTTGTCAAGGACAAGCGCATCGTGGTGGTGGACGATTCCATCGTCCGCGGCACCACCACCCGGGGCAAGATCCGGGCCCTGCGCGAGGCGGGCGCCCGGGAGATTCACATGCGGGTGAGCTGCCCGCCGATTCGTTTCCCGTGCTACTACGGCGTGGACTTCCCGACCAAGGAAGAGCTCCTGGCCAACAACCGCACGCTGGCGCAGATCAAGGAGTTTCTCGAGGTGGACAGCGTCGGTTACCTCTCCCTGGAGGGGATGCTTTCCTGTGCGGCGCTGCCGAAGGACCATTACTGCGCGGCCTGCTGGGCCGGCAAGTACCCGATCCCCGTGGATGTCACGGTGAACAAGTTCTGCATCGAGCGCTACCAACTGTACATGTTTGAGGGATTCACCACCGCCCATGAGTAGACCCATCACGTATGCCCAGTCTGGCGTGGACATTGAAGCCAACGATGTCATGGTCGATCAGATTCATTCCCATCTGACCAGCACGTACGGGCCACGCGTCATCGATGTGCCCTGGGGATTCGCGGGGCTGTTCCGCTTGGACTACGACGAGAAGCTCTTCAAGAAGAACTACCGCAACCCGGTCCTGGTCGCCTGCACCGACGGCGTAGGCAGCAAGGTCCAGGTGGCTGCCAAGGCCAAGTGCTTCGACACGGTGGGCATCGACCTGGTCGCGATGAGCGTCAACGACATGCTGGTCATGGGCGCCGAGCCGTTGTTCTTCCTGGACTACGTGGCCCTGCACAAGCTGGAGCCGGCGCTCGTCGCGCAGATGGTCAAGGGGGTGGCTGCGGGTTGCCGCCAGGCGGACTGTGCTCTGTTGGGCGGCGAGACGGCGGAGATGCCCGATACGTATCGCAGGGGCGATTTCGACATGGCCGGCTTTGCCGTCGGGGTCGTCGAGAAGGATCGGATCATCACCGGCAAGAGCGTCCGGCCGGGCGATGTCGTTCTGGGCCTCGCCTCGACCGGGCTGCACAGCAACGGCTACGCGCTGGCCCGCGCCATCTGCTTCAAGCGGGCCAAGCTCAAGGTGACCGACGTTCTCGATGAGTTGGAGGGCAGGACGCTGGGCGAAGCCCTGCTGGCTCCCACGCGGATCTATGTCCGCTCGATTCTCAAGCTGATCGCCAAGTACCGGGTCAAGCGGGTCGTCCACGCGATGGCCCACATCACCGGCAACGGGCTGCCCGGCAATATTCCGCGGGTCCTGCCGCCGGACTGCAACGCGGTGCTCAAGAAAGCAAGCTGGCCCCGGCCGACGATCTTCAATTTCCTGCAAAAGACCGGCCCGGTGGAAGAAGACGAGATGTTTCGCGTCTTCAACATGGGCATCGGCTACGTGGTCATCGTGGCGGAAGACTTCGCCGACGCCGCGGCCCGCCTGCTGCTTCAGGCGGGTGAGAGGGTCTACCATATCGGGCGCATCACCCGCGGCACCGGCAAGGTCGTGCTGAAAGACTGACGCGATGGCGGATTACCGGCGCAGTCGGTCTGCAGGCCACCGATGGGAGGATAACGATGCGTTGTCCAGGAGGGACAAGCCGGCACGCAGAGAATCCGCAAGCCGACCTCATGCTACCCCCGGTTCGGCGCGGGGGCCGCAATCCGCTCTCCTTCACGTTTTGACGGCGGCGGCCTTGTATGGCGCGTTCGCGGTCTACCTCTATCGGCCTCATTTCGGCGGCTTCACAGGCTGGCAGTGGTTGCTGCCGCTGAACGCCTGGTGGGCCGCGCTCGGCGGTTATGCGGTGAGCCGGCGCTGGGTGGCGGGCTTCACCGGCTCGCTCCTGGCGGGCCTTCTGTACGGTTTCAGCCCTTTCCTGCTGAGCCTGGCCAAGTTCCATCCGAGCGTAAGTCTGCTGGCCGCGGGCGTGCCCTGGCTGTTTGTCCCGGCCGCCGCGACACGAACGCTGTCTTCGACACGCAGCCGGTGGCTGAGCTTACTGCTGTGGCTATTGCCCTTCGGGGTCATCGCGCTGTTCTTCTATCTGTCTGCCGAACACCAGCTTTTTGCGGCCCCGCCCCAGGCCCCGGTTCGCCTGCCCGATCTGGCCGGCGCGCTCGCGCCGCTGGCACTGCTGCCGCGCAGCACGGTTCTGTTCGGGGTGTACCACATTCCCGTGGCGGCGTTCGTTCTCGGTCTGGCGATGGTCTGGATAGCGCGTCGCTGGAACCTGTTGCTCGTGGCCGCTGCCGGTCTGGCGCTCACCTTCAGCCGCTCGTTCCTGGGCGCGGAGCAGATTGCGTGGCTCGGCATCAGTCCGATCCTCTGGCTGACCATCCCGATGGTCTGGTGCGCCGTCTGGAGCGGGATCGGGCTGCAGGGGCTGGTCGCGGCCGGACACGCGGACCGCCACTGGATTCTTGCG
Source organism: Planctomycetota bacterium (assembly GCA_025459125.1). Lineage (GTDB taxonomy): Bacteria > Planctomycetota > Phycisphaerae > Sedimentisphaerales > Anaerobacaceae > PLanc-01. The sequence goes on along the minus strand of JALORE010000040.1, from coordinate 22,358 downwards.
CTGGCGGTCCTGCTGGGAACTCTGGCGATCGTCACTCTGCTGCTGGCCGCCCGGTGTTTCCAGGTGTTCCTGGGTCTGGGGGACGGCTACGGCCGGCTTTTCGTGGCCGCCGCCCAGATCTATCTGCTCGGCGTCGCGGTCCTGGGCGTGATCTTCGTCCTGACCTGGCGGAATCTCCGCTGGCACGGGTTGCGCTGGGCGCTCCTGAGCACCGTCCTCGGCATGGACATTTTCCTCAGTGCCCGGTACATTGTTGACGGCCTCCTGTGAGTGTTTGACGAGGCGACCTGGGACCTCGCCCTTGCTGCAATGCCAGGGCGCCACCTCTCGTTCTCCCGGCAGGAAAGGCCGGACGGGCCTTGTAGCACAGCCGCCCCCGGCGGTGTCTTTGGGTTTCCCGCCCGTGGGCGGCTGGGCTGCGAGTCTCGTTCCCCGCTGGAGCGGCTTTGGTTGCGGCCGAAGGCCGCGCTGGGGAAGACCTGGTGTAGAAGGATAGCGATGGAGACGGAGCCATGATGGCGGCAAAACTCGGCTGGTTGGTCCTGCCCGCGATCCTGCTGGGCGGTTCCGCGAATCCCTCGGAACGCACCAAAACGATTCATGTTTTCGTGGCTCTGTGCGACAACGAGCACCAGGGAATCGTTCCGGTGCCAAAGGAACTGGGCCAAGGCGACGATCCGGGGCACAATCTCTACTGGGGTGCGCTCTATGGCGTCAGGACATTCCTGGGCAAGAGCAAGGACTGGACGCTCGTGGCAACCCGGAAGAACGTGAACGATCGGGTTCTGGAGAGAATCGTCTTTCGCCACCGGACGACCCATGCCTATCTGGTCGCCGACGCGTACCGTGGCGACAAAATCAGGGATGCCGTGTCGGAATTCCTCGGGGCGGCCGCCGGAAATGGGGCCCGGATGCTGACGCTGGAAAAGGAGAAAGCCCCTCTTGGGATTCACGGCGGGGCAGACCTTGTGGTCTACGTCGGGCATAATGGCTTGATGGATTTTCAGGTCGAGGCGCCCGCGCCCGAAAGAGATGCCCGACCGCGCAGCGTCATGGTGCTCGCCTGCACGAGCCGGCCGTATTTCCAGCCGCACTAGGCGGCGCTCCGGTGCAAGTCCCTCCTGCTGACCACGGGTTTCATGGCCCCGGAGGCGTACACGCTTGAAGCGGCAGTCGCCGGGTGGCTCGCCTCGGAGACGGGCGGGAAGATCCGGGAACGGGCCGCCCGCGCCTACGACAGATACCAGAAATGCGGTCTCAAGGCCGCCCGAAATCTGTTCCACGCGGACGAATGAGCCTGCGGACCCCGCGCGACAAAGGGCGCAGGCTCCAACTCTTCTCCGTGCCCGGCCTGCGGTGGCGCGGGTTGGCCGGAAGTCATTTCGAGGAGGCGTTCTTCTGCTCGCGGGACCGCCCCGGCTGGCGGAGGAACTCCTCGCTGCGGCGGCGAGCACGGCATCACGCTGCGCCTGTCGGCGGTTGAGGTCGTCATCCTTCCGGCAGGCGTGGCGCACAAGAGCCTCCGCGCCGGCACGGACCTCGTGGTCGTCGGCGCGTATCCCCAGGGGCAGGAGCACTACGACCTCTGCCGGGGCCATCGCGGCGAGCGCCCCCAGGCCGACATGCGCATCGCGAATATCCCCCGACCCTGGCGCCGACCCCGTCTACGGCGCCGACGGCCCGTTACAGGACCATTGGCAGGCGTGAGCGCGTCGGGGGTGCATGACCGTCCCTGTGTTCCCGTCCGGCAGGACTCGATCCCCCGGGGCGCGGAGCGCCGCGCGCTCGGAGGTCCGCCTTCGGCCGGGTCCGAATCCTCTTCGCCGCTTCCTGCGAGAGAACGGACGAGAAGAGTCCTGCCCTCGTAGACGCGGAACTCCGAACGCGCTGCGCCGGTGCGAGGGTGGGCTTCCGCGCAGGCTTCGGCCCAGTCCTGCCTTTTTTTCTGCGTGGACTCCCCAGCGAACTGTCCCGCGAGTACAATAGCCGCCGGCCGGTGACAGGTCCGACTTCGTCGGTGGGCCGCAGGTGAGAGCGGACGCGCCACCGGGCCTTGGTCATGGGTCCTTTTTGGGTGAAAGGAGTGAAGATGGTTGTGAGTGCCTGCCCTGCGAGAATGAGACGGTGGAACTGGGTCCGGGTTGCGCTTCTGGTTGCATTGCTGTCGGCCCTGGCGGTCGGCGGCGCCCCCGGCACGCCGAAGCTGAGCGTCACGACGGTGGATCAGGTGCAGCTCGTTACGTCCGCGTGGGCGGGCGAGCGGCTGCCGGATGGCCGGCCCAGGGTCCCGGACGATATCCTCCGGCGGATGAAGAACGTCTCCCTCGAAGAGGCCTGGGCCATCATACGGAACGAGGGTTACCGCTGCCAGTTCGAAGGCGGCTGGCAGATCCTCCATCAGGATGTGCCGGTCGTCGGGCGGGCCCTGACGGCCCAGTATATGCCGGCCCGGCCGGATCTGAAGAAACTGCTCGACGACACCGGCAAGGCCGAAGGCCGGGTCGGGTCCTCCAATTCCTGGCCCATCGACATGCTCCAGAAGGGCGACGTTTACGTCGCGGACGGTATGGGCAAGGTGGTCGACGGTACCCTGATCGGTGACAACCTCGGCAACTCGATCTTCGCCAAGAGCGGCAACGGCGTGATCTTCGACGGGAGCGTCCGCGACATCGAGGGGCTGGGGGAGATCGAAGGGTTCAACGTGTTTGCCCGCGGGTGGGACCCGTCCTTCATCCAGGATATGATGCTGACGGGCATCAACGTCCCGATTCGGATCGGACGGGCGATCTGCCTGCCGGGTGACGTGGTCCTGGCCAAGCGGGAAGGCGTCATCTTCATTCCCGCCCAGTTGGCCGAGAAAGTGGTCAAGAACGCCGAAGCCGTCATGCTGCGCGACCGCTTCGGACACCAGCGGCTCAAGGAGGGCAAGTACACTCCCGGCCAGATCGATGGCCGCTGGTCCGAAGAAATCCGCAAGGACTTCTTCCAGTGGCTCGAGCAGAACAAGAACGACCTGCCGGTGCCGAAAGAAGCCATCCAGGAGATCCTCGACAAGCGTACCTGGTAGGGCTTTACCTGCCGGATTTCGTGTCCCCAAGCCCAAAGCCGCAAGCCCGCAAAGAGGGAGGCTGTCGTGAAGAAACACCTGTTCGCTGCGTGCGACGATGCCGGCATCGCCACTCCGCACTCCGCACTCCGCACTCCGCAACCGAGCGCGTTTCCCCGCCGTACCCTGTTGAAGGGCCTGGGCGGCCTGAGCCTGGCCGGCCTGGTGGGCTCTTCCATCGAGGACCAGGTGGCCTGTGCGACCCAGAGTGTCAGTCGGGCCTCGCAGCCCACGCAGTTGCGGATCACCGATCTGCGGGTCGCGGTCATCACCGGCGCTCCCATGCGGGTGCCTTTGATCCGCATCGATACGAACCAGGGAATCTCCGGTTACGGCGAAGTCCGTGACGGCGGCAGCAAACGGTATGCCCTGATGCTCAAGGGCCGGCTCCTGGGCGAGAACCCCTGCGACGTGGAGCGGGTCTTCAAGCGGATTCGACAGTTCGGGGGCCACGGCCGGCAGGGGGGCGGCGTCTCCGGCGTGGAGATGGCTTTATGGGACCTGGCCGGCAAGGCCTACGGCGTCCCCGTCTACCGGATGCTGGGCGGCCGGTACCGGGAGCGCGTCCGCCTGTACGCCGACACGCCGTCGGTGACGAACAAGGAGGGGTTCGCCACGAAGCTCAAGGAACGAGTCAAAGCAGGTTTCTCCTTCTTGAAGATGGACCTGGGAACCAATCTCCTGCGCAATATCCCCGGAACTCTGAGCCGACCGCCCGGCACGGAGTGGGACCGGTATCGGAACCCGACGCATCCCTTTACCCGGATTCAACTTACGGACAAAGGGATCGACGCGCTGGCCGGCTACGTGGCCCAGGTCCGCAAGGAAATCGGCTCCGAGATCCCGCTGGGCGCGGATCACTTCGGGTACCTGGACGTCAATAGCTGCATCCGGCTGGGCAAGGCCCTGGAACGGTACCAGATGGCCTGGCTGGAGGATATGGTGCCCTGGCAGTACACGGCGCTGCTCAAGGAGATCACCGGTGCGATCGAGGTCCCCACCCTGACCGGCGAGGACATCTACTGCCTCAGCGGGTTCAAGGACCTGATCGACCAGCGGGCGGTGGACATGGTCCACCCGGACCTGGCGACCGCCGGTGGGATCTTAGAGACCAAGAAAATCGGCGATTATGCCCAGGAAGCCGGCGTCCCCATGGTCATGCACTTCGCCGGCTCGCCGGTGTCCTTTATGGCTAATGTCCACTGCGCAGCGGCGACGGAGAACTTCGTGGCCCTGGAGCACCATGGCGTCGACGTCCCCTGGTGGGAGGATCTGGTGACAGGCATCGAGAAACCGCTGCACCAGCAGGGCTTCGCCCGCGTGACGGAAACCTCGGGTTTGGGGGTCGAACTGAACCTCGAGGTGGTCAAGCAGCACTTGGCCCGGGGCGAGGAGTGTTTCGCGCCAACCGACGAGTGGAATGCGCGGGACTCCCACGACCGCCAATGGAGCTGAGGGGCCACGGTTTCTTCATTATTTTTCGAGAATGTCCCTTTTTGGCGCAAGAATGCGGGGTCCCTGCCCGAAAATGGAGGTTTGGGAGGTTGACAGGATGGGGGTAAATCGCGTAAAATAGAGGCTCCTCATGGAGGAGGACTCGCAAGCATTGGCACATGGGATCATTCCTGGGCATGGCGTGCGTGTGTGCGCACGGATCTTGATGTCCGGCCTTTGTCAGGCCGGAGACGAATGCTGCGAGCGTTCAAATGGATGTCCTTTGTCGAGGGCATCTAGGGAGAGGGGGTGGTTGTCTCCTTTCGGGACCGCCACCGTGGTGTCACCTAAGAAAGGAGGTGGTGTTCGAGGACATCTCTCAATTAGTGTGACAGGGTGCGATTTATCTCTCTTTCTTTGCGGCGGGGTACCGGTCGCACGGATGAAGGGATGAATAGCACCGGGAAGTACTTGTACGAAAGGAGAAGTGGAAGATGAAGAGGATTTTTGCAGTTTGTATGATGGCGGGTGTTCTGCTCGCCGGGAGTACGGCTGCATTCGCAACGCCCATTGCCGGGGCATGGACTTGGAACGCCCCTGCCTGGGACAACACTGTGAACTCGGGTTTTACGAAGGTCTTCGCGAGTGACTGGTCGAGCAAGATCACGTGGTTCCAGCCGTATGAGAACGCCACGGCGCCCACGCTGCCCACCATGGCAGATTTGGGCTTCGATCCTGCCGGCACCCTAACCTGGGACGCGCCGGCCATCGCGATCGATAGCGCTTTGCTGACGATTGGGAACTCGGGTGTCAATGCGTCGACCTATCCGGTATGGCGCGGACCGAGCGCCAGTTCTTGGACAGCTCAGATCGGCACTCTGACGGAGACCGGCGGGCTGTTTCACGGAGGCACGGGCTCGAGCCTGATTACGTTGAGCGATGCCGACGCATGGTTGGCGCCGACAGGCTTTTACGTGCAGGCGCGGGTGCCGAATAACGACTCCGATGTTGCCGTGCAGAGTTCGCGGTTGCAGGTGACGGCTCACTGGGATTACGGCTACAGCTACGAGCCGCCGCTCCCGCCGCCGCCGCCACCGCCGCCACCACCGCCGCCACCGCCGCCGCCAGTAGTTCCGGCTCCGGGGGCGATCCTGCTGGCCAGCATGGGCGCGGGATTGGTTTCCTGGCTGCGGTCGCGCCGAACGCTGTAAGCGAATGCAGGTTGTAGTACTCTTTGTCTCACAAGGGCTGCGTCTTCATCAAGTCGCAGCCCTTTCTTTTTTGGGCTGCGTCGCCCGTCCCGGGTCCTCTACCGGCCTGGGGCCACCGAGACCTTGCCATCCGGCCGGATCGTCACGAGTTCAGCCTGCGTGCCGCAAGTGATGGTGACGACAGGACCGTCGGCGGCCGGCGTGAATTGCACATCGGTGACCTGGGGCCGGCCGTCGGAACGCACCGGTTCGAGAACCGCCGTGAACCACGCTTCCCGACCCTCCCGGGCGATCATGATCACCGGCACGCCATCGTCCACCGATCCGCCGACGCCCTCACCGGTTGTCACGATGGTGCCCGGGGCGGCGGCCATCGTCAAATGCGTGCTGACGCGGGCGTCGGGGAACTGGGCCCGGATGGCGGTGTCGGCGGCGCCGCGCCGCGCGTGGCGGATGTACTCGCCGCCCGGGAACTCCCCGGCGAGGGTCACATCGTCCCGGACCGCGTCGCAGATCACCTTCTCGCCCCGGTTGTGGTACAGCCAGTCAAACCGATGTCCCGTTTCCGACCGCAGCCGGTCGATGACGAGCAGGTACCTGGGCGTCATGAGGAGCCAGCGTGTCTGGCTCACGCCGGGATAAGCCTCGTCGCAGGCTGCCGCGGCCAGGACGTAGTCGCGGGCGGATTCGAACTGGAGCGATCTGCCGGCGGCGGGCTTCTGGCTCTGCCGGTCCACCAGCACCGCGTTGTGCGCGAGCGTAGCCTTGTACCATTTCGTGTGGATCGGCAGCCGGTAGGCCTGGCTGCGGGCCCGGCCGGGATCCACACCCAGCTCCCGGCCAAAGCCGAAGAAGACGAAGCTCAGCTTGTCGAAATGCCCGTGAAAGCCGCCATAGGGACCGAACGTCAGGGCGGCCGTCAAGCCCGCTTCACCCCCGATCCTCAAGATCGCGTGTCCCGCATCCTCGAACACCCGGCTCTCCAACGCGGGTGGTTGGGCCACCGGCGCCGCGGTTCGACCCAGCAGCAGGTTCTCGAAGCTCATCCGGTCGCCCAGCAGGGCCAGGATCTGCGGGTCGCGGTAGGCATGGTAGGCCGGCTCGAACAGGCGGCCCACGCGCCGGGCGGACGAGCTCACATCATCGCCGAAGCGCGGCAGGCTGCCGTCGGCCATCGTGTAGTGGACCGGCAGCGTGAACATCTTATGAAGCCGCTCGTTGGACCAGAGATCGATGCCCAGTCGCCGGGCGGTCTCGGCGATGTTGACCAGGGCTCCAAGCGTGTAGAAGTGATAGCCCCAACTGTTCTCGTACCACATCCCTTCCTTGGATACGGAAACGCCCATCTGGTAAAGAAAGCCGTTTTGAGGGTCGGTGATCGCCTTCTGGACCCAAGCCGGGTCGCGGACCAGGGCCCCGCCCCAGATCATCGCGGCGTCGTGCCAAGTCTGCCAGTTGCTCTTGCCGGTCTTGTTCTTGTCGATGTTCCGCAGCATCGGCAGCAACAGTCCGCGGCGGATGGCCTGGTGGTCCGCGGCGGAGAGCACCCCCGAGTCATGGATCAGGTCGTAGGCCGGCCCGATCTCCGTTGCCAGGTCGGCGGCTTCATTCAGCGTCTGCTCGAACAGGTGCCCGCCGGAGCGGCTCTTGTCGTCCCGGGAAGAACTGTGATAGGGATACTGCTCGTAGCGCTGGGCATAGCCAAGGAGGACGCGGGCCGCATACTCGGCGCAACGCTGGTCTTCCGCAATGGCGTAGGCCCACGCGGCGGTCACCATCCGCTGGAGATTGCGGCCGTGCTGCTGGCTGAAGATCACGTCATCGTAGGGTGGACCCGAGTAGACCTTGCCGCACCGGGGACACCGATGATGGGTCGCATCGACGGTCCGCAGCGCCGTCTCGCAACTGTCACACTGGTACCACTGGTTGTGCTGCCCGCCGCGCGGCGGAAATTCCAGCGGCTCACCGAGGAACCGTTGCGCTTCCTGCACCCGGTCGGCCACGATGCCCTGCTGGGACCCCGAGCCTCGATACGCCTGCCGCAGCCGTCCGAGCTCTTGGGCCGTGCAAGCCAGAAAGGGATGTCCCCGCTCGGGGAGGACGACGGTGACTTCGGCCCCCGCACCTGGCCTGCTCACCCAGGATACAAAGATCGCCATCGGCACCACAACTGAACGGATTCCCCAGGACACAGGCATGCCGCACACCCCTTACCGGCCCATCGGCCTCTTCTATCCTGACTTCAACGCGCGCCGGCCCTTGCCGAAGCCCAGGACAGAATACCCTCCTTCTCTCCGCCGGTCAAATCCAGCCAGTTGCGGTCGGGACTCTTCCCCTGCATCGTGACTTGAAGAGTGCTGGAACTATTGGCGCTGGACTGCTCGGGTCCGGCATGGCGTGGTGGCAGAGTCGTGCCGACAAATCCGCCCGGCCGATCCGTACAAAAAATCGGGGCGCCACTCCGGAAAGGTGTTCCCATAGGCCCCCTAGGGGACCAATCGCCAGTGGCGCCCCATCATCCGTGATGTGTACATCCTGAGTATCCAATCCGCAGCAATCAAGTATGGCAGAAGAAGCCTTGCGATTCTATTGTGCAAACTACGTATTTTTGAGGTTTTCTTGGGCTTTCTTCGAGATTGCCTCCAAGTTTCCGGCACCGGCAGTCGATGTGCCAAGGGAGACGATGCGACGCTACGCAGGGTCCGGTGTTCACTTCAGAGGTTTCCCCGGACCCTACCCTTTTCCACTGCCGCAGAATCCCCCAGGGGAAACACAGGGCCCGAGCCGTCCGCGCGCGGTCCCAATCCTGGTTAGTCCCGCACGGCCCTATGCTAGCGTGCGGTGCTCCGTCTGCGGAGCCAGATCAGCACACCTGCCCTCAGGAGGGTGTGCGAGAGGCTCAGAATCGCCCGGGTGGCATCGTCAAGGGGTCCCAAACGCCATGAATCGCGTTTCGGGTCCCCATACGCAGCTTGGCGATGGTAGGATTGAGCGTGCGTACGACCATCGCCAAGGCCTTCGGCCCTAACGATGCCATCCACGCCTGCGGGTTTTTGCGGGCTTCTACCCTACGTTCGAGGGCAGCCCGGCGCAAGAGCACCGGGGACGGGGATCGACGGTGGGGAGAAGAATGGGGAGGGCAACGACAAACCACGGCCGATGGTCTCGCGTGATTCTTGCGAGGGGTTGTTGTGTTGGATCATGGTTGCGAAGCGGGAAGACTTAACAACGAGAGAGTTACAGCACAGATTGCGGATCGGAGCACGCGGTAAGACCGAAGCGATCGCGGCGGTCGAGCGAGGATTCCGAGGAACTGCCGGTTTACCAGGGCCTTTGCTGGGCAGGGCCAATGCGCAGTTGACAATCCGGGGACGGATATGTGATAATCGCGTCCGGTATTATCGTGGTTGTGCCGTGCCGGATGGTTGGCGGAGAGTCTGGCGGCATGTGCCGAGGAACGGGCCACGTCGCTCTGTGCCACCCCGGACCGAAGGGGCGAAAACTGAACAGCGCGAGGGGAGGATCATCCGATGAACGCGACCATACGGGGACTGCCATCGAATTGCGGCGCCGCCATCCTGTCGGGAGTCCTGGTCCTGGGTCTCCTGGTCTCTGCCGGGCCGGAGGTCTGCCGGGCCGACAGCGTCTTTCAAGGGGTATTGGATCGATTCTCTCCCTGTGACATCAACGCCGATGGCATCCGCGAGATCAGCCGCCTCGGATTGACGTCTTTCGAGAGCGCCTCCGCGACCATCCCCGCCGATGCCCGCCTGGTGCTGGTAATGGTCCGGCCGCGGCTGTTGGTGGCTACGGGAGTGGTCCCACGCGGGAGCGGCTTGACGTACCAGATGCACCGCCTCCGGGGGGATCTGGAGGCGGAAGGCTACGTGGTCCGCGTCCTGGAGGCCGAGGTGTACGCCGGGAGCCAGCATCAGGACGGACGCACGGTACTGGCCCTGCGGGCGTTCTTCCAGGGCGTACAGGCGGCGTACCGGAATTTCCAGGGAGTCATTCTGGTCGGCTCGTTCCCGGAGCCCATGCTGGTTCGTCGCTGGTTGTGGAAGCAGACGGCCGGGCCGGAAGGAATCGACATTGGAGCCGTTCACTTCCCGGGAGGTACGGAGTTTCTGCGCATGGTCCCGGAGATCGTCGCGGAGCGCGCCGATCTCGTGCTGGCGGACCTGGACGGCAACTGGCACGAAATTTACGAAAAAGGCCCTCTGAGTCTGGAATCCATTGTGGCCAAGCCCGATGCGTCCCCGCTGGTCTCCTGGTACTTCGACGGGGCGACCCTGACCTGCCCCCAGTACACCCGGACGAGTCTCTCCTTCCAGGACTTCTTCTGGATCCGGGACGACAATTACGTCGCCTGGCAGGAAGGTCCGACGCTGAAACTGAGAATCTTCACCGGCCAGCTTCACCCGGAGATGAACCTTTCCGACCGCAAGTCGATCAACCCGGTGGCGCGTCCGGAGATCTTCATATCGAGGATCAACCCTCTGCACATAGCCGTCCATCCGGACCCGGCATTTACCGACGTTTCCGGCCGGCATTTCCTCGACGCCGGCGGCAAGCCGCAGATGGTGCAAAGCACGGCGCCGCTCGACCTGAGCATCGGGGCCTTCTGGCATCGGGACAGCGCCCTGGAGCGGCGCATCCTCGGCGATTATCTCGACCGCAATCACGCCTACCGGATCGGCGGCGACTCCCATCTGCCCTTTCGGACCGCCGCGATCGGCAAAGACTTGTCGGCCGCCGGCCTGAGCGCTATGCTCCAGAAGGCTTCCTCCGCCTTCGGCACGCCGCTCGTGGTGGAGAACGCCTCGCTGCTGGACTATGTGAACTGGCTGACCCAGGCGGCCTGCTATCGGGGCATCACGGCGCATTCCAATCCCTGGAACTCGGCGTTTGGGAACAACTACGCCACGGCCGACCTGGAGGTTGCCGTCGGCGGTCATCCGTGGCGATGGAAGAAGCAGGGAGCGACCAATGCCTACCAACCCAGTCTCGTGGACCAGGGGGGCACCGCCGATCTCTATCTCCACCGGACCCTGTGGGAGAACGGGATTCTCGCCGGCGCCGGCGGCCGGCTCTACCTCCACAATGGCTGCCAGGTGAACAGCCCGGGGGGCGCCGATACTTTGTCCTATAGCCACGGCGACTACGGCACCTTCCAGAATGCCGAAGGTGTGCTGTTCTACCTCAACGGCGTCGCGCTCTGCGCCCGGGCCAAGGTCTTCTACGATGCGCCCCGGGGGTTTTCCGAGGCTCTGGGGGCAACCGCACGTTCCCATTTTGGCTCCGGCTGGCGGGCGTACTTCGATGAGGAGGCCAAGGACCCGGCATTGGCGACCATGGTGGCGGACAACAAGCGCTGCTACACCTGGAGTATCCTGGGCGATTGGACGGTGCGTCTTCGTTACCGCAATGGCTTGGGTCTTCTCGGTCTGGACGGAGCAAGACTGGCCGATCAGGCGATTCATCCGAACGAGGCCTGGATCGGCGGCTGGGATTTCTCCTCCGTTCTCAACGCGGTCAGAGGGATCGGGGATTTCGACGGTGACGGCCGGGACGACATCATCCTGACCAGCACCTGGGGCCTCGGCATCGTGGGCCATGATGGGACCGTCTGGAAGGCCCTCGTCGCCAAGCCGGCGGGGACTTCCTTCGGCGGCTGGTCGTATAAGTCCACGGACCACATCCGGGGCGTCGGCGACTTCAACGGCGACGGCAAAGCGGATCTCCTGGTGTCCAGCTCCTGGGGCCTCGGGATCCTGACCCTGAGCGGCTCGACACTCACCTCCCTTGTTGCCAAGGCCAAGGGCACTTCGTTCGACGGCTGGCTCTTCAATCCCGACGACAACGTCTTCGCCGGTCTGGGGGACCTCGATGGCAATGGTGCCGACGACATCCTGATTTCGAGCCCCTGGGGGATCGGCATTCTCAAGGTTCAGGGCTCGACCCTGGGCGCCCTCGTTGTCAGGCCCCGGGGCACCGCGTTCGGCCGCTGGACGTACGACGGGGACACCGTGATCCAGGGCCTTGGTGACTTCGATGGCAACGGCAGCGACGACATCCTCGTCTCCGGACCGGCAGGCCTCGGCATCCTCAAGCTGCAAGGTTCGACGCTCACAGCCCTGGTCGCCCAGCCGCGGGGCACCGTGTTTGGCGGCTGGCGACACGATGCCGACGATGCCTTTCAAGGCATCGATGACTTCGACGGCGACGGTGTCGCGGATATTCTGATCTCCGACGCTGCGGCCCTGGGCATTCTCAAGGTCCAGGGTTCCACGCTGGCGACCGTCGTCTCCAAGACCACCGGCGCCTGGATGGGCGGGTGGCTCTTCAATGCCCGTGACAACGTCATCGAGGGCACCGGCGATTTCGACGGTAACGGCACCGCAGACATCCTCATTTCCAGTCCCTGGGGCATGGGTATCCTGACGCTGGCCGGCAGCGCCCTGAATTGTGTGGACCTCGTTCCCAACGCCCGACCGGTCGGACGATGGTATCTCCAGGAGACGGATCTGGTCTGCGGGGTCGGCAAGCTCGCCGGCGGCTCCCGGGCGCAACTCCTGCTCCAGAAATACCCAGCCCCCTGAGCCGGCCCGGCGGAGGCCACGGTTGCCAAGGCGACCATCGTTGGCTACCATCGGGACATGTTTGAAAAGCACAATGCCGAAGGCTACCGGCAGGCGCTGCCGGGAATCCGGACCAAGACGATCTGCTACGGCGCGCGGACACTCATGACCGAGTTTCTGCTGGAGCAGGGCAGTACGCTGCCGGTGCACGCCCATCCGCACGAACAGACCGGCTATCTCGTCGCAGGATGTATCCGCCTGCGGATCGGGACCGCGGAGCACGAGGTCCGCCCGGGCGACAGTTGGTGCATCCTTGGCGGCGTACCGCACGGGGCGCAGATTCTCAAAGACTCCGTTGCGGTGGAGGTCTTCTCACCCGTGCGGGAGGACTATCTGCCGCCTGAGGCCCAGCCCCACGGAGAACGTGGATGAGAACCGCCGTCTGTTGTGTCGCGTGCGCCAGCGCCCGCGCGTGACGAGGCCCTCTTGACCTCGCCTTCCCGCGGCCGAGACGGGCACGGCAACGCGCGGACAAGATGTCCGCGACGCGTCTTCCTGCGCGTTCTGAGGCCTCGACGCTCCAGCTGCCGGCGGAGTCGGGAGTGGTCAGGGCCCGTGTCCGGCGTTCCCGTCACAAAGCCCACAGGTTCAGCAGCAGGGCAAACGCCACGAGACCCACAATCGCCGGCAAGGTCTCGTTCAAGGCCCGCACCTGCGCGCTAACCTATGCCACTCCTGTTCGTCCCCCTGTTCAGGATGTTCCCCGGAATTGAGCCAAGCCGGAGAATCGTCGTCGCCCCCGGTGTCAGAACTGTAACCGACGGAAATAAAACAAGTTACGGAAATCTCTGGCGGAGATCGTGGCCCAGGTGCCTCGAAAAGTCGTCAGAATCTGTGCTTATGGGACGATACGTTTTCCGCCCGAGATGGCACTGCCTTTGTATCCGACCGGGTGACGCAAGTCGGAAAGAAAAGAGGGGTGCTGTTCTGGATTCTGCCGCGCTTTCCGAAGCGCGGGGGGCCTTCCTAACAGCACCCCCGACTAAGGGCGAGCCGCACGATGTGATGTTGATGAGAAATATGGAAAAAACTTGTGCCCCCAGGCAAGAAAAACGCGAAAGATTTTTCCTCCAGGAGGTAGGTCCGTATAATTGGCGCAAAAGAGATAAAGTGGGTAATTTCTTGACATGGCCATTGTGTGATGGTAGGCTATTATTCCTGACGGATCGCCCGCAAGATCCGACGAATTCGCGGTGCTCCGGGAGCAGGGGGTAGTGACTTCATGCAAGCGGCTTGGCCCGACGTGGACACAGGGCCCATTTGTGCCGAAGTGGAGAGATGGAAAAGCCGATGTTAACTCGACGGCCTGCAGCGTGCGCTGGAGGCATTCATCCGCGTTCGAGTGGCAATCAGGGGTTCAGGCAATACGAGAAAAGAGGGGTAGGATATGGGAAGAGGAATGAGGATGCACGCGAAGGGTTTCGTGTTCGCGGTAGCCGTCCTGGCGCTCGCCTCGATCGGTTACAGCGATGGTCCGATCGATCTCACGGACGGCGTGCCGGTGGGCGGCTTGGCAGGTGCGACCGGCAGCGAAGTGGACTACCGGATCGTGGTGCCGCCCGGCCAGGGCGAGCTGGAAATCAGCATCTCCGGCGGGACCGGCGACTGCGACCTCTATGTCCGGCGCGACGGTCCGCCTACCTTCACGGGCTATGATTACCGGCCGTACCTCTTCGGCAATAACGAAACCGTGGTCATAGACGACCCCGCCAGCGGCAACTGGTACATCATGCTGCGGGCCCGCGCTGCCTATACCGGCGTGACCCTCGTGGCGGACTACGAGGACGCCTCGCCGACGATGCTGACCAACGGCGTGCCCGAGGATGACATCTCCGGCGGCAAGTACACCGAGAAGCTCTTCGCCATTGATGTCCCGGCCGGCCAGAGCGAGCTGGAGGTCAGGACCTGGGGCGGCTTCGGTAATCTGGACCTCACGGTCAAACGCGGGTCCGCGCCGAGCTTGTTCGATTTCGATGACCGCTCCTTCGGCGGCGGCACCAACGAGTCGGTCTCCATCACCGACCCCGAGGCCGGGACTTGGTATATTGTGCTCCACGCCTCGTCGCACTACCAGCATGTGACCCTCCGCGCCACCTACGGCAGCGGCAGCGCGTCGGCGACGACGCTCGAGGATGAGGTCCCGATCACCGGCCTGTCCGACACGGCGGGTGGTGAAAGCACGTTCGTGATCTACGTCCCCCGGGACCAGGACGGCCTCGAGTTCGCGATCTTCGGCGGCACCGGCGACTGCGACATGTACATCAAGAGAGGCGCCGTGCCCACCACGTCCAACTACGACTACCGGCCGAGCGACTCCGGGAACAATGAGAGCATCAACATCGGCAGCCCGCGCAGCGGCAACTGGTATGTCCTGCTGGTGGCCGATTCGTCCTACAGCGGTGTCACCCTCGAAGCGAATTACTACCGTTCGGACAAACCCGATCAGCCGGATGAGAAAGTCACGCGACTGACCGCCGGTGTTCCCGTCCCCAACCTGGCTGGCAAGGCGGGCAGCGAGCAGTTCTTCAGCATCGAAGTGCCGGACAGCGTCAAGTCGCTGGAGATCAAGATGTCCGGCGGCAGCGGCGATGCCGATCTGTACGTCCGCAAGGGGATGTTGCCGACGACTTCCCAATACGATTACCGACCCTACCTCACGGGCAGCAATGAGCAGGTGACGATCTCGAAGTCGCCCGCGGGCACCTGGTTCATCTTGGTCCGCGGCTATCAGGCGTTCTCCGGCGTGACTCTCGTGGCCACGTTCGACGGCGTCGCCGGCGAGGGCATCCCCATCCTGCTCAACGGTGTGCCGGTTCCGGACCTGGCCGGCGCTATCGCCAGCCAGACGTTCTTCAAGATCGAGATCCCCACCGGCCAGACGAAGCTCGAATTCGCGATGTCCGGCGGCACGGGCGATGCCGATCTCTACGTCCGCCTCGGCGCCAAGCCGACCAAGCAGGACTGGGATTACCGCCCGTTCGTGATCGGCAACAACGAAACGGTCACGATCGACGATCCCAAGGCCGGAACGTACTACGTGATGATTCGTGCCTACATGGCCTACACGGGCGTCACGCTGAAGGCGACCCACGGACCCGTGCCGGCCGAGGAGACCAAGGCCCTGGGCCTGTCGGGCGCCGTGGACAGCGAGTGGTTCTTCAAGGTCGAGGTCCCCGCGGGCCAGGATCATCTCAAGATCCAGATGTCCGGGGGCACCGGCGACGCCGACCTCTATGTCAAGAAGGGCGAGAAGCCGAGCGCCAAGAGCTGGGATTATCATCCCAGCCTCCACGGGAACGACGAGATGGTGGAAATCCAGAATCCCGCCGCCGCGACGTGGTACATCCTCGTGCGCGGCTACCAGGCCTTCGCGGGTGTGAGCCTCGAAGCCTGCTTCAAACCGGCTGCCAAGGATGATTGCGACGATTGCGTGATCATTATCGGGGCCAAGTAACCTGACTTGGACCGGTCAGCGCGGCCACGACGGCCGCGCTGACCGGGTCCAGGATTTCGAAGTCCGACCCTCCGCGCAGGTCATTGCGCGGAGCGCAGCGACAAAGCCATCTTAGTCCTGTGGATGGAAGATTGCTGTATCACGCTTGCACGGACATTCCTCGCACGTCATGAATCCCGGTCAATGAGCGACCGGACCGTCGCCAGATCGATCCCTTCGAGAGAACGGCAGACACAGTCTGCGCCCGGAAGTTCCTCGGCTGGCACGGTGTTGGTCACGGCGATGCAGCGCGCGCCGGCCGCCCGGGCCGCCTGCACACCGCTGGGCGCATCCTCGAACACCACGCAGCGCGCGGGCGCCAGCTTCATCCGCTCGGCAGCGGTCAGGAACAATTCCGGGTCCGGTTTTTTCTTTTTGACGTCGCTGCCGCTGACGTAGGCCTTCCAGTCGGCGGCGATCCCGGCGGCTCTCAGGATGGCCTGGGACAGCTCCCGGCTCGCGGAGGTCGCAATGGCCAGCCGGAACTCGCCCTGCGTCGACGCCGCCTGGATCAGCGCCGGCACGCCGGGAAAGGCCGGCAGGGACTCGCGCTGCAGGGCCTCGATCAGGTATCGCTCCCGCCGGCTGGCCGCGGCGGCCGTCTGCTCGTCCGTCAACGCCAGCCCGTGGACGGCCGCCCCGGCCTTGACGTATGCCTCTGCGCCCCGGCCGAACCCCGCCGCGAAATCCTCCGGCCGGACGCCCCGCAGGCCGAACATCTCCCCGAAAATCCGAATCGTGACCCGGGCGTTCAACGGCTCCGTGTCGGCGATCAGCCCGTCGATGTCGAAGATCATGCCATACTTAGTACTCATGCATTCATCCCCAATCGATTCTGCACGCTGCGTATGATAGCGTTTCTCTGCTGCGCCGCCATTTGTGGGGGACCCTTTTTTCATTGCCCGCCCGGGTGCAGCCGGGGACAATGTACGCCGCATCCGTGAAAAGTCGAGAGAAAAGGAGATACCGATGTGCGATCCGGCAGCTTGCGGCGGGGGTTGGAAGAGAGCCTCGATGACGGCGGTCTGGGTGGTCACGATGCTGGGCACGTTGCACGGCGGGACGCCGTACACGCCGGCGCCTGGGGACGGTCCGGCCGGCGCGATCTCCGGGATGGTCACGGGAGCCGGTGGCCAACCCGTGTCGGGAGCCGTTGTCGTTGTCTGCGAGCAGGCCGGCGGCATCCCTTTGTCCCGGGGGACGCTGCAGCCGTTCATCCAGGACCGCGCACACGCCATGGGGGACGATATCCTCTTTTCCCTGACAGGCGCAGATGGCCGTTTCACCTTTGAGAAGCTCCCCATCGGGGTGTATCGTGCGGTCGCCCAATCGTGGAAGAACAAGACCACCGTTCGGGTTTTGTTGGAGGTCAATGGTGAGGAGGTCGAGTTGCACGGCGTGGCGAATGACATCCGGGTGGCGGAAGGCGCCACTGCCGATGTGGTTCTTCGGCCTCTGGGCACCGGTGCTCTGCGGATGGATCAGCAGGTCCCGAATGATGAGACGCTCCTGATCCTGAGTACGGCTCCCCCGAGCGCTGACCCGGTGCTGGGCTTTGTAAGCTGGACGGGGCCTTTCCTCCGGCAGGCGATCGGCTGCAATCGCATGCCGGGCGGGCGGACGGTGGTCCACGGCCTGCCGGAGGGCAGGCTGCATGTGGCCATGTTCGCGGCAGACAATGTGCCGGGCTTTCTGGACGCCCAGGTTCAGATCCGTCCGGGACAGACGACACTTCTGCCGTGCACGCCCTTCGTGGCCGGTTGGTCGGACGGCCGTCACGATCCGCCGCCCGAGCTGGTGCCGATCTATGACGAGATCAAGGCCCTGCCGCGGGCCGAGTCGCAGCGCTGGTTCATGAAGGCGCTCGCGGCGGCCGGCGTGCCCGTCGATCCTCAGAAAGGTCCGCACGTATCCGGCCATCTCGATACCGAGATCGTTCTGCCCAGCGGGCGCAAGGCCACCGCCGGTCAGGCTCTGGCAGCGGCTGGATACGTCCAACTGCAGGCCTCGGTAGCCCGCCGGACGGGACGCGACCCCGCCGCCAGGTCCGGTCAACCAGCGCCGGCCGCGCCCCGATCCGCTGCCCCGCCCAGTGAGCTGCAGCGCCGGATCGACGCCGCCCAGCCTGGGGCCACCCTCACGGTTCCCCAGGGCACGCACACCTCGCCGGTGCGAATCGGCAAGCCGCTGACCCTGAAAGGATCGTCCCCTCAGGAGTGCATCCTGGAGGTGACGCCCCACGGGCCAGCCCTCTTCGTCGAAACGGGGGGGCAGGGAGAGGTCTCTCTCGAGGGACTGACCATCAAGTGGCAACTGGCCGAGGGCGCCACGGCCGTGGAGCAGCCGGTGGCGCTGGCGGTCAAAGACACGAAGGTCTCGGTCCGCCATTGTCGGTTCGTGCCGCTGGGCGACCTCCCGCGCACGCCGATGGCGATCCGGATCGAGGGACGTTCCCACGCCACGATCAGCGACTGCCGCTTTGAGGGATTCGATTTCGCCATCAACTACGGCCTGGGCACCGAAGGCCTCGTGGAAGACTGCTTCCTTCGCGACGGCGGCCACCAGGGCGTGACCGGCTACGACCGCAGCACCCTGCGCGTGGAGCGGACGATTGTGTCCGGCTTCAAATACCACGCCCTGCGCTGCACCGGCGGGACTCTCCACGCCAAAGACAACCTGCTCCTGAACAACCGCGTCTCCGGCATCTGCCTGGGCAACAAGGATGGGCAGGGGAGTATCACCAACACCCTGATGATCGGCAACGGCGAGGGAATTGCCGCCTTCTACCAGGCGAGGTTCGAGGTCCACAACAATGTGATCCTCGATGCGACCACCGCGGGGATTGGCGCCTGGGACACCTGTCACCTGAACATCTCCAACAACATCTTCCAGGGCAACGCCAAGGCCCTGGTCATCTACCCCCAAGGTGCGCAGAACACCAACACCATCGGCGCCAACACCTTCTGGCGGAACACGGTTGACACGGAGAACTGCCGGCGCACCCATGATTCCCTTCTGGCCGACCCGCTCTTCCAGGCCCCGGGCACCGGCGACTACTCCCTCCACCCCGGCCCCAGTCTCGACCGCCACCACGGTCTGACCGACCCGCAGGTCATCCGCCAGCTCCTCGACCGCTGGAAGACCGAGACCCAAGCATCAACCGAACCATAGCGTCAAGGAAAAGGGGACATTCTACTTTTTTTCAAGCTGACTCCGTCGGGCAACATCCGCCAGGGAAAAAGTAGAATGTCCCCTTTTCCGAACCGGTCAGCCTTTTACGCAAATCAGCGGCTCCAGGCGGGCGACCTTTCTGGCCAGGCCGGCGATCTCGGTCGCGTCAACCACCGTGGTGACGTCCTTGTACGCCCCGGGCGCCTCCTCGGCGATCCCGCGGGGCGAGGCGCCTTTGATGATGATGCCTTTCTGGGCCAGGTGCATGACAATGTCCTTGCCGTGCCAGCGCTTGGTGGCCTGGCTGCGGCTCATGGCCCGGCCCGCGCCGTGACAGCAGGAGCCGAACGCAAGGTCCATGCCTTCCGCCGTGCCCGCCAGGATGAAGGACGCGGTCCCCATCGTCCCGCCGATCAGGACCGGCTGGCCGGACGCCTGCAGGTCCTGGGGCAGCGAGGGATGCCCCGGCCCGAAGGCCCGCGTCGCGCCCTTGCGATGGACGTACAGCTTCTTGCGCTGGCCGTCGATCGTATGCTCTTCCACCTTGCAGGTGTTGTGGGAGACATCGTAGATCAGGGTGAGATTGGCCCGCGGGAACAGCTCGGCAAAGGCCTCCCGCGTCAGGTGGGTCAGCACCTGCCGGTTGGCCAGGGCGCAGTTGATACCGGCGCACATCGCCCCGTAGTACTGCCGGCCGACGTCGGACTTGATCGGCGCACAGGCCAGGTCCCGGTCCGCCAGCTCGATGCCCTGTTCCTTGGCGACCTTGATCATCCTGGCCAGGTAATCGGTGGCGATCTGGTGGCCCAGGCCGCGCGAGCCGCAGTGAATCATGATCGTGATATCATTGAGGCCCACCCCGAACGCCCGGGCGAGCTCGTCGTTATAGACCGCCGTGACCCGCTGCACCTCCAGGTAGTGGTTCCCCGAGCCGAGCGTGCCGACCTCCTTTTCCTGGCGTCCCTTGGCGTGATCCGAGACGTACCGCGGCTCGGCCCCGAGCATCCGGCCGTACTCTTCGATCCGCAGCAGGTCGCTGCGGTGCCCGTACCCCTGCTCGACCGCCCACAGGGCGCCGCCCTGCAGCATCTCATCCATCTCGAGGGACGAGACCCGCAGTTTCCCGGAGCTGCCGACCCCGGCGGGGATCCGCCGGGCCAGGATGTCGGCCAGTTCCTTCTCGTTGCCCTTGATATGGTCGAGCGTCAGTCCGGTGCGCAGGGCGCGGACGCCGCAGGAGATATCGAAGCCGACGCCGCCGGCGGAGATGATGCCGCCCTCGTCCGGATCGAACGCCCCGACGCCCCCAATGGGAAAGCCGTAACCCCAATGGGCGTCCGGCATGGCGTACGAGGCCGTCACGATCCCCGGCAGGGCCGCCACGTTGGCCGCCTGCTGGTAGACCTGTTCATCCATCTCCCGGATCAGCCCCTCATCGGCGAAGACCGTCACCGGCACCCGCATCTTGCCGAAGGGCTCGATCGTCCACTGGGCTTCCCCGCGCTTCTGCAACTTCTCAGCAAACATGCCGTTGCTCCTGACCATTATTCCGTCATTCCATTCCTTCTACACGTCCACGATGCATTGCGCGAGCCAGACGCCGTCGCCGCCGCGCGCGACTTTCAGATCCGCGTACGTCGCCGCCTTGACTTCGACCGCCGGCTCGTGCCGGGCGACATCGACCGGCTCGCCCCAGGCCCGGGCCTTGATGCCGCCCGCGACCGCCTCGACCTCGAACCGGCTGAACAGCATGCCGCGGGTGTCCATCTCATACAGCAGCGCGCTGAGCCAGCACAAAAAGAGCAGTTCCTCATCATCTTCTTTACACTCGATATCCACAGCCTCTTCTGCCTGCACCTTCCCCAGCTCGGTAATGACCGAAGTCAGCGCCAACGCCGCCTGCGCGAACGCCTCTTCCCGCGTCGGCCCGACGCCGCGAACGCCGATATCCGACGGATGCGAATACAACTCCCAATGGGCCTCAGTCATAGAAACTCCGACTTGCCGTACCAACAATCCCGTCCATGCTACCCGACCCGTTCCCCCGCCGCATTAGGTTTTTGCCGACCGTGCCGGCCCGGAGAAGGCCCGAGGCCGCTGGCCCCAGGGGCGGGAAGATACCCCGCGGCCCCCGTCCCGCGACCCTCAGGCCCCGTCCCACGCGGCGTAGCCGGCAAATTGGGGCCTGGTTCAATTTGGCTTTCATCGGGGTCACACCGCGATGCCTCAGCCGGGTGGCCTCGCCAAGGCTTTCGACCTTGACGAGGCCAGCCGCGTCGGCGTTTTTCACGGGCTTTCACACCCCCTCAGGACCGCCAGGAGATCATCTGTTGGCGATCCCCCGCTCGGATAGGACCCTCGTTTTTGGGCCAAAAACGGAAGATCGTCAAATCAAAGACGCGGCGCTCTGTCGCTCGGATGGAACCCTCATTTTTGGGCCAAAAAGGCGAAGATCGTCAAGATCGTCAACTTTTTTACATGACGATCTTGACGATCTTCAGATGGCGCTCTCGCGCCGGCGTGGTAGCCCTGGGCGAAGCCGAAGCGGCAGTTGCCGTCCGCCCCGATCCTCGGAACGGAGGGGCGTTTTGACGCGGAGAAGGTCAGAGCGCCAAATCGTGATACATGGCGCTCTGACCTGGCAATCCGAGCTGGCGCCCCAGAAAACGCGGTTTTTGACCCTCGGCCGCGCGCCTTTGGCGCTCTGATTGGCGCTCTGACCGGACGCGGCCCACGGACCCCCGGGAGTGGAAACAACCGCCTGCCCCACGCCCCTGAACCGCCCCTGGTACAGCGGATCTAAGCCCGACGTTGTGGTACTGCTGATGCCAGCGGTGGGTATTGGGCACGGTCAGCCACTGCATCCAGGTGGACAGGTTGCTCTGGCTCTGGCCCTGGCGGCAGGGCTTGGGCAGGAGGATCAGGTGCCAGTGGTTGGGCATCAGGCACCAGCCCAGCAGCAGCGGGACGTCCGGCCGCCGCAGACCTTGGGCCATAATCCGCTGGAACGCATCGTAGTCGCCGGGCTTCTGGAACAGCGGCAGTCGCATCACGCGTCGAAACCGGGGAAACCGGGGACAGTCACCTATTTCCGTTGTGCTTTCTGGCTTCCTTGTCTGTTCCCTTCTGTTTCGGGCGGCCCACCGGCAGGGGGCGGACCCGGCGGCCGAGTGCGGCCTCCAACTTCGCCAGGAAGCGATCGATGCCCAGCGGCCGGCCCGTGTGCGTTCGCCGTCGGAGCCGAGCCAACTCCTCCGGCGTCAACCCTGCCGCCAGTTCCCGGCGCCACGCCGCGGCCGAAA
>JALORE010000264.1 GCA_025459125.1 Planctomycetota bacterium | reverse complement strand
TTCTGGTGGCTGGCCTCGTGCTGATGTTGGCCTGCTGCAACATCACCGGCATGATGCTGGCTCGAGGGATGACTCGCGGCCGGGAGCTGGCGGTGCGACGAGCGCTCGGGGCTTCCCGCTACCGCATCATCCGCCAAGTGCTGACGGAGACCTTCCTGCTGTGCATTCCGGGAGCGTTCTTTGGCGCCCTGTTGAGTCGCTTGGGCCTAGACTTGTTGCTCCGGAGCCTTGCTGGTATCGTGGACCCCTGGATGGCCTTCGCGACTGATGGCCGGGTACTGGTGTTCTGCATCGGTGTGGTCGGACTGGCCACTCTCCTGTCGGGCCTGGTCCCCGCTCTGCACGCCGCCTCCGGCAGGGATACGGAGAGCACGTTGTGCGCAACGGGGACGCGGACCACGACCTCGAGATCCGGTCGGCGCAGCCTGAATGTGCTCGTGGCCGGTGAGATTGCCCTGGCCATGACCCTCTCGGTCGGCGCTGCGCTGTTGCTGGAGGCCTTCTGGAAGATTTGCCAAGTGCCGGCGGGGTTCCGGGTCGACGGGGTCCTGACTTACCGAATCAGCCTCCCGCCCGAGCAGTACAAGGATGGCAACGCGCGGCAGGCCTTGTTCGAGAGCCATCTGGAGCGAGTCCGGACTCTGCCTGGCGTGCAGACGGCTTCTTTCACGAATATGGCCCCGGGTGACGGCTACAACCACACACGGTTCGATGTCGAGGGGGTCGAACTGGCCCCTGGCGAGGCGAACCCCAGCGTGCTGATGCAAGCCGTGACGGCCGATTACTTCGAGACCATGGGAATCGAGTTGCTGGCTGGGCGGCTGTTCACGGCCCAGGATTACCGCGCGGACAGCGAGCGCACCGTGATCATCAACGAGACCTATGCCAAGCGTCTCGGCTCGAACCGCGAGGCGCTGGACAAACGCATCGCTCCCCAGGGCTCCAAGGACTGGATGCGCGTGATCGGGGTCACCCGGGACATCAAGCACTTTGGTCTGGACCAGGCCATGGGTCCCGCGCTGTACCTGTCGTGCGGCCCTAATCCTCCACATTCCATGGCGGCCCTCGTGCGCACCGCCGGCGACCCGTTGGCCTTAGCGTCAGCCATCCGCCAGTCCTTGCGGTCTGTGGACCCCTCCCTGTCCATCCATGGAGTCCGGACCATGCGGGATAAAGTCCTCGCACTTCTTTGGTTCCGTCGCACCTATTCCTGGGTGATCGGCGTATTCGCGGTTGTCGCGCTGGTCATGGCCGTAGGGGGCATCTATGGAATCACGAACTACTCGGTCAGCCAGAGAACGCAGGAGATAGGCATTCGTCTGGCCTTCGGGGCTCGAGCCGGCGACATTGTCCGGCATGTCCTCATTCAGGGCGCTCGACTGGTCGGCATCGGCTTGGGCGTGGGGCTGATCGGGGCCCTGGTCCTGGGCCAGCTCATGGCCGGCCTGCTGTTTGGTGTCAGCCCCCTGGATTTCCGCGCCCTGCTCGGGGTCACAATCCTGCTCCTGGCGGTCACGCTCCTGGCCTGCTACCTCCCAGCGCGCCGGGCGGCACGAATCGATCCGATGGTGGCATTGAGATATGAATAGGCTATGGGGCAGAGACCTGAAGAACTGGACAAAGGCACACGTAAGAAAGGGTATCGAAATGAGACCCACGTGTTTCGTCTGGCTCGTGTGGGTTGCCGCCGTGGTTCTGTGCGGCTGCAACGCCACGGTCAACAGAAGCGTCGCTTTGGGTGACGGCAAGACCGTGCATTTCAGTCATCACACGGTCAATGGCGGCATCACCATCGGCTCGGACTGTGACGTGCGGGCCACGTGCGAAAGTGTCAACGGCGCAATCACGGTCGGGCCGGATTCTCGCGTCCGGACTTTGCAGATGGTCAACGGACTGATTGACGTGGGAGAGCGTGTTGCCGTCCGCGGCAACCTCAATTCCGTCAACGGCCTCATTCGCTGCCGGCCGGGCGTGAAGATCGAGCGCGGTATTTCTTCCGTCAACGGCAGTATCGAACTGACGGGCACGACCGTGGCGCGGGACATCAAAACACGTAATGCAGATGTCGCGCTGCTGCGTGGGAGCATTGTCGAGGGCAGCATTATCGTTCGCAGGCGCAGGGACTCGGACTCCCGAAGGCGCGTGGAGATACGGGTGACGGATGGCTCGCTCGTCAAAGGCGATGTGGTGGTCCAAGACCCCGACGCCGAGGTGGCTGTCTATCTTTCGAACGACGGCAGGGTCCAGGGGCGAATCGAAGGTGCGACGGTACTTCGGTAGTAGCTGTCGGAGGTACGCACATCGGCCGGCTTGAATTCCTCTGCGCGTGTCTGGCGACATGAATGAATCCGTCTGCCACGCGGAGATTCTGCCGACAGCCAAGTCAAGAAATAGGAGAAGACAGCGGTGAGTTACTGCAATCGGATGCAGCGTTTGGGAATCATAGGACATGTGTCGTGCAGGAGCACGGGCTATCAAGTCAAAGGGGAAATCCCGGATGCGACTGTATGGAGTGCTTTGGGAGAAAGAGAAATGAGAACGGGGTTGTTTATCAGGCTGGCGGTGACGACGCTCGTCAGTGCGATTGCCGCCGGGTGTCAATCCGGTGGGGATGCGTTCAGAGCCGAATTCACTCGCCGCGAAGAGTTGACGGGTTCTGTGGCAGGAATCACCATGCTGGACATACGCACTGACATAGGCAAGATCCACCTGTATCCTGCCGACGTCGAAGAGGTCCGAGTCAAGGCTGAGATCAAGGTCAAGGCCGCCACTGAGGAAAGGGCCGAGGAGCTGGCGGAGAGAGTTCGCATAGTCCTAAAGCCCTCCGGCGAAACGCTGGCGATCCAGGCTGTCGAGCCCACTGGTTTCGGCCACGATCCGTTGTGGGTAGACTTCACCATCACGGCACCGGCCGGCCTTGCACTGACGTGCAGCACCAACATCGGCGATATTCGGGCTGAATATGCTCCAGAGGCCCCTGTTGCGATCCACCTCGATGCTTCCACCAACGTGGGGAGTATCGAATTGGCTGGGCCGAAGGACATCTCGGCCAAGCTGGTGGTCGAGACGAACGTCGGTTCCATCGATACCGACCGGCCACTCACCGTCATGGGCAATCTGAAGCGGTCCATCAGCACATCGCTCGGCAGCGCCGAAGGCCGGATCAGTCTGCGTACAGACGTCGGCTCGATCCGCATTCGCTGATCGAACCGCGTGCAGGCTGCCGTACAGGCCAACGCTCAAGTATACGGCCGGTTCCATAGTATGCTGCAAATCGCGGACAGCAAATCCCCCTGATGCAGGGCGGTTCTGGCGGGCTATACATCGGGGTGCCCGCGGCCCCGAAGTCGCACGATTACTGCCGTGGCCCGGCGGGCGACGTGCGGATCTATAGGTGGGCTGCGAAACCGGAGGTGAGATCATCCGAAACAGGCACGAGCCAAGTAGCCCGCTTTGAGACAGATGGGCTGTGCCACCCGGACAACCTCGACGCGCTCATGGCCATGCCCGGTCAATGAGTGGACCGAATTCGCCAACGCCGACGGACCGACGAGCTAATCCTCGATATGGACAGCGCGGTCAGCCCGACCTACGACCAGCAGGAGAGCACGGCCGACAACGGCCACTTCGGCTGCGAGTGTTACCACCCCATGTTCCTGTTCAACCAAGAAGCACTTGACGCTCACTACGTTACGAGACAAGCTGGTCAAGATCGGCTGCAAGGTGGTGTACTACGCTCGATATGTGACGTTCCAGTTAGCCGAAGCCGCTGTGCCTCGTCGTCTGCACCGAGCAATCCGGGATCGGCTACGGTGTTTCCTGGCCATTCCGCCGAGGGCCGCTGCGATATGACCCAGTGCAGGCGGGGACAAGCCAATGTAAGCGGAAGGGGCACCGCTGTGACCATCACCAACCTGGGGACAAACCGCCTGTCCGGGCACTCTGAATGCCGATTTTGTCTCTGTTCCCCGTCGGTTCTCGTGCAAGGGAGCATTCTGCACTTGAATTCCCCGGGGGAATGGTGGTATATCTGTACGTTAGGAGGCCGGTGCGGCTGCCAGGCAAAGGTCATATGGGAAAGGTCAGCTTATCCAGATTTCTCAAGTCCAATTATAGCCAGGGAGGCGCAATCCGTGTCTTCTGACGCAGCTTCATCCAAGTCGCGCCTGGTCTTCATCGACAACCTGCGTGCCGTGGTCATCGTCCTGGTCATGATGGTCCACCTGTCCATCACCTACGGCGGCGAGGGGGGATGGTACTACAAAGAGGCGAAGGCCGACACGCTCACCGGTCTGGTGCTGACCACCCACAATATCATCAATCAGTCCTTCTTCATGGGCTGCCTGTTCCTGATCTCCGGCTACTTCACACCGGGGTCGTTTGATCGCAAGGGGCCCCGCCGATTCCTCATCGACCGCCTCGTGCGATTGGGTATCCCCTTGCTGCTCTACGATCGCGTCATGTACCCATTCATCGTCTACTGGCTCGGTCGCCACGGCGTGGTGAACCATACCGGATCGTTCTGGGACTGGGTCGGTTGGTATTACACCTCGTTCCAGATTGGCCAAGGTCCGCTGTGGTTTGTCGAAGCGTTACTCCTTTTCAGCTTTGCCTACGCGGCATGGCGGTTGGCGGGCCGGTCGCCAACCCAGGCAACGGACAGCGACGGGAAACGGCCGAGTGCCTTGTCGCTGACTCTGTTGGCGGTGTTCCTGGGGATTATCACATTTCTTGTGCGGCTGCAATGGCCTATCGGCTGGTCCTTCGGCCCATTAAACTTTCAGTTTCCCTTCTTCCCGCAGTACATCGTCATGTTCGTCCTGGGCACTATCGCTTACCGCCGCCAGTGGCTGACGCGGACGCCGAAAACGATGGGCAGGTCGGCGCTCCTCCTCGGCGCTGGGTTCGTATTCGTCCTCTTGCCCGTCCTGATGCTTCTCGGCGGTGCGGCGAAGGGGGATGTCTCCAGGTACGTAGGCGGGCTCCACTGGCAGGCTCTGGCCCTGGTCCTGTGGGAGCAGGGATTGGGCGTGTTGCTGACCGTCGGCTTGATCGTGCTGTTCCGCGAGCGGCTCAACCGCCAGGGCCGCTTGGCCCGTGCGGCCTCGGACAACTCCTACGCGGCATACGTCATCCACGCCCCGGTGCTCGTCGTCTTTGCGCTGCTAGTCCGCGACATCCACCTGTACCCACTCTTGAAATTCGCGCTCGTCACGCTCATCGCCGTCCCCCTGTGTTTCGCGTTCGCGGCCCTGATTCGCCGAGTGCCAGGCGTGCAGCGCGTCCTATAGGTCTTGTTCGTCCTATCAGCCCTATGGCGCCCTCGAATAGAACGGATGGGACACTGGCGGATTGCGGAATCACCCAATTGAACGACGGGGATAGCATGAGACGTCTTTGGCTAAGCGGACAATCTTGGTCCGGTGGGTCAACACGGGCCCGATGTCCTGGACCGTGCTGCGCAAGGGAATGACCACGTCCGGCTGGGTGCTCCGGAGCAGACTCAAGTCCCGGGTGATCGTGCGGGGACAAACAAAGAAGACCCGATAGGCCAAGTCTTCTCGGGTCAGCAAGGCTCCTTGGCTGAGTGCCTCCTGGCAGAGGTCCGGAATCCGGGCCTGCCGAAATCCGGCAGCGCCGTCCTTCTGGATAATCTGATCGTCCTGCACCCCCCGATGGACCGTCAGGCAGACCGTCTGTTTCTCACACTCCACGATGGGTTTGCCGGCGGGCTCATCCGCACTGACGGCGACCAACGTCACCTTCCCGGGTGGAGCTTTGGCGCAGTGTTCATCGACGAAAGGAAAATAGACTTCCTTGACCACTTCGAGGACGGCCTCGGCCTCGAAGGGAGAGCAGGTCAATCCCTGCTCGACCTCGGTCAGAAACTTGGCGTCGAGGGTCTTGGATTCCAGCCGCTTGAGGATCTCGCGGTTCTGATTGCGAACGCCCATGGACTGCTCCTTTCTGGACCCGGGTTCCACCCCCAGCATAGGCGGTAGGACATATGTCCAGAAGGTCAATCCGATTACCCCGGCGTCGCAATGGGAATTGCTTCTTCTGACACCACACGGCACGGCAAGCTCCCCATGCCCCCTGATCCCATGAACCACCCCTTTTCGGACCCCGTCCTGCGGCCAATATCTCCCTTTCGAGGCGGTCCCACCACCGCTTGACAAGCGCACCCGGTCTCACGAGCCCTCCCTTTCGGATCCCGTTCTGCGGCGCATTTCGCTGCTGCGCGCCGGTTTCTCGCCCGCTTGGGAGGCGCATCTGGTGTCCGTCGCTTTCCGTGGCTTACCTGTAGTCGATCTGCCAGGCCGTGTTGCCGTTTGCCGGCCGTTCCAGGACGATCACGGACAGTCCAGGTACGGTGACGGGAGAGAATGCTGCCGATGCCTGCTCGGCCCTGGCTTTGACCGGCGTCAGGCCGTTATTGGCGACGACCAGTTTGAACGGCTCTTCGCCGATCACCCTGGCCACGCCGGAAAGCCGTCTGGCGGCGGGGTCCCATTGGACCTGTTCCAACTCCACCCACCCTTGCAGAACATGACGATTGGTCGAGACGACCTGCGGGTGCGGCTGCACCCGGCGCAGGGAGACCATGGCGCAGTGGGATGGGCGCAGAGTCCGGGCCAGCCGGGACGTCCCGGCAAGCTTGCCGAGATACGTGTCGGTCCAAAACTCGTAGGCATGATAGGAACCTTCCGGATCGAGACCGACGGCGTTGGAGACTCGGTCGCCACTGAGGGCGACGGAAACCGAAGCCTCCTCGCTACCACTGTTGAACAGGGCGATCTGGTGCCAGGCCGGCGTCAGTTCCAGATCGTAGACCTGTGGGTCCCGGATACCGGTGAAAGCGTCGAGCGGCCGGGCGGAGAATGGCTCCCGGTACGCCGGATAGATGCGAGAGAAGTCGTGCGTGATTTCCGGCGTGAAGAGGCTGAAGGAGGTGGCCAAGTCGATCCGGCCGCTGGTCAGATAGATCATGGTCAGCATGGACTGGCGAATCTGGGGCGTGCATCCGTGTACAATCTTCTCATCGGGATAGTAGTTGAAGACGGTGCGGTTCTTGTACCAACGGAGGCCGCCAATGGACACCATGCCGGGCACGAACTTGTTCGCGTCGGTCCAGTTGCGCTGGGTATCAACCAGGCCGGCCGTCACATCGAGGCAGGGTCGGTCGGACTCTCCCAGGTTCCGCTCGTCGAGAAAGGCCTCTTCGCCCAGGCCGGTCCGGGCCAACTCAAAGACCTTGCGGTAGGCGTAAGCTGTCGTGGCGTGCCGATCTTCAAAGCCGCCTTCCGGACGCCAGCCGGTTTCCGGATAATCGAACTTGATGCCGCGAATCCCTTCTTGGCGGAGACGCTGCCACATCGCCAGGGTCCGCTGCTGGAAATCGGGGTCGGTGTAGTCGTAGCTGACGTAGGGTCGGTGGTGTGAGTGCTTGCGGTCCAGCTTGCTGATGTCGTTGCACAGCATGTGGCCGGGGAACGCCCGGGCATAATCATCCGAAGGCATGCCAACCTGGAAGTAGGTGTAGGGGATGCCGTCCCGCTCGTTGAGAGCGGCGCACCACTTGGCGAAGGTCTCATACGGCGGCACCAGGTGCCCGTACTTGGCCCAGTGGGTATCGTCCCACCAGCCCTGTTCGGTGTTTCCGTTGTCCCGGTTGCAGTAGGTATCGGGTTCGAGCCGGATGGCCACCTTGGTGTACTTTGTCAGGCCGCACTGCTGTGCCAGTTCCAACTCGTGGACCAGCTTGGCGGAATTGTTGACGTTGGGCAATTTGCTCATCGCGCCCACGCCCCAGCCGCACAGGACCGGGAAGTCATAGACGTTGGGGTGGGCGTGGTTGGCGGTTCGCATGGCCCGGCCGTACCGTTCCAGGGCGGCGAAGGGCTCGGTCGTCACCACATCCAGGTAGAAGGTGTCCGCCGGGAGATAGCGCTCTTCGGGGTCGACCAGCCGGCCGACCGGATCGGAGGCCCTCATTTCCAGGCAACCGTGGCGGATCGCGGCGTACTTGGCAAAACCCTGGTACCCGAGGCCGCCCCAGACCACCGTCCGGCGTTTGCCGTCCACCAGGCCGGTAATCATAAGGCTGTTGGGCGAGCTGCGGGAGTCGCCGGGCTGGACGCTCGTCGATTCGTAGCCGGCGGCGCCATTGAGGGTCAGCGACTCGGCGAAGGTCTTGCCCGGGAATAGCCGCCCGTGCGCCATCGGATAGGCTTCCATGAGCCGGGTGCTGTACCACTGCGGGGTCTTGAGCCCGAAACCCAGGACCACCGCCGGCTCTCCTTCATGAAGCGTGAAGCTGTAGAGGCGCGCCAGGTTCGCCGTCTTGCGGAATCCCGTGGCGCAACTCCGCAGGACCAAGCGTTGGCCTTTGCCGAAGACATCCGCGACTTCCTCCTGCAATTCGACCGCCAACTGCGGAAGATCGATGTTCTCCGGAAAGACCGTAACCCCGGCATCGGCCAGTACGACATCTCCGGAGGCGCCATCGATGACCCGGTAGCTCCCTTTGGCCAGATCGAAAGCGATCGAGGTCAGTCCATTGCTGAGCGTAGCGGTGGTCTTGTCCGTTGTCACCTTCACCGGCCCGGCCGGGGCGGCAGCCCGGACCCGCGCGCCGGCGAATCCACAGAGTATCACTGCAACAAACACTTGTACGAGGGAGTTTCTGGTTCTCATCATGGCTCCTTGTCATCCAAGCTGATTGCACGGTTCCGGTTGCCACCGGTACTTCTTGCCCTTTCGGCACGATGTATCGCGGGGGCTCATCATGCGGGATTCGCAGAGCGATTGTCAAATGTTGTGAATGAAGTTTCTGGCGGACGCATTCTTTGCCCCGCTGGGTGCGCAGAAGCGGAGCCGCTGCGAGGAGGAGGAAACCAGGTGCACCAGGGCTACCTGTGGGCGTACATCGACATCGTACAACGTGGTGTTCGACTACACCCCCGGCCACAGCCGCGAAGGACCGCTGGCGTTCTTGGGTGACTACGCGGTGCATTTACAGGTGGATGTGGATAAAGGCTACGACGCGTTGTTTGCCAAACGTCTCGCCCAGGAGGTCGCCTGTTGGGCACACGCCCGGCGGAAGTTCTTTGACGCCCAAGGCAGTGATCCGGGGCGTGCCGTCGAGATGCTGGTGTTGACCGGCGACCTCTGTCAACTCGAGCAGCGTGCCCAAGAGGAAGGATTGGATCGGGATCAGATCAAAGCGCTGCGGCAGGAGCAGAGTAAACCGATCCTCCCCATCAGCGAGAAACGCCTGGCCAAGCTGCTGGTGCAGTCGGGGCAGATGACTGTTACCCCGAGAAACGGCTTCCCGTCTTGCCGTGCCCGCATGGCGACGAAAAGGAAGTTGCGCATCAACTCTCAATCGTCTCTGTCGAGTGCCTCCAGCCGGGGCCACGCCAGGCCGTAGGCCGCAATCAACGCAAACAGCACCATCGGCATCAGGAAGCCGGCCCGCATACCGCCGTGGTCGGCCAGCCAGCCCATGAGCATCGGCATGAACGCGCCCCCCAAAATCGCCATCACCAGGAACGACGAGGCCCTCTTGGTCTGTTCCCCCAACATCAGAAAGAAGCTGAGGAACAACGCCCCGACGGAAAACCAGCCCAACGGCAGGACCACAGCAAGCATCACCAGGGTGTTCAAGGCCGAGTAGGCCGCCAGGAGCCGGTGCGGCCGAAGGACCCCCAGCGCCAGGCTGCCGGTGAGACGGCCCAGGAGGAAGAGCCCGAACCCGCCCACGGACAAGAGCGTGGCCGCCCCGCGATCGGTCAACCGGTAATGACCCTCTTGCAGCGCGGTCATATAGCCCGGCAGATGCGCGGCCCAACCGGGACCCAAGGGGGGCACCTCGGCCACGACATAGTTGATGAAATAGCTGAACACCCCCGTTTGCGCGGCGACGTAGCAGAACTGGGCCGCAATGGCCAGAGTGAAGTGCCAGCGCCGGCGCAGCGGCCTGGAGGGGCGCTGTGTTGCCCGGGCCGCTTGCTCCTCCTCGGCGTGCAGGTCCGGCACGCGCGAGAAACCGATGACGACCAGCATCGCGCCCGCCAGAAATCCCAGGAGCAGATAGGGCAGATAGAGCGCATCGTTGCTCCTGTTCACCTCGGCGGTCGAGGAGAAGATGAAATAGCCGGCCGTCGCCGGCCCGAGCATCCAGCCAATGCCGTTGCAGCTCTGGGCGAGGTTGATCCGCGCGGCCGCCGTCTCGCGGGGACCCAGCACGGTGGCGTAGGGATTGGCGATCGTCTCCAGGCAGGTGAAGCCGGCGGCCAGGATGAACAAACCGGCCAGGAACGCCCCAAACGTCCCGATGCGGGTCGCCGGAATGAACCACAAGGCGCCCAGCGTGATGACGCCCAGACCGATCACCATACCGCCCTTGTAGCCCAAGCGCCGGGCCAGCATCCCCGCCGGCAGCGCCATGAAGAAGTAGCCCAGATAGAAGGCGTTCTGGACCAGGGCGGATCTCATCTTGTTGATCGCAAAGGAGTTCTGAAAATGCCGGTTGAGCGTGTCGAGCATGCTGTTGCAAACACCGGACAACAGAAACAAGATGCACAGCAGCAGGAAGGTGCGGGCAAGACTGCCTTCGCCCGGCCGGCGGAACAGGCCGGCTTTCTGGCCCAAAGACAGGGGCGCGTTGGACCCGGGGGAAGCAACCATAAGTGCTCCGATCCTAGCGGGAAAGACAAGTCTCGACGGTTTCCATCGCGAGGGAGGCCCAGTCCCACAAGCGTTGCGGCTGGTAGCGAACGGTGGAGATGTCCTTCATGATGAACTCGAGATGGCAACTGCCGCCCGCCGCGTCGAGGAATTCGAGCAATTCCGCCCGCGCCCGCTCCCGGTCCCAAGTGTTCTCGGCGAAGATCGCCGGGCTGGGCTTGCGGCTCAACACATAGTCGCCCCCCACCTGCTCGACGATGCGGCGGTTGTCGCACCACGGGCTGACCGAGATCTTGCGCAGGTTGGGGATGCGGCGCAGAATCTCGATCTTGCCGCTCAGCGGCTCGCAGCAGCCGTAATAGGTCAGGCCCCAGCGTTGCAGCCAGCGCAGGTCGTGTTCGAGGGCGAACTCCCAGTGCATTCGCGGAGAGACGGTAGAGAAGATCTGGGCATTGGAACACCCCCACATGTTGTGCGGGCGGACCCGGGCCGGGTCGAAGTCCGCGCCCGGCAACCGGCTGGTGTAGCCGTAGCCTCCCGAGCCGATACGGGTGTTGTTGCAGTCCAGGGCGAGGAGATTCTGCGCTTCGAATTGGTCCAATTCCACCATCCACGCATCCACCAGCCGGTCCACCGCCGCATGGACCAAATCCGGGCGTTCGATCAGGTCCATCATCGCCTGCTCGATCCCCCACCAGCGAATCAGGTAATCCCACGGGGTGAACCAGATATGGGACTGTCCCTCCTTCCGGACCGGCAGGATGCCCTGGTAGACCTCGCACATGGCCCCGTAGTGCAAGGCGGTCGCCCGGTCATAGCGCGTGACCACCGGCATCCGGATCTTCTCCAGGTCGCCGAAGTCCGCGATTTGGACCTTGAAATGGCGTGAGACGACGTCGCTGGATTCGTCGGTCTTCACCACGTCCACGTCTTCCGTAATGCCGAAGTCGGTGCTGTGGTACAGGATGGGACTGACCAGGTAGTCATTGACGATCATGTCCGCCGGCAGGTGCCGCCACTGGTAGAGCGCGCGCCGCAGCTCGCGCTCCTGGTCCTGGGCCCACGGATGGGAGCAACGCAACGTCAATTCGTCGTCCACGTTCATTTCGTGCCAGCAGATCTCGTTGATCCATACCATCGGCCGTACGGATTTCAGATCGTTGAGGTCGCGCCACAACCGGGCCTTCTCCCGGTGAATCGGAAGCGCGGCGATGTCCGCCAGCTCGGACGCCAAGCGGCGCAGAATGTCCTTGTCCGCCGCGTCGAGAACAACTTCCACCTCCTGCGGCGGCGGGGTGTGATGGCTGGGATCGTGCAACATACTGGCTAATTCCTTTCCGGCCGGGCAGCGGGTGTGTCTTGAACCTCGAAGCAGAGGACGGTGTCGAGCGAGGCCCCAACGGTTTCCGGCAGACGTACCCGGACGGCCTCCTCCGTCTGCGTGAAAAGAAGCGGTTGGCCGTCGGTCAACAGATAGGCCTTGGTGATGGTGCCCTTCACACCCGGTAACTCGAACTTCGCGCCCGGCCACTGGAAAAGGTGGAGGTAGAGCTTGCCGGGCTTGGTGGTGCAACGCCAGGCGGTGTTGGCATGGAACACCGGGCGTCCCCGTTGGTCCTTCCGGACCGGGTCGAAGCTGCCGAATTCCGCGCCGAACGCGGTAGGACCGGCGCCATAGACGGCCTCCCCGGTGACCTTCAGCCATGCGCCGACCTGCCGCAGGATATCCTGGCTCGGCTGAGGGATGCAACCCTCGGCGTCGGGGCCGACGTTGAGCAGGTAGTTGCCGCCTTTGCTGACGATATCGACGAGCTTGAAGCAGATGT
>JALORE010000497.1 GCA_025459125.1 Planctomycetota bacterium | reverse complement strand
GCCGGGACTTCGATCCGGTCACCCACACGCCGGCCGGGCCGCTCGCTGGTATCGCTCAGGAACACGGCCCGGGGCTGCCGCTGGCCCCAGCCGAGGGCGGCGGTCCTCGTCTGTCCCGAGGCGCCGAACAGCCGGACGATCAAGGCTCGGCCATCGTCGCTGGGCTTCAGCGCGGTCACGATAACGTCCTCGGGCTCGACACGCAACAAGGATGGGCCCGGCCGCTCGCCGTCACGGGCGGGGACAGCCAGCAACGGCTGGCTGAAACCGGTGGCGAAGCGGGACGCTTCCGCCACCTCGCGCCGGGCGTGCGGCCGCAGGATGAACCGGAACACGGTGGGGCCTTCCTGATAGGCGCGGTAGTTGGTGCCCCAGTGGTTGTTCATGGCCCAGACGTAGAGCGTCTGCGTCGGCTCGACGTGCGGACGCCAGACATTGGGGTCGTACTGGGAGTTGAGCAACGTGGCGGTGAGGCCGCCGATCTGCACCAGCGGGGCATCGAGCGTCACCCACGTGATGCCGCGCTGCGGGCTCGACACATCGGCCCAGCGGCCGACGCTGAACCAGTTCTTGCAGGCGCTGGGCATCTGGTCGGCCTCCGGACGCATCACGCCCAGCGGAATATCGAGCAGCATGTCGCCACCCGGCACCGCGAACGGGAAGGCAAAGTTGACGCTCTCTTTGCCTTCTTTCGCATGGTAGCTCTTGGCCTGGAGGCGTTCCTTGTCCACGGTATTGATGATCTCCACGTAGTCCGATCCCGTGGCGAGGCGGAGCTCGCGCACCAGCTTCCGGCAACCCGGCGCGGCTGATTCCACCACCAGGGAGGCGACCAAGGGGCCCCGGTCCCCGGCGCGAATCGTCACCGGGCCGCTGCGCTGGAGATCCTTCAGATTGTCGCCCGGGAGATAAAGGTAGTCGTTCAAGGCCGCACCGGGGTCGGCGAAGTTGCCCTCGATGCCCTGGGCCGTGAGTTCGACAATGCCCCCGGTCTTCTCGTCCAGGCGCACGTGCAGGATGCCGTTGTCGAGCGTGGCGCCTCGGGCGACGGCCTGGCCCCGGCTTTCCGCCACACCGGAAGCTGTCCGGTAGCGATGCGCCGCGAAGGGGGGTACCTCTCGCACGAAGAAGGCGAGATCGCCCGAGATCAGTCGCTGTGAGGGGACCGCGTTCCCTTGCCCGTCGAGAACGCGATCGGCGCCGGCGGAAAGCTCCCGGGGCAGAAGCACCATCCCGCCGCGGCTCCAGGAGAGCGTGTTGTAGACGTTGAGGGCGATGGGTCCCGCGAGGCTGTCGCGGCCCGGCCAATACGACCTCAGGGCGGCCGACAACAAGTCGGCCGAGTGCCGCGCTGCGGCGTCGGCATAGCTCTTCTTGATCTCCCACTGCTCGCGCGTCTTCTGGCTTTCCGGCCGGCTGACGCTCACGTCGGCGCCCCAGGTGTGTTCCGAGTACAGGAGCACTTTGTTCCAGGCCTCCTCGCAGGCCGCGGCCGGATAAGCCGAGGGCTCGAGCATCGCAAAGAGCGTTTCCACCTGGGTGAGCCGGTCGGAGCTGCTGCGGTTCAGCGCGGTTTCCAACGCGGACGAGCCGGCGCCATCCTCCCAGTAAGGTGTCCAGTCGCCCCGCACGAGGGGGAGTTGGTCGCCATAGCGCTGCTCGAAGACCCGGAAGGCCTCGCTGGTGCCGCAGATGATGAAGTGCGGCCAGGCGTACCTGGCGTTCCAGTCGCGGACGAACTCGCAGATGGCCGGGTCGGGCACGGCGTTGTCCCCGTGGCCGCTCCAGCGGACGTACGCGATGTCGAACGGATAGCCGCGTTTTTCCAGGCCGGTGTACAGATCATCGACGAGGCCGGGCGACATCTGGCCGTAGCGGTGCGACATGGCGTAGCCCCAGAACGGAATCCAGACGAGCACCTTCGAGTGGCCGTCGGGCCCGACCCAGTAGAAGGGGCGGTTCTCCCATTCCTTCAGGATGGTGCCGATGCGGTCGAAGTAATTCGGCGCGGTGGAGAAATACCGAATTCCGGCGTGTGCCATGGCCGTGACCGTGCCCCACGTCTGGCCGGGCACATCGGAGGTCATCACTGCATCGATGGGGACGCCGGTCCGCTCCGCCAGGATGGTCGCGTAGCGGAAGAGACGCACCAGTTCCTCCGGGCGGCACAGACCGGTCAGCTCGTTGAGATACATGCCGTTGAGCACGACCTGGCCCTGCTTAACCGCATCGAGGAACTCCGCCTTCTGCGTGTCGCTCAGCCGGCGCAGATACAGGTCGGCGGCCCAGAGCACTTCGACGTTCCACACGAACCGGGCCCCGGGCGGGTAGTCGGCGGTGCGTTTCGCCGCCGCCATGCCGTCGAGGAGGTTCTGCACCTGCCTGGCCTCGATCGCGGTTTGGATCTCCGTGTAGCCGATGTCCGTGTGGGAATGGGGCGTGATGTAGACGGTGAGCTTCCGGACCGGCTGGAGCGTGACTTCCCGCGCCGCCACCGGCTTGCCGTTCACCTCGACCGTGACCTGCCGGCGCGTTTCCACGGCCACGGCCTCGGCCGGAAGCTCGACCTCTTGCCGGCCTCTACTGAGCTTGATCCTGGCGGCCGGTCCATTCTGCAGGCGCACCACGGCCTCGGCCGGCGGACCGAAGTGGCGCAGAGCCACCCGAACCGGTTGGAACTCCTGACCCTCCCGCTCCTGCAAGGCACGTACCGCCCGCACCTCGTCAAGGAGCGTCCGTGACTGTACATCGTCCAGCTCCGCGCGGCGATCCGCCGTCAGGGCGACCCAGTCGTAGAGCATCCAACTGCCCTTGAGGGTGGTGAT
>JALORE010000263.1 GCA_025459125.1 Planctomycetota bacterium | reverse complement strand
CATTGCCCACGCGAGCCCACTTGGCATCTGCCGGGACATCATGGAGCGTGAAACCCAAACAGGCATCCATGGCTCGGCGCGCACGCGCACGCTGACGCTCGTTCAGTAGCGTGGTACCGCTCGGCGTCTGCGCGTCGTGGCGGCTGGATTCCGTTCCGGCTTTCAGGTCGTGCAAGATGCGCGTCTGCCCGGCGACGATGAGGATGCGATCTGCTTTTCGGGAAATCCAGGCGTCCTGCACGCGTTCCTGTGTGCGCGCATCGAAGGTGGTGACGCGGACGTTCGGTGCTCTGCCAAAGGCCTTGAACATCTGGCCGAGGGTGACGCCTTCGGCGGTGGAGGTGTTGAAGAACAGGATGGCCAGGGGGATCACGGCGGCGGCGGCCACGGCGGTCTTGAGGATCAGCCGGACACGCGGATCGCAGGTCGAGCGCTTCAGGGCGGCTTTGACCCCGGCCGGCGACCAGGACGAGGCCGGCGCCGGCGCGGGCACGCCCGGGAGAACGCGCACGTGGATCGGGTATCCCGGATAGGGGTCGGCAAACGAGCCGGGGATCTCCGCGGCCGGCGGCTGCGCGCTGTAGATCGTCGCCACGCCGGAATCGGTGCGCTCGGCGATACCATAGATGGTCTCGTCGAGCTCGTGAATCCGTTTCAAGCAGGAGCGGCAGGTGCGAACGTGGTCCTGCGGCGCCGCCACGCGGTTCGCGCCCGTGTCACCCGGAACCATGGCATCCAAACCGCCGGCTCGATTTCTCTCCGGCGCCCTACCGGCCGGCGAGGCCTCCGCCAATTCCGCCGTTGCACGCGGGATGGATTCAGCGCTGCGGCTGTAGGGAACCACGTAGTCGAACAGTCGGGCCCCCGACATCGGCATGCTGCAGGCGGCGCCCGAGGTGGGGACCGTTCCCTTCGCCAGGAGCTTCTGCCGCGCGCGGTGGACACGCGACCGGCACCGCGGGCACGTGCACAGATGATCCAGAATCTCCCCATCGAGATCCGCGACCACCCCGCGCACGAACACCGCAATTTTGGACCTGGCGCGCCGGCATAGCTGCGCGTGGGCGGCGGCTCGGCAGGCGTAGAGGTGTCCGAGCCGCTCCAACTGCCCCGGGCCCAAGTGCAGCTCGCGCAGGGCCGCCAGGTCTTCCTCGCACTCCGGGCAATGATCCACGTGCACCGTGATCGGCGTGGGAATCCGGACGCGCGCCGACGGGATCAGCAGACCCGGCAGAAAGGGCTTGACCCGCGAACAGGTCACCTGCTCGTCCAAGCACTGAAAATGCAGACTCAACGTGTCAATAACGTCGCGCTTCATCTCAGAACGGCCCGAAGGAATCCCACGCGCGGTTGTCCGCGTCCTCGACGTTCCATCTGCCTGGCCACCGGCCCCCGGGACGGCCTCGTTCGGACTACCGCGTTGCTTCCGACCAACCAGACACCATCGGAGATACCGGAGCAGGGGCTCGGGTACACCCGAATCACCCGGCTCCACGTATCCATGATACCATGACACCAACTCGGAATGCAACGGATTCTGCCCTGCCAGATCCATGCCACTCTCTCCCTTCACACGACCAACTCGTTCGGAGCGGGTTCCCAAACGCGATGGATCACGTTTGGTGGGGCTCCCAATCGCGACGTTCTGCGATGGGGGTCCCGGGTCCCAGTTCCGCCTTCAGGCGGGCAAAAACCCTCCCTCTGCTTCTTTCCGAGAAAGCCCAGAGGAAGACTCGGACCCGCGCCAACGCGGAACTCCAAACGCAGCACGCGGCCGCAGCGCTAGCGCACGAAGACCGCGCGTGCCATCCCACGCGGCGCACCCAAAGCCCAAGGTTTCTTGCTCTCAGATCGTCCGCCCCTCAAGGATCGCTCGCTGCCAATGTTGTACATGGGGCACATCGATTATGGGCGCAAGCCCGCGATCGTCAAGGAGAATTTCGCCCGGGGCCAAGATTTTCTCCCGGACTGTGACACGGACAGGCCTTCCTGCACGTCATGGCTGGCGTGGTGCAGCGCCGGCTTTCTCGACCGCCGCCCACGCGCGCAGGAAATTCTCGGCGCAGATCTTGCGGAGCTCCGACGCACCGTAGCCTCTCTTGAGCAGCTCGTAGATCAGGTTGGGGTACGCCGAGACATCTTCCAGGCCCGCGGGCACCTCCGTGACACCGTCGAAGTCGGACCCGAACCCCACGTGGTCGACGCCGACCAGCTTGACGACGTGCTCGATATGGTCGGCCACGTCGCGCACGTGGGCTTTGGCCAGCGGTTGCTCGCGCCAGCGCTGCTCGATGTAGCGGCTCCGCTCGGCGCCCTGCAGGTTGTTCGTGTGGATGTGCTTCTGAATCTCATCACGGCGTTTCTCAAACTGGGCATTGACGGCGGAATTGACGAACATCGCGCCGAAATTGACTTGAATCACGCCGCCTTGGGCCGCGAGCCGGCGGATCAGGTCATCGCTCAGATTGCGGTGCCAGCCCGGCGTGAAATGACGACACGCGGAATGGGTCGCGACCACCGGAGCCTGCGACAACTCCAGCACCTGAGACAACGCCTCGTCGGAGACGTGCGAGACATCGATCATCATCCCCACGCGATTCATCCGGCCGATCAACTCCCGGCCGAAGGGACTCAAACCATGCCATTTCGGCGCGTCGTCGAACGAAGAGTCGCAAATGCGGTTATTCTTCGAATGACAGAGCGTGATGTACCGGACGCCGCGCTCGTGGAAATGCTGCACGTTGGCCAGGTCACCTTCCAGCGCTGAGCCGTTTTCCAGACCCAGGAGAAGCACGACCCGGCCGCTGCCGAACTGGGCTCGGATCTGCGCGATCGAGGTGAGCAGGGCGAACTTGTCCGG
This sequence comes from Planctomycetota bacterium, assembly GCA_025459125.1. Classification (GTDB taxonomy): domain Bacteria; phylum Planctomycetota; class Phycisphaerae; order Sedimentisphaerales; family Anaerobacaceae; genus PLanc-01. The sequence goes on along the minus strand of JALORE010000263.1, from coordinate 6,808 downwards.
CCACCGGCGGGGGAAGCTCTCGACCAGATCGATGGTCTGGTCGGCATAGGCCCGGGCGCCGCCTTTCTCCTCATAGTCCGCCGACACGTAGACCGCAAGGAACAGGGCATCCAGGCCACCCTGCCGGGCGCGCACGTAGTCGAAATGGCCTCCCTCGATCCGCCCGGAGATGTCCTGCATGCGTTTCTGCAGCTCGAATGGCGTATCCAGATGCGTATCGAGGAGCAGCAATTCGTGCGCCAGCCGGTCCGCCTTCTGCCGCAGCTCCGCGTCCGTCTCAGTCCGAACGTCCTGGGCACCAGCCATACTCATGAGAACCGTCAGTGCGCCCACCAGTGCCAATGAAATCGCTCTTCCTACAGGTATCATAGCCGATCCTCGCATAATGAGTTTTGACGAGCAAAACCGGGAATGCGAGTCTACTTGTCTGCCAGCACGGCCCTCATCGTCTCCAGGCAGGTAAGGTACACGCCTTTCGAGTAGCTCTCGAGCAGGCGCGCCGCCGCCGCGGGATCGGTCCGGTAGAGCGGACGCGCCGCGACTTCGAGCGGCGCCAGCAGGGCGAAAGCATCCCGCTCGAGGCGCTGGGCCTCCGCCTGTGCGGTGGCCAGACGGGACGGGCCGTGCCGATCGATCTTGTCGCGGAAATTGGAGAACGTCCAGAACGCCTCGTGCGGATCGGCGGTGAACGGTGCCGCCACGCGCCGGTCGTACACTTCCGCCGTGGGCCGCTGCGCTCCCGCACGGAACCCGGCCGGGAAATCCGCGCTGCCGAAATGGAACGGCAGGTAGAACGACGTGCGCGGCGAGGCCAGGCAAACCCAGTACACGAGCCCGAGATCGCGGGGCACGCTCCCGCGCAACTGGGCCACGAAGCTGGTCTGGGTCGCGCCGCTGCACAGGGCGCAGACAAACGGTGAATCGGCCGGGGCCGGACCGGACTCGCTTTCCTTGTCGTGCCGCAGAATCTGCATCACGTCCAACACACTCAGCTTGTGCTTCGGGACGACGGAAAAAGGCAGGTTCGGGCCGGGTTCCAACTTGTCCCGGGCAATGTACGACAATCCGCTCCATTGCCGGCCGATGTTGTTGGGGTGGGAGGCTGCCTTCGGATCGGCGTAGATCCTGGCGAAGTCAAAGGCCCCGTCCCTCTGCGGGTCGTACCAGCCGCGGGATTTCGCGTAGTCCACGATATCCGCGGCGGCCAGGCAATTCGCTTTGTTGGGCACGGTCACAGCGCGGACGGTGTACGTATTGGCTACCATGGCCACCTCGCTGTCCGGCACCCGCCGGGCCAGCCAGTGCTTGCCGTTGACCACGCAGAAAAGCCAGCCTTCCTCCGGGTCAGCGATGACGTAGGTGCGCCCGGAGTCGATGTAGCCAAACCGCTCCACCAACTGGCCGGCCAGCAGGACCCCGTCCCGGGCCGTCCTGGCCCGCTCCGCCACCAGGCGCCGGAGCATGTAGCCGATGCCGCCCTCGGTCAGCTCGGGTTTGTCCTCCCGCGAAGGGCAGTTGTCCGAGGCCACGGTCACGCCCCATTCGTTGAGATAGCTGTCGGAGAAGAGCATCCCCGGCATCTCCGACCAGAGGTAGGCCCAGGTCTGTTCCACCTGTTCGAGCGTGCCGCCGTTGCGCAGGGCGACCGTGGCGCCCGGCGGGTAGTTGCGCCGCGGCACCTTGTGATGGTTGACGATCTGCGGGGCCGTATCGTCCTCGTTGTGGCCCACAATGACGCAGCCATCCGTGGAGGCGTTCTTGCCCACCACGATGGAGAAGCACGCGCGGCACGGCCGGGCTGTGGCCAGCAGCGCCAGGGCCAGGAGGACTGGAACAATCGAATATTGGAATGATAGAATAATGGAATGATGTAAGAGCGTAGGCTTCCCACCCATCATTCCCCTATTCCAGTGCTGCTGTCGCTTCATATCTGTGTCCTTACGGAAGAGCAGACGTCTTGAGCGGTTCTCCGGATTCGCCGAGTTTCTTCTGGGCCGCGTTATTGTCGAGTTGGCCTTCGGCGGCCGCAATGACCATCGTGCAGACGGAATCACCGGTCACGTTCACCGCCGTGCGGCACATGTCCAGGAAGCGGTCCACGCCCAGGATGATCCCGATGCCCTCGGGCGGGACGCCCACACTGTTGAGCACCATCAAGAGCATGACCACGCCGGCCCCCGGGATGCCCACGGTGCCCAGGGCGGCCATGGTGGCGGTCAGGACCACCATCAACTGCTGCCCGAATCCCAGGTCGATCCCGTAGAACTGGGCGATGAACACGGTGGCAACGCCCTGGTAGAGGGCCGTGCCGTCCATGTTGATGCTCGCCCCAACCGAGAGCATGAAGCTGGCCACGCCCTGCGGGACGCCCAGGGTCTCCGTAACACACTTGAGGGTCACCGGCAGCGTGGCAGCGCTGGACGACGAGCTGAAGGCGACCAACTGCGCGGGCCGCAAGCCGCGGAAGAAGCGCCGCACGCCCGTCCGCGCGAGGAACTTCAGGATGGCGGAATAGACGACCAGCATATAGATGAGCAGTCCCGCCAGGACCGTGAGACAGTACTTGAACAGCAGCCAGATGATCCCCAGGCCGAAATCGGCGACCACCGCCGCCACCAGGGCAAAGACGCCGTAGGGCGCGATCAGCATGATGACGTGCACCATCTTGACGAAGATCTCGTTGGCGCCCTCGAAGAAGGCGGTCACCGGCTTGGCCCGCTCCGGCGGGATCAACGTCAGGCAGATGCCCATGAGGACAGCAAAGAAGATGACCTGAAGCATCTGGCCTTCAGCCAGGGACCGGACGGGATTCGCGGGGATGATGTTCAACAGCAGGTTGACGACCGAGGTTTTCTCGCGTGCCGCCGAGGCCCCGGCGATGGCGGCGTCGGCCTGCGCCGCCGCGCCTTGCTTCAGTTGTTGCTTCGTCTCCTGCGTGAAGCCCTTGCCCGGCTCCACGAGATTGGCCAGGGTCAGGCCGATGGTGACCGCGATGGCGGTCATGGACACGTACAGCAGCAGGGTCCGGATCCCGATCCGGCCCAGGCTGCGGATGTCCTTGAGACTGGCGGTGCCGACCAGCAGCGCCACGAACACCAGCGGCACGACGACCATGCTGATGAGCTTGATGAAGGCCGTCCCCACCGGCCGGATGTAGGTGATTACGAAACCCGAGAACTCCAATTGATTCGCCGCGAATCCAAACGCCGCGCCCGCGACCAGGGCCAGCAGAATCCTCGTATGCATCGGCAGTTTCCGCACCGTACCAACCTCCCAACGAGAACAACCGGTTCTTCCAGCCACCATCATAGTGGAGGCGTCCTCGTTCGTCAAAGCCGTAACGGACCGGGCACCTCGTCCATCCGGCCCAAAGCGTGTGACGGCGCACGATCGCAGGACGTATGACGGTTCTTATGCCCCTAGTACCTGGAACTCAGCGCCGGCTAATCTGGTGTACGCGGGTGGCAGCGGCGAGCGTCAGCTTGCCGATGGTCAGCCCCTTCGCCATCGGCAAGAGCTGCGTCCAGCCTTCGGCCGCAACCCAAGCCGCAATCGCGGAACGAAACCTGTAGCGGGGCCCCCCAACGCCCTTCATTGCGTTGTGGACCCCGACCAGCCGCCCTCAGCGGGCGAACCAAGAGGCACGCCGGGGCCGCTGTGCCGGGTGCCATGCCTGCGCTCGCGTAGGCATGTCTTTTCCATCGGCGGAACACGTCTGCGCAAGGCCGAAGTCCGTAGGGTGCGTATCACGCACCGCTCCTACTTTTTGGCGGCGGCCGCCCGGATCAGTGCGCCATAGATCGCGTTGCGGTGCGCGAGGTCGGTCATGGACTCAGGGTGCCACTGCACGAACAGCCCAAATCTGCCGTCGGTCCGCTCCAGGGCCTCGACGACGCCATCCTCAGCCCGGGCCATCGGCCGCAGATTCCTGCCCAGCTTGTCCACTGCTTGGTGGTGACTCGAAAGCACGGAGGCTTCCGTGGCGCCGAGCAGTCTGGCCAGCGTGCTGCCCGGCTCGATCTGCACGCGGTGGTAGCCCTTGTGCTTCACCTGGGTGCCGATCTCGGAGGGGATATCCTGGACCATTGTCCCGCCGGAGACGACGTTGGTGAACTGCATGCCGAGACAAACGCCGAGCAGGGGCTTGCCCCCGGCCAGCCAGCGGGCGATCAGCTTGCGCTCGAACTCGTACCGTTCCGTCGTGAGCACCTGGACGGTCTCATGCGGCTGCTCTCCATACACCTGGGGCGGAATATCGGCCCCGCCGACCAGCACGAGGCCATCGAGCGTATCCAGGTACTTCTGCAGGACCCGCTCGTCAGCCACAGTCGGCAGCACGATCGGCACCCCGCCATTCTCCACCACCGCCCGCACATAAGCAAACCCGACGGTCGTTTCGGCCGACTTCTCTCCCTTGGCCGGCTCATACACACTGGTGATCCCGATCAGCGGCCCGCCCCCGGCCGGCGCTTGAGATTGCTGACAACCCGTCCCGATCCAGAAAAGGCAAATCCAAAGGGATACTACGACGCGGCTCATGACACATGCTCTTTCGCTCATGGTTAACCCTATTCCGCAATCTTCGTCCATCCACCCGTAGGGGCGACGCATGCGTCGCCCCCATTTCAAGCGTCCGCCAGCTTACCGCCCCCGGCCCAGCCTGTCCATCCGCCAGCGCCGGGCCTGCTATTTTCGGCAGGGCGGCTACCCTGGAGGCAAGATCAGGAGGCCAAATGCCATGACAATCCATGCTATCCGCGTCCGGGGATCGGTTCCCAAGGGGTTGCCGCTCATATTCGGTGTGGCCCTTGCGTCGCTCGGGCTCTTTGCGATTTACCTGTTCCAGCCATATGTCGGCTCCGAGGATTCCGATTCGGAGTTCGGCTATTACGAACAGTACAACCGGGTCAAGCACATCCTCGAGGCAATGCCCGACGTTATGATCGTGGCACGCTGGCGACACGATGACCTGACCCTGGAGGATTTTGGGTTCACGCTCCTGATGGATGGGACACGCCTGGTGCAGGTCAACGTCCACGAGACTTCTCTCGAGATGAGGACCCGGCGCAAGGGGCGACTGCGCGAGCTCCTTCAGAAGCAAGTCGATGCCAACCAGCCGCCGGAGGAATGGCAGAAGAGAGGCCTGTTCCCGGACGAGTACTACGAGAAGTCCCCGGAGTTGAAGGCTTGGCGTCAGACCCAACCGGACCCCGTCCCCCCGCAACCGATCGACCCAAGTCAGCGGATGCGGGCAAGGCGCAAGCTCCGACCGGGAGAATCCCTCCCCAGCCCCATTGACGCCAACCGGCCCACCGGCGAGCCGGTTCAAGGCTGGCCAACCACAACGGCCCCGCCCGATCCCGCCGTCCGCAGCACCCCCACGCGAACCCTGACCGCATCGGGAGGGTGTGTATCACGCACGATTCAATTACGGCTTGGCCTCACCTACACCATCCCGTATGATCCATGGTTGTCTTCTTATGCTGTGGGCGTGATCCGTCGTGTGGACGTGTCCTCCTCGAACCAGCGCAGCAAACGCCGCCGCGCCACATCCAGTTGCTTCTGTCGATCACCAATCGGGTGGCCGGGAAGAAAGGCCGCGGAGGAGAGCACGTATCTCCATCCCGGGTGTCCCAGAGTGAGGAACTTGTTCCTGACGATCTGCCGTGCGTTTCGGACAACATCCGACGCCTCATGCCGAGGCAGGAACTCGCGGCCTTGTCGGAAGTCGCTCAACTGCGTCAGGGCGGAAATGAGGTAGACATCGTAAGCATGCGCCTGGGCACGTTCTTCGTCTCGTCGGGAAACAGAGTCTCTATCGTCAAAGGCGAACAGCTTCAGGATCAGCATATTCGCCGGAGAAGGCACATTCACGAAAAGAGGGCCGGTCTGGGATAACCCTGGCACCAGCAGCGCCACATCCACAGTCCTGAGATCTTCCTCGATGAAGCAGGCTTCCGGCGTAAAGCGTGCATGCAACTTCGTGCGGATCAGCTTGACCCGCCCACCCTCTATCACGATTCCCTCCAGGAGTGGCGCCAGAAGGTCGAGTTGCTGAGCCGGCTCCTTCGTGAAGCGGAAACAGCGGCTGTCATCCCGGACGACATAGTGGAGTTCATCGATGACGGCGCGCCCCATCGCCTCGCGCATCGCACGCTGCCCGGCTTGGGCGCTCGTGACAATCAGGTCGATATCCTGCGTGGCCCGAACCCCCTGCGACTGCTCCCGAAACAGAAGGTAGAGACCCAGGCCGCCACCAATAACGGGCTGGAGGCCGATTCGGTTGAAGGCCTCCGCGAGTTCCCGCAACTGACGGAGAAGGGCTGCATTCATTCTGCGAAAGTCCACCTACGGATCTGGAAGAAGGCGGCGCCGCAGCACCTCGGCGATCTTCGGGCCGCGTGGCGTATCGATCGTCATCTCGAGGTAGAGTTCCAGGTCGTCCACTACGGACAGACCCCGGACCGTCTGAGCATTGAACCAAGGCGTACGGTCCTTCGTCTCTATCACCTTGACCTGTCCGAATTCATCATCCGGGAGAAGGTCGGGCCCCAGGCGTTCTGACGCTTGCCGGACCATCCGCATGTCGCGCACATACAGGGTGATATCGCTGCTCACCGCCAGACCCTTCAGTTCGGCCGCGTAGAATCCACAGCATACGTACGTGGGCCCCAGTTGGGAACAGAAATCCTGGAACACCTGCTCGGCAGTGCGCGAGGAAAGATCCTGGCGGCCTTAGGCCACCGCCCGCACGGATTTCCAGTAGGTGTCCCACAAGCCGCTGTGGTAGAGGCTGGCCAAGGCCATC